>NZ_JBEZNU010000049.1:0-31031 GCF_040653375.1 Streptomyces sp. NPDC047974
CCCAGGTTGAGGACCGCGTTGTCGTTGAACCAGCACAGGTCACCGACGCGCGTGGTGTTCGTCCCACCGGTCTTGTCGTCGTTGCACGCCTTGTAACGACGCTCGATGAACCCGGGCTCCCAGTTCCAGCCGTCACCGATCCACGACGGCTGGTTGTTCGACGCGGCCGTACGACCGTCGACACTCTGCGAGTTGTACTGCAGGGCGATGCTCGGTTCGAGCTCGCTCGGCACCGTCGGCACGTCGATGGGATAGGTCCACGAGAAGGCGCCGGTGGAACCTCCGGCGCTCCAGGTGCCGGACGGCTGGAGCGGTGTCGCCTTGAAGTCGCCGGTGGGACCGGCGGCGCTCGCCGTGGCGGCCAGCACGGTGGCGGAGGAGGCGAGGGCCGTGCTCGCCCCGGTGGGGCCGGCCTTCGTGCCCGAGAGGGTGCCGGACGGCTGCCGCACCTCGGCGGAGAGCGTGCCGGCCTTCAGGTCGTTGCGGGTCTTCAGCGGCTTCTGGACACGGCACTGCGCCGCGTCCGGAGTGGTCAGCGCACAGGCCGGCAGTTCCACGAGCCGCAGCCGGGCGGCGTAGTCGCCGCCGTAGGCGTGACGGAAGGCGTTGTAGTCGACCTTGACGTCCACGGAACCGCTGACAGGGCCGCCGTCGGTGCTGCCCAGGGTCATCAGCAGACCGTCGATGCCGGCCTTGCGCGTGGCGTTCCGGTCGGCGACCGAGACCCGCACGCTCTGAGGCGTCCGGCTCTGCCCGACGCGGAAGGGCTGGTCCCCACCCGTCCGGGTGGCGACGCCGGCGGCCCCCGGGCGGAGGCTGACCGGAAGGTCGCCTGCCCGGCCCCCGCCGTCGTCCAGTCGAATCTCGGCAGATCCGGCGGAAGGCCAGTGGACCCCCTTTTTCCGGTCCGTCACGGAAACCGCGGCAGCGTCCGGCTTCTTCTTGCCGCCTATTTTCGCCGCGGAAACCGCGACCGCCGGCGGCTGCTGGAGTTCCGGAAGCCGCGGCCCTCCCTTGCTTTCCACGGCTATGGCTGTACTGGGCAGTGCCCCAGCCAGGAATGCGACGGCCAAGGTCGTCGGCAATCCACGTCTACGGAAACGTTGCACGTCCCCCCCTGTGTGAAGAAAAACCAATCAGCGGGGGGCAGGGTAACACTTCGTGATCTTGAAAAAAGAGAGTAAAGGAGGGGCAAATACGCCCTTTATGGAAGGCGCCGGAAGAGGGTGTTCAGGGGATTCATCCCCTATTTGTCGTGAATATTCAGACGGATGCGCGGCGGGCGCGGATCAGGAGGTCCTGCACGCGCGCGTGGTCGGGCGCGGGCGGCAGGGGGCTGGCGCCGAGGGCGGTGTCGGACTCGTCCTGGAGGCGGTTCATCCAGGACTCGACCTCCGGCCACGGGACCTCGCCGCGCTTGACGGCGAGCAGCCGCTCCCGGTCCGCGCCCACGTCGATCCGCAGCTCGCCCGTGCGCAGCAGGTCCCGGCAGCTGCCGAGCAGCCGCAGCAGGTGCATGGCGTGCTTCCAGCGCGGGTGGCCGTACTGGCGGACGTCCGCCTCCAGCTTGCGGCGCTGGCCGACCGCGTACCGGACGAAGGCGGCGTGGGCCCGGCGGGAGAGGAAGGCACCGCGCAGGTCGAGGAGTTCGCGGCCCCACTCGGTGGTGTGGACGACCAGGGGGGAGTGGAGGCACTCCAGGACGTTGGGGTTGTTGCGGAGGGCCAGCTCGCAGAAGCGTTCCAGCTCCCAGCTGAACTGCTCGGGGGCCGGGCCCTCCACGTGCGCCGGGGGCTTGTCGAAGCGCCAGAAGAGCGGCGTCGGCGCGAGGTAGACGCCCCGGGTGTCGGTGTCGCTGTCCTCGGTCGCCAGTCCGAAGGCGCGCGAGCCCATCACACAGGCGTAGACGGTGTGCTCGCGCACCAGTGCCTCGGGGGTCGTGTCCACGGCGGTCATGGCGGCCAGGCTACGCGAGGGTGATCGTCTCCCCGGAGACGGTGATCTCCTCGGCGGGCAGCGGCCGCGGCGCCGGGCCGGCCTTCACGGCTCCGTCGTCGATGCCGAACTTCGAGCCGTGGCAGGGGCAGTCGATCGTGCCGCTCGCGACCTTGTTCACCGTGCAGCCCTGGTGGGTGCAGATCGCCGAGAACGCCTTGAACTCGCCTTTCCTGGGCTGCGTCACGACCACCTTGCGGTCCGCGAAGACGGTGCCGCCGCCCACCGGGATCTCCGAGGTGCTCGCCAGCGGGGTGCCGGTGGTCTCCGCCGGGGTCGGGGCGCTCGACTCCGTACCGCCGCCTCCGCCGTCGTCCGAGCCGCAGCCGGTGGTCGTCGCCGCGGTCGCCGTGGTCAGGGCGGCCGCCGCGAGCAGGACCGTCCGGCGGGGTGCCGTCGGTGCCGTCGGTGCCGTCGGGGTCGTCCGTGTCGTCCGTGAGGTCATACGGCCCAGCTTCGCGCCGGCCGCGCCGCCGCCCCCGCAACACGCCGGGCCCGGACTACACCCAGGGCGCCAACTCCCCCGCACGGCCGTCCGCGTCCCGCAGCACCTCCAGGACGGCCGTCACCGCCGTCCGCTCCACCGGCCCGTACACATGCGGGAAGAGCCGGTCCTCCGAACCCTCCCAGCGGACCTCCCCGGACAGCAGGGCCGGGTCGATCACCAGCACCAGGAGCGGGCCCGGCGCGTCCCGGTAGTGGGCGTCGGCGATCGCGAGCGCCGCCTGCTCGTCCGGCGAGCAGTGCACGAAGCCCTCGGCGGCGAGCGACGGCGGGGCGTAGGGGAGGGCGGGGTCCGCGGACCACTCGTCCAGCGGTACGACATGGAGCAGCATCCGCCCTTTCTACCCGCTCGGCACCCGCGCCCGCACCGGGTGGCGGAATCACCCCGTATGCATGAGATTGAGGCGATCGGGGCTGTGTACGGACGAAAGGCGGAACCACCATGGCGGGCAACGATCTCGGCAGTCTCCTCGGCTCCCTGCTCGGCGGAGGCGGCGGACAGGGCGGCGGTGCCGGCGGCATCCTCGGCTCCCTGCTCGGCGCGCTCGCGGGCGGCGGGCAGGGGAGCGGGGGCGCGGGCGGCGGGGGCAACGGCCAGAACCCGCTCGGCGGACTGCTCGACATGCTCACCAAGTCCGGCCTCGCCGACCAGGCCCAGTCCTGGATCGGCACCGGCGAGAACAAGCCCGTCGACGGCGCCCAGATCGCCCGGGCGCTCCCCGACGAGACCCTGCAGAAGGTCGCCCAGGACGCCGGGGTGACACCGCAGCAGGCCGCCGACGAGATCGCGCAGTCGCTGCCGCAGGCCGTCGACAAGCTGACGCCGGGCGGATCGCTGCCGCAGGGCGGGTCGCTGGAGGACATCATCCGGGCGCAGAAGCTCTGACGGCGCCGGTCCTCGGCCGTCGCCGTCGGGCCGCACGCGGCGCCCGCCCCGCGCGTCTCGCAGGGCGGGCGCACGCGCGCGTGCCGTCCCCGGGCTGACTAGGCTGGCCCCTTACCGCCCTCGCCCTGCCGCGCCCCAAGGACATCCCCCCGTGAGAACAGCGCTCGTCATCGGAACCGGACTGATCGGCACCTCCGCCGCACTCGCCCTCGCCGGCCGGGGCGTCACGGTCCACCTGCGCGACCACGACCCGGCGAGCGCCCGGACCGCGGCGGCGCTCGGCGCGGGCACCGACGCGGAGCCCGAGGGCCGGGTGGACCTCGCGATCGTCGCCGTGCCGCCGGCGCACGTCGCCGCCACGCTCGCCGACGCCATGCGCGCCGGGGCGGCCCGCGGCTACCTCGACGTGGCCAGCGTCAAGGGCGGGCCGCGCCGCGCCCTGGAGGCGACGGGCCTCGACCTCGGCGCGTACATCGGCAGCCACCCGATGTCCGGCAAGGAGCGTTCCGGCCCGCTGGCGGGCACCGCCGACCTCTTCGAGGGCCGGCCCTGGGTCCTCACACCGACCCGGGACACCGACACCGAGGTGCTCAACCTCGCGCTGGAACTCGTCGCGCTCTGCGGGGCCGTGCCCGTCGTCATGGACGCCGACGCCCACGACCGGGCGGTCGCCCTCGTCTCCCACACCCCGCAGCTCGTCTCCTCGATGGTCGCGGCGCGCCTGGAGGAGGCGGAGGAGTCGGCCGTACGGCTCTGCGGGCAGGGGATACGGGACGTCACGAGGATCGCCGCGTCGGACCCGCGCATGTGGCTGGAGATCCTCTCCGCCAACCCCGGACCGGTCGCGGACGTCCTCGCCGGGGTCGCGGCGGACCTCGACGAGACGGTGCGGGCGCTGCGGTCCCTCCAGTCCTCGGACGAGGAGGAACGGCGGGGCGGGGCGGCGGGCGTCGAGGACGTGCTGCGGCGCGGGAACGCGGGGCGCGCGCGGGTGCCCGGCAAGCACGGCGCGGCGCCCACCGCCTACGAGACCGTCGCGGTGCTCATCAGCGACCGGCCCGGGGAGCTGGCCCGGATCTTCGCGGACGCCGGGCGGGCGGGCGTCAACATCGAGGACGTCCGCATCGAGCACGCGACGGGCCAGCAGGCGGGCCTGGTCCAGCTCATGGTCGACCCCAAGGCCGCCCCGGCCCTCTCCCACTCCCTGCAGTCCCAGGGGTGGTCCCTCCGCACGCCCTGACTCCTCCGGGGGACGCGGGCCCGCGGGGACGGCGGGCGGGGGGCCCGCGGGGACGGGGCACGGGCGGGTTCGGGGACTCGGTAACCTTGTAGGGGTCCGGGCTGTCGCCGGGGCCCCGCCCACCCAGGAAGGTCACCCACCGTGGAATCCGTGATCGTCGCCATCGACGGCCCGTCCGGCACGGGCAAGTCGAGCACCTCGAAGGCGGTCGCCGCCAAGCTGGGTCTCGACTACCTGGACACCGGCGCCCAGTACCGGGCGATCACCTGGTGGATGATCGGCAACGGGGTCGACGTGGACGACGCCGAGGCCGTGGCGAACGCCGCCGGCAAGCCCGTCATCGTCTCCGGCACGGACCCGTCCCGCCCCACCATCACGGTGGACGGCGTGGACGCCGCGGGACCGATCCGCACCGAGGAGGTCACCTCCCGGGTCAGCGCGGTCAGCGCCGTCCCGGAGGTCCGCGCGCTCATCACCGAGCTCCAGCGCCGCATCGCCCGCGAGGCCGAGCGCGGCATCGTCGTCGAGGGCCGGGACATCGGCACCACCGTCCTCCCCGACGCCGACCTCAAGGTCTTCCTCACCGCCTCGGCGGAGGCCCGCGCCGCCCGCCGCTCCGGCGAGCTGAAGGGCGTCGACGTGCGGGCCACCCAGGAGGCCCTGGTCAAGCGGGACGCGGCGGACTCCAGCCGCAAGACCTCCCCGCTCGCCAAGGCCGGGGACGCGGTGGAGGTCGACACCACCGAGCTCACCCTCGACCAGGTCATCGAGTGCGTCGTCACCCTGGTGGAGGAGAAGAGGGCGGCCGTCAAGTGACCCAGCCGTCCGCGAAGGGCGCCGCGGTCGGCCGCCGCATCGGCATCGGACTGATGTACGGCTTCTGGAAGCCGCGCGTCCTCGGTGCCTGGCGGGTGCCGGCCACCGGACCCGTCATCATGGCCGTCAACCACGCGCACAACATCGACGGCCCCATGCTCATGGGCACCGCCCCGCGCCCCGTGCACTTCCTCATCAAGAAGGAGGCGTTCGTCGGACCGCTGGGCAGCTTCCTGGACGGCATCGGCCAGCTGAAGGTCGACCGCGAGTCCACGGACCGGAACGCGATCGGCAACGCGCTGGGCGTGCTCGAACAGGGCGGGGTCCTCGGGATCTTCCCCGAGGGCACCCGGGGCGAGGGCGACTTCGCCTCGCTCCGCGCCGGGCTCGCCTACTTCGCCGTCCGCTCCGGCGCCCCGATCGTCCCGGTCGCGGTCCTCGGCAGCACCGAGCGGCCCGGACGGCTCGTGAAGGGGCTGCCGGCCCTCCGCAGCCGGGTGGACGTCGTCTTCGGGGAGGCCTTCGAAGCGGGTGACGGCAGCGGGCGGCGTACCCGCAAGGCGCTCGACGAGGCCACGCTCCGCATCCAGGAGCACCTCACCGGCCACCTGAAAAACGCCAGGCGCCTCACCGGGCGCTGAGTGACACTTCAGTAGTGGGACCACGGCTCCGGCCGCCGGGACCACCGACCACGAATGATCAAGGAACGGACTTCATGAACGACCAGCACGACCACGGGGCACTTGGCGATGCCGAGTACGCGGAGTTCATGGAGCTCGCCGCGGAAGAGGGCTTCGACATCGAGGACGTCGAGGTGGCGATCGAGGAGGCCGGCCACGGGCCGCTCCCCGTCCTCGCCGTCGTCGGCCGTCCGAACGTCGGCAAGTCGACCCTGGTGAACCGCATCATCGGCCGCCGCGAGGCGGTCGTCGAGGACAAGCCGGGCGTCACCCGCGACCGCGTCACCTACGAGGCCGAGTGGGCCGGCCGCCGCTTCAAGGTCGTCGACACCGGCGGCTGGGAGCAGGACGTCCTCGGCATCGACGCCTCCGTCGCCACCCAGGCCGAGTACGCCATCGAGGCCGCCGACGCCTGCCTCTTCGTCGTGGACGCCACCGTCGGCGCCACCGACACCGACGAGGCCGTCGTCAAGCTCCTGCGCCGCGCCGGCAAGCCGGTCGTCCTCGCCGCCAACAAGGTCGACGGCCAGTCCGGCGAGGCCGACGCCGCCATGCTCTGGTCGCTCGGCCTCGGCGAGCCGTTCCCGGTCTCCTCGCTGCACGGCCGCGGCACCGGCGACCTCCTCGACGAGGTCCTCAGGAAGCTGCCCGAGGCCCCCGAGCAGACCTTCGGCAAGGCGATCGGCGGCCCCCGCCGCATCGCCCTCATCGGCCGCCCCAACGTCGGCAAGTCCTCCCTCCTGAACAAGGTGGCGGGCGAGGACCGCGTGGTCGTCAACGAGCTGGCCGGCACCACCCGCGACCCGGTCGACGAGCTCATCGAGCTCGGTGGCGTGACCTGGAAGTTCGTCGACACCGCCGGCATCCGCAAGAAGGTCCACCTCCAGGCCGGCGCCGACTACTACGCCTCCCTCCGTACGGCCGCCGCCGTGGAGAAGGCCGAGGTCGCGGTCATCCTCATCGACACCACCGACCAGATCTCGGTGCAGGACCAGCGGATCATCACGATGGCCGTCGAGTCCGGCCGCGCCATCGTCATCGCGTACAACAAGTGGGACGAGCTCGACGAGGAGCGCCGTTACTACCTGGAGCGCGAGATCGAGACCGAGATGCAGCAGGTCTCCTGGGCTCCCCGGGTCAACGTCTCCGCCAAGACCGGCCGCCACATGGAGAAGCTGGTCCCGGCGATCGAGACCGCCCTCGCCGGCTGGGAGACCCGCGTCCCCACCGGCCGGCTCAACGCCTTCCTCGGCGAGCTGGTCGCGGCCCACCCGCACCCGGTCCGCGGCGGCAAGCAGCCCCGCATCCTCTTCGGCACCCAGGCCGGCACCAAGCCGCCGCGCTTCGTGCTCTTCGCCTCCGGCTTCCTGGAGGCCGGCTACCGCCGCTTCATCGAGCGCCGGCTGCGCGAGGAGTTCGGTTTCGAGGGCACCCCGATCCACATCTCGGTCCGCGTGCGCGAGAAGCGCGGCAAGAAGAAGTAACGCGGCAGAAGAAGGAACGCGGGAGGAAGCAACCCGCGCCGTGCACACGGCCGAGGGCCGGAGCCGTACCGTACGCGGACGACTCCGGCCCTCGGCCGTTCCTGCTGCCCCGGCCGCGCTCAGAGGCTGCGGCGGGGCCCCGGCGGCAGCGCCGCCTGCGGGGGGTGGTGCTGGGGGCCCGACCAGGCCGACGGATACGCCGCGTGGTGCTGGCCGTGGAATCCCGAGAGGCCGGTGAAGCCGGACAGGCCCGTGCTCATCGCCGTGCCGAAGGCCCGGAACGCCAGCTCCTCCTCGCCGCTGCGGTCACCCGGAAGCGTGCGGAACGACCGGCGGTACTCCGAGTACAGGGCATCGAAGATCGGCGTCGCCGAGTACCCGGCCGGAACGTCCTGCGCCGGGCGCATGGCGGGGATCGGACTCGGATACGGCTGGGGGAAAGGGTCGTATGGGTGCACGTAGGTGCCAACGACCCCGCCGTCCGTCGGATGCGGGCGGCTCTCCGAAAGAGGGGCCCGCCGGGGACGGGGGACGGTCGGGATCCCCGGCCCGCGCACCGGCCCTATCCCCGGACGCCCGGCGTCCATCAGGTCCCGGCCAGCGGCATCGCGGCGGCGACCAGGCGCCCGTTGGCCGCGGCCTTCTCCAGGGCGTCCCGCAGCAGGTCCTCGCGCGGCTGCTGGCCGATGGAGCCGACCGGCGCGGCGAAGACGAGCACCGTGTGCGACTTGTTGGCCGCCGCGCGCCAGCCCTCGGTGACCTGGAGCGGCTGGTGCGCCTGCCACCAGGCCGACTGGCCCGCGCCGCCCGCGCCGGGCTGGAGCACCGAGTGCAGCTGGCCCATGGCGACCAGGACCGACCAGCCGGGCAGCGCGGCCGGCTTGGTGTTCAGGTCCTCGACGGGGTGGAAGCCCTGCTCGGAGAGGAGCGACAGGAACTCGTCGGTGAGCCCGCCGGAACCGGGGCGGGCCACCGGCGCGGTCGGCTCCACGACCAGCGCCGGGTGCAGCTCGCCGTCGATCAGGACGAGACCGCTGGTGACGCCGAGCACGGCCTGCTCGGGGTGGGCCGCGGAGAGGGCGTCGGCGGCGTCGGCGGCCGTGATGGAGGCGACGGCGCCCTGGAGCTGGTCCTCGGCGACCTGGACCACCTGCGACGGGATGCAGCTGGCGTGGGCGAACGCGAGGACCGCGGTCTCCTCGCCGACGAACAGCACCGTGGAGGTGCGCTCCTGCTCGGAGTCGCCCGGCGTGCGGCAGGAGGTGCAGTCGTAGCTGCCCGGGGCGTTGTCGCCGGCGAGCAGCCGGTCGGCTTCTTCGTCGCCGATCTCGGCGCGTACGTCCTCGCTGACGTCGAGCATGCGCGGCACGGAGGGCTCCCTGGATTCGGTAAGGACGGACCCCGGGCCTTTCCCGGGCGTCTCATGCCGAGTTCAACGGGTCAGGCGCGGGCGGGGTCACGCGCGGAAGCGAGGCAAGTTGCCACTGGCGCGTGCGGGAGCCCCGGGGACGGGCGCCGCGGTGCCTCCGGCGGGGGGCGGTGGCGGGGGTGACTCCGACCGGGTGGGAAGTGAACAGTGTTCCGCGCGGCACGGGGGTGGGGCCCGGGCGGCCGACCTAGCCTGCGGCGATGTCGATGATCCGATTTTGGACGGCCGGCTCGCTCGCGGCGGCCTCCGCGGCGGCGCTGCTCGCCCTCCACCAGGCGCCCGTCGCCCTGGCCGCGCCCGGCGACGACGGGCCCGGCACGGCCGGAGCGCCCGGAGCGCCCGGCGGACCGGCGGTGCCCGTGCTGCCGGACGCGGCGGCGGGCGCGGTCGCGGAGGCGCTCGCCGACGCGGCGGCCGCCGTGGAGGCGGCCCAGGGCGCCGTCGGCGGGACCGGCGGCGTCGGGGCGGTGCCGCCGCCACCGTCGGCGGGACCGGCGGGCGCGCCCGCGTACGCCTGCGCCGAGGACCAGTGGCCCTGGGGCTGCGTCGCCGAGTGCGAGAGCAGCGGGCGCTGGGACGTCAACACCGGCAACGGCTACTACGGCGGCCTCCAGTTCTGGCAGCCGACCTGGATCGAGTACGGCGGCCTCGCGTACGCCCGCCGCGCCGACCTCGCCACCCGGCAGCAGCAGATCACCGTCGCCGAGGACGTCCTGCGCGTGCAGGGCTGGGGCGCCTGGCCGGTCTGCTCCAAGCGGTACGGGCTCAGCGGCCGCGCCCACACCGTGCAGCCCGGCGACACCCTCGCCGGCATCGCCCGCCGCTTCGCGGTCAAGGGCGGCTGGCAGCGGCTCTACGAGGCCAACAGGACCGTCATCGGCCCCGACCCGAACCGCCTGTACGTCGGCATGATGCTGCGCATCGCACCGCTCTGAGCGGGCCGGCTCCGAGCCGCTAGGCGGCGGGGCGGTGTTCCTCGGCCGCTTCGCCGCTGAAGACGCGGGTGCCGCGGCGCAGTCGGTGGAGGAGGGTGCCGGGCGGGAGGCCGTCCGGGACGCGCTGTTCGGCGAGGAGCACCGCCGCGCCGGTCTCGGTGGCGAGGGCGGCGAGCAGGGCGTAGGTGCGGGCCGCGACCGGCGGGGCCATGCCGAGGGCCGCCTCGTCGACCAGGACCACGCGGGCGGGGCGCAGCAGGGCGCGGGACACCGCCAGCATCCGGCGTTCGCCGCCGGAGAGCGTGCCCGCGGTGCGGGGGAGCAGCGGGACGAGGGCCGGGTACGGGACCGGGGCGGCCGGGCCCGCGAGGGCCAGGTTCTCGGCGACGGTCAGGCCCTCGTACACGGCGCCCCGGTCCGGTACGAAGCACAGCCCCCGGCGGGCGCGTTCGTGCGGGGGCAGCGCGGTGACGTCCTCGCCGCGCCACAGGACCCGGCCGGCCGAGAGCCGTACCGTCCCGGCGAGGGCCCGCAGCGCGGTGGTGCGGCCGGCGCCGTTGCGGCCGGTCAGGACGGTCACCGTGCCCGCGGGGACCGGGAGGTCCAGGCCGTGCAGGGCCTCCAGGGGGCCGTAGCGGACGCGGGCGCCGCGCAGCTCCATCTCGGTGGTCACGGGCGGAGCCTGCCTCCCTCCATCGTGTGGACGGTGGCGGCCGTGCCGGCGACGAGGTCCGGGTCGTGTTCGACGACGAGGACGGTCAGGCCGTCGGCGGCGAGCGCGGCCAGGAGCCGGGACAGGGCCTCGGCCTCGGCCGCGTCCAGTCCGGCGGCCGGTTCGTCCAGGAGCAGGGTGTGCGGGCGGCCCGCGAGCGCGCGGGCCAGCTCGACGCGGCGCAGCAGGCCCGTCGGCAGGCCCGCCGTGCGGCGGTGGCGCACGGGCCCGGCCAGGCCCGCGAGCCGGAGGGCGCGTTCGGTGGCGGCGGCCGGGTGGCCGCGGTGGCGGCCGTGCTCGGCGCCGACGCGGACGTTCTCCTCCACGGAGAGCGACGGGAACAGGGCCGGCCGCTGGAAGGTCCGCGCGAGGCCGAGGCGCGCCCGGGCGTGGGCGGGGCGGCGCGTGACGTCCCGGCCGTCCAGGAGGACCCGGCCGCCCGGGCGGGGGCGGGCCGCGCCGGCCAGGCAGTCGAAGAGGGTGCTCTTGCCGGCGCCGTTCGGCCCCACCAGCGCGGTGACCTCGGCGGTCGGCAGCACGAGCCCCACCCCCCTCAGGGCCGTCACCCCGCCGGGGTGCGTGAACCAGAGCCCCTCGGCGACGAGCCGCTCGGCCGGCGGGCCGTGGGGGGATTCCCGGTCCGCGGCCGGGTGCGTCCGGGGAGTGCCGGCCGACGGGCCGGACGGGGCCGGGGAACCCCGTGCGGTCGGTCGGTCGTACGGGGTTCTCCGGCCCTCGGGCGGGTTCAGGAGGGCGGTCAGCGGGGGGAGGCGGCCCGTCTGGGTGGCCAGGAGGCCCAGGGCCAGGGCGGCCAGGGCGGCGGGGGTCGTGGTGTCGGTGGTCAGCAGGAGGGGGGCCGCGAGGAGGGGGGTGAGGAGGTTGTCCGCGCCCAGGACCATGACCGCGGCGAACCAGAGGAGGCCGCGCAGGGGGTCGTACGCCGTGGGGTCGAAGGCCTGGGTGGCCATCGTGAGGAGGCCGCCGCCCAGGGCCGCCAGGGCGGCGGCCAGGGTGAAGACCAGGAGTTTGAGGGGGGTCGCGGGGATGCCGGCGGCCTCCGCGGCGGGTTCGTGGTCGCGCAGCGCCGCCAGCGCGCGGCCGGTGCGGCCCCGGCGGAGGGCCGCCACCAGGAGGAGGGCCAGGGCGAGCAGGACGAGTTCCAGGGCGTAGTACGCGCGGTCCGTGGCGAAGGGGCCGGGACGGGCGGGGGCGGCCAGGTCCGCCGTGGCGTAGGGCTGGGTGAGGACGAAGCGGCTGACCGCCACCCCGACCGCCAGGGTCGCGAGGGCCAGCGCCAGGCCGTGGCGGCGGATCGCCGGGCCCGCCGTCAGCAGGCCCGCCGCTCCCGTCAGGGGCACCGCCAGGGCCAGGGCCGGGAGGGGTGGGACGCCGGCCGTCGTGAAGAGGGTGGTGAAGAGGGCTCCCAGGCCCGCGTAGGCCGCCTGGCCCAGGGCCAGCAGGCCCGAGCGGCCCGTCACGACCACCAGGGAGAGGAGGACGATCGCGAGGGCCGGGACCTGGACCGCCGTGCGCAGGTCGGTGCCCCCCGCCACCAGGGGGAGGAGGAAGCAGACGGCGGCGAGGGGCCAGACCGCCGGGGGCGTGCGGGTCGCCCGGGAAGGGGGCGGCAGCGCGTCCTGGCCCTTGCCGCCGATGCCCGGCAGGACGAGCGCCGCGACCAGCAGCGCGAGGACGAAGAGGTTCGCCCCCACCGAGCGCAGCAGCGGTTCCGCCCAGCCCTCCGGGTGGAAGCGGGTCAGCTGCGCCTGGGTCACCCCGATCAGCAGCGCCGCGCCGATCGCGACCGGCAGCGACCGCATCCGGGCGATGACCGCGACCGCCATCACCTCGACCACGAGCAGCGGCAGGCCGTACGGGTCGAGCCGGACGTACGGGGCGAGCAGCACGCCCGTCAGCCCGGCGGTGAACGCGCCG
Source organism: Streptomyces sp. NPDC047974 (assembly GCF_040653375.1). NCBI lineage: Bacteria > Bacillati > Actinomycetota > Actinomycetes > Kitasatosporales > Streptomycetaceae > Streptomyces > Streptomyces sp. NPDC047974. The sequence continues at coordinate 12,617 of NZ_JBEZNU010000049.1, forward strand.
AACGCCCAGCCGGCCGCGGCGATCCGGTCCGCGTCCACCCCGGCGAGGACGGCCAGCGGGCGGTTGTCGACCACCGCCCGCAGCTCCCGCCCGAAGCGGGTCCACCGGGTCACCGCCGTGACCAGGCAGGCCACCGTCACCACCGTCGCCAGCTGCAGCCAGGGATCGTCGCCGAGCAGGACGGGCGCGTCGTTCCGTGCCCCGGCGCCCCAGAGCAGGACGGCCGCGCCCACGAGGAGGACGAAGACGCCGGTGGAGGCGACCAGGGTGCGGGCGGGACCGGCGCCCGCCCGGGCCAGCGGGCGGAAGACGGCCCGGTCGAGGACGAGACCGAGACCGGGCGCCACCACGAACAGGGTCAGCAGGGCCGCAGGCCACAGCGGCCAGCCCCATGCGACCACCAGCTGACGGAGCACGTACGCGCAGATCATGGCGACCGCGCCGTGCGCGAGGTTCAGCACGCCGGTCGCCCGGTGGGTGACGATCAGGCCGATGCCGGTGAGCGCCGCCGCGCTGCCGACCGCGAGGCCGGCCAGCGTCAGCTCGTAGGTCAGGGAGGCCACGGTTCACACACCGGGCAGGGCGCGAGCGCCGGGTCCCCGGCGGCCGGCACCGCGTCCGCGCGGTCGGCCACCAGCGGGCAGTCGGGGCGGTGTGCCAGCGTCCCGCCGGGGACGCGCAGCGGCGGTTCCCCGGAGGAGGGGACGGCGGTGTCCGGGTCCGTCGGGTCCGCCCCGGGGCGCAGGGAGCCGGCCGGCCGCGCGGGGGTACGCGTCGCCGCCGTGCCGATCAGGACGGCGCCCGCCACGATCAGCGCCGCTCCCGGCACGGTGCACGAGGCCAGGTAGGGGAGCTGGCGTTCGGCGAAGCGCTCGCCCGAGATCCCGTACCAGCCGAGGACGCACAGCAGCGCGCCCCCGGCGGCCGCCACCAGGCCGCCCCACAGCAGGAACCGTGCCGTCGGCACCGCGAGACCTCCGCCCTTTCCTCCGACTATGCCCCGTATTCTTGCGCTCCGCTCCGTATCGTCCGACCCTGGAAGCACGACGCCGAACGGTGGTGAGCCCGATGGTTCTCAGGCGACGAGCGGCCGCCCTCGCGGCCGCCGCGGTGCTGCTCCTCACCCCGGCCGTCGCGGCCTGCTCCGACGACGAGCCCGCGACCGGCAACCAGGTCACCACCACCGCCCCGCCCGGCATGACGGCTCAGCCGCCCGGTGCCGAGGAGCCCGGTGCCGAGGAGCCCGACGACCCCGCCGCGGCCAAGGAGGAGATCACCCGGAACTGGGCGGCCTTCTTCGACGCGGACACCCCGGCCGACGAGCGGGCGGAGCTGCTGGAGAACGGCGAGGAGATGGAGGCCGTCCTGGACGCCTTCGCCGGCAACCCGCAGGCCGCGATGACGGCCGCCGAGGTGACCGGGGTCGCGTTCACCTCCGCCACCGGCGCCGACGTCACCTACGACCTGCTCGTCGGCGGCAACCCGGTGGTGCCCGGCGCCCACGGCACCGCGGTGCTCCAGGACGGCACCTGGAAGGTCTCCGTGAAGACCCTGTGCGGTCTGGTGCAGCTCAGCGGTGTCACCGTCGAAGGCTGTTGAGACGGCCGCGGCGCGGCTCCCGGCCCTGCTGCTGGTCCTCCTCCTGCTCCTCCTCGCGGGATGCGGCAGCAGGCTCCCGGAACGCGCCTTCGGGACGCGGCCCACCGCCCACCCCTCCGGCGGTGAGCCGCTCCGCGTCGGCATCATCACCAGCGCCACCAGCCCGGTCGGCGGTGCCGCCCTCACCGGCCCGCGCGACGGCGCCCGCGCCTGGTTCGACGCCCTGAACGCCGCCGGCGGGCTCGACGGGCGCCGGGTCGAGGTCGAGACCTGCGACGACGGCGGCAGCGGCGTCGGCAACACCGCCTGCGTCCGCGAACTCCTCGACGAGAAGAAGGTCTTCGCCCTCGTCGCCACCACCGCCCTCGACTACGCGGGCGCCCCGCTCGTCTCCCGGGCCGGCGTGCCCGACGTCGGCGGCCAGCCCCTCACCCCCGCCTACGAGACCTATCCGCACCTCTACTCGCTCTACGGCAGCTCCGCCCCGCGCACCGGCGCCTCGCCGGGCTGGGACGGCACCCTGTACGGGGGGACCGAGGTGTACCGGTGGTTCGCGCGCGAGCGCGGGGCGCGGACCGCCGCCGTCGTCGCGTACGACCAGCCGGCCTCCGCCGCCTACGCCCGGCTCGTCGCCCGGGGGCTGCGCGCGGAGGGCTACCGGGTCGTGGACGAGCGGGTCGACTTCGTCCTGCCGGACTTCCGGGCCGTCGCCGCCGATCTGCGCGAACGCCGCGTCGACCTGGTGTTCGACGCGCTGGACGCGCACGGCAACGTCCGGCTGTGCGAGGCGATGGAGGCGCTCGGCGTCCGCGTCGACGCCAAGGTGACGAACGTGCAGAACTGGTCCTCCTCCGTGGCCCGCGACCACGCCCGCGCGCCCGGCTGCCGTGACTCCCTCTGGGTGACCGGGTCGAGCCGCAACATGGACGAGACCGGGCACCCCGCGGTCCGCGCCTTCCGGGCCGCGATGGGGGAGCGGGAGACCTCCCAGTGGCAGCTGGAGGGCTGGGCGGCCGCCATGTGGTTCACCGACGCGGCCCGCTCCTGTCTCGACCGCCCCGACCGGGGCGGACTCACCCGGACGTGCGTCGAGGCGTATCTGAACCGCCAGGAGCCGTACACCGCACGGGGGTTGCTGCTCCCGGTCCGCTTCGAGCACCTGGAGCGGCCGCCCGCCGCCCGCGAGACCTGCCTCTCCGTGGCCCGCTGGCGGGACGGGCGCGGCTGGGTGAGCCAGGGGGAGATGACGCGGAACTGCGCGGTCGTCCCCCAGCTCGGTTACCGGCCGTGAGGAGCGCCGCCGCCGGAGCAGTACAGTCGCCCCGACCTACCAACTGACCGGGGGGAACCGGCAGATGCGTATCTCCTTCCTGCTCCACAACGGCTATCACTACGGCGGCACGATCCGGACCACGTTCACGCTCGCCGAACAACTCGCGGAACGGCACGAGGTGGAGATCGTCTCGGTCTTCCGCCACCGTGACCGGCCCCGGCTCGGCCTTCCCTCGGGGGTGACCCTCCGTCACCTCGTCGACCTGCGGAAGGACTCGCCGGAATACGACGGCGACCACCCCGACGCCCACCGCCCCGCCCGCGTCTTCCCGCGCGGCGACGGCCGGTGGAAGCAGTACAGCGCGCTGACCGACGCGCGGATCGGGGACCTGCTGCGCGGGGTGGCGGCGGACGTCCTCGTCGGCACCCGGCCGGGGCTCAACGTCCAGCTGGCCCGGCAGGCGGGGCCGGGGCCCGTCCTCGTCGCCCAGGAGCACCTCGTCCTCGACGGGCACAGCCGCCGGCTGCGCCGGGACATCGCCCACGAGTACGCGCTCCTCGACCTCGTCACCACCGTCACCGAGGCCGACGCGCGGTCCTACCGGCGGCTCGGGCTGCCCGGCTCCGTCCGCGTCGAGTCGGTGCCCAACGGGGTGCCCGCGCCCGCCGTGCCATCCGCCGACCCCTCGTCCCGGGTGGTCGTCGCGGCCGGCCGGCTCACCCGGGTCAAACGTTTCGACGTCCTCGTCGACGCCTTCGCCGAACTGGCCGGCGACCACCCCGACTGGAGCCTGCGGATCTACGGCAGCGGGGACGCCGCGCAGGACCTGAGGGCGCCGCTGACCCGGCAGATCGAGGCCCTCGGCCTCGGCGGACGGGTCCGCCTGATGGGCCAGGTCCACCCCATGGAGCCGGAGTGGGCGAAGGGCTCGATCGCGGCCGTCACCTCCGAGCGGGAGGCCTTCGGCATGACGATCGTGGAGGCGATGCGGTGCGGCCTCCCGGTGGTCGCCGCGGACTGCCCGCACGGGCCGCGCGAGATCGTCGAGGACGGCGTCGACGGCCGGCTCGTCCCCGTCGGGGACCCCCGCGCGGTGGCCCGCGCGCTCGGCGAGCTGATGGCCGACGAGGAGCGGCGGGCCAAGGCGGGCCGGGCGGCCCTCGCGGCGGCGGAACGCTTCGACCCGGCCCGCATCGCCGCCCGCCACGAGCAGCTGTGGACCGAGCTCGTGGACCGCGCCGCACCCCGCCGCGCCCACTCCCCGGCGGCCGCCGCCCGGCACGCCTGGACCGGCCGGGCCTTCGACGCCGCCTACACCGCCAAGGCCGGCGCGGGCCGCACCCTGCGCCGACTCGGCCTGCGCTGACGCCGCCCCGCCGCCGGGGCTACCGGCCCGGCGGCGGGCTCGTGATCCGCGTCCGCTCGTAGTCCGCGAACTCCGGGTGGTGCAGGTCGAAGGCGGGGGACTCCGAGCGGATGCGGGGGACGGAGGTGAAGTTGTGGCGCGGCGGCGGGCAGGAGGTGGCCCACTCAAGGGAGCGGCCGTAGCCCCAGGGGTCGTCGGCCCGGACCTTCGGGGCGTACCGCCAGGTGTGCCAGACGTTGTAGAGGAAGGGCAGGGTGGAGGTGCCCAGGAGGAAGGCGCCGATGGTCGACAGGGTGTTCAGGGTGGTGAAGCCGTCGGCCGCCAGGTAGTCGGCGTAGCGGCGGGGCATGCCTTCCGCGCCCAGCCAGTGCTGGACGAGGAAGGTGAGGTGGAAGCCGGTGAAGAGGGTCCAGAAGTGGATCTTCCCGAGCCGTTCGTCGAGCATCCGGCCGGTGAACTTCGGCCACCAGAAGTGGAAGCCGGCGAAGGTCGCGAAGACGACCGTGCCGAAGACCGTGTAGTGGAAGTGGGCGACGACGAAGTACGAGTCGGTGACGTGGAAGTCCATCGGCGGCGAGGCCAGGATCACCCCGGTCAGGCCGCCGAAGAGGAAGGACACCAGGAAGCCGGTCGCCCACAGCATCGGGGTCTCGAAGGAGAGCGAGCCCCGCAGCATGGTCCCCGTCCAGTTGAAGAACTTGACCCCGGTCGGCACCGCGATCAGGAAGGACAGGAAGGAGAAGAACGGCAGCAGCACCGCCCCGGTCGCGAACATGTGGTGCGCCCAGACCACCACCGACAGACCCGTGATCGTCATGGTGGCGGCGATCAGGCTGAGGTAGCCGAAGATCGGCTTGCGGGCGAAGACCGGGATGATCTCGCTGATGATGCCGAAGAACGGCAGGGCGATGATGTAGACCTCGGGGTGGCCGAAGAACCAGAAGAGGTGCTGCCAGAGCAGCGCCCCGCCGTTGCCGGGGGCGAAGGTCAGGGCCCCGAACCGGCGGTCCGCCTCCAGGGCGAGCAGCGCCGCCGCGAGGACGGGGAAGGCGATCAGCACCAGGACCGCGGTGAAGAGCACGTTCCAGGTGAAGACCGGCATCCGGAACATGGTCATGCCGGGCGCCCGCATCCCGATGATCGTGGCGAGGAAGTTCACCGACGTGAGGATCGTGCCGAAGCCGGAGAGGGTCAGCCCCATGATCCACAGGTCGGCGCCGATCCCCGGGGAGCGGACCGCGCTGTTCAGCGGGGCGTAGGCGGTCCAGCCGAAGTCGGGCGGTCCGCTCGGGGTGAGGAAGGAGCCGACCACCATCAGGCCGCCGAACAGGAACAGCCAGTACGAGAACATGTTCAGGCGCGGGAAGGCCACGTCGGGCGCGCCGATCTGGAGCGGCACCAGCTCGTTGGCGAAGCCCGCGAAGGTCGGGGTCGCGAAGAGCAGCAGCATGATCGTGCCGTGCTGGGTGAAGGCCTGGTTGAACTGCTCGGGGGAGAGGAACTCGATCCCCGGCCGCGCCAGCTCCGCCCGCATCGCCATCGCGAGGACCCCGGCGAACAGGAAGAAGGTGAAGGAGGTCGCCAGATAGAGGTGACCGATCTTCTTGTGGTCGGTGGTGGTGAGCCAGTCGATCAGGATCCGGCCGAGCCGCTCCCGTCCGCCCGATTCCGCCGCGATGGCCGCAGCCTCGGTCCTCATCGGTGCCTCCGCCCCGTGTTCCGTTCTCCGGCGTCCGGTCAGCGTAAGCATTGTGTAAGGGAACGGTGAGGGAGCGGCGCGCGGACTCCGCCGACATTTCGCCGGTGAATTCGTCCGAACGGTTCGTGCGAACCTCCGGTCGCCTTTTCGAATTACCGGAGAAACGGCCGGAAACAGACGTTCCGCCGTGGCCGGGTCCGTCACGCCGGCTGTCGAGAAGTTGTGACGCAAGCGTGACCGCGAGGGGACTAACGTGAACCCCATGGCATCCATGTCGCGCAGCCCCGAACCACCCCGAGACGCGCCCGAGTCCTATGTGGGCCTCGACGCCGACGGCGCCGGCCGGCTCGCCCGGACGCGCGGCTGGCGCGTCGTCCGGACCCTCCCGCCCGGTGCGATCGTCACCATGGAGTACGTCGCCGGGCGGCTCAACCTCGAGGTCGAGGACGACACCGTCACCCGCTGCTGGATCGGCTGATCCCGGACGCGCGAAGGGCCCCGACCGGGCGCGGTCGGGGCCCTTCGCGTACGGACGGGGCGGGGGTCAGGCGGTGAGGCGGTCCGAGGACGGGCGGGCCGCCCTGGCGCGGCTCGCGGCCGCCCCCACGGTCTCCCTGGCCGGCTCCTCCGCGGCCGCCGGGGCCGGGAAGAGCCGCGGCCCGCCGGAGGCCACCGGCAGCGAGGGCACGAGGCGGCGCCGGGCCCGCAGCCGCTCCCCGATCCGGTCCCGCCGGTCCAGGATCCAGCCCTCCACCACGGCGATGACCGGCTCGCACCAGGGCAGCGCGAGCAGGATCAGCAGGCCGGCGGCCCAGCCGAGCAGCACGTCGCTGAGCCAGTGGGTGCCGAGGTAGACCGTCGTGAGGCCGACGCCGAGGGCGACCACGGCGGAGAGCGCCGACAGGTAGCGGCGGGCCCGCGGGGTGGTGGCGAGATAGGCCAGGATGCCCCAGGTCACCACCGCGTTCGCGGTGTGACCCGAGGGGAATATGTCGCCGCCCGCGAACAGCTCGGCCGAGCCGACCTGTGTCGCGTAGTGGGGGCCGAGCCGGCCGAGTCCGAGCTTCACCGCGCCGACGGTGACGTTGAGGAGCAGCAGGGCCGCGCCGAGGGAGAGGAGCGGCCGCAGGGTGTGCTGGCGCCAGGAGCGCCAGCCCAGCCAGGCCGCCACCATCACCGCGGTCGGACCGCGCTGGCCGAGGACGACGTAGTAGTCCAGGAAGGCGTGCAGCTCCGGCCACTGCTGGTAGGGACGGAAGAGCATGATCTTCCAGTCGAGGGTCACCAGCCAGGTGGACAGCAGCACCGCCACCACGACGATGAGATAGAACGCCGACGTCCCGCCGAAGAGGGCGAGACGCGTCCGGGTCATCCGCGGGACCTCTATCTTCGGCGGGACCGGCTCCCGGTCCAGCCGGGCAAAGATGTCGGTACGCACCCAATCGACGTTACAGGGGGTGAGGAGACGACCCGCGCGATCCGCTCCCTTCGTGATGACGATGTGATGTGGAGTGGGTCTCAGTCGCCCGCCTTTTCCGGACTCCCGTCGGAAAATCCGATGACCTTCAGCCCTATTGCCGCCGGGGGTGATTCCGGAAGCCTGTTTGTGTGGCACGGAATTACTTCAAACACCCGTCCGTGCGGAATTCCATGCGACGCGCGGGCCGGACCGAGTGGCGTACGCCACACCGGGAGCCTCGCCGGGGTGAGAGGTGCGCCACCCTCCAGGGCCCCGTCCTCGCGTACGCTGACGGCTCACTCGCCCCTCGTCGCCGCGCCGCCCCACGCACATCAGCCCAGGTCGGCGGCGTCTGCCGAGCGCGAGAGCATCACTTGGAGGTACGCACATGTCGCGGACGATCACGGCCCGAGCAGGACGGCGGGCCGCCGCCGGCGGCGGCGCCAACCGCTGGGCCGTCCTCGTCGTCCTCTGCGTCAGCCTTCTCCTGGTCGCCCTGGACGCGACCATCCTCCACGTCGCCGTCCCCTCGCTCACCGAGAACCTGCGCCCCGGCGCGACCGAGCTCCTCTGGATCGTCGACGCCTACCCGCTGGTCTGCGCCTCGCTGCTGATCCTCTTCGGCACCCTCGGTGACCGGATCGGCCGGCGCCGGGTGCTGCTCCTCGGATACGGGATCTTCGGTCTCGCCTCGGCCGTCGCCGCCCTCGCCACCGAGCCCTGGGTCCTCATCGCGGCCCGCGCGCTGCTCGGCGTCGGCGGCGCCATGATCATGCCGGCGACGCTCTCCATCATCCGGACCGTCTTCCCCGACCGGCGCGAGCGCGCCACCGCCATCGGCATCTGGACGGCCGTCGCCGCGATCGGCGCGGCCGCCGGGCCGGTGCTCGGCGGCTTCCTCGTCGAGCACTACTGGTGGGGCTCCGTCTTCCTCATCAACATCCCGCTGATGGCGCTGATCCTGCCGCTCGCCCGCCGGCTCCTGCCCGAGTCCCGGGGGAGCGCGGAAGGGCCCTGGGACGTCCTCGGCGCGCTGATGGCCGCGGCCGGCGTGCTCGGCTGCGTCCTCGGCGTGAAGCGGCTCGGCGCGGGCGAGCCGGCGCTCTCCGCGCTCACCGCGGGACCGCTGCTCGCCGGGGCGCTGCTGCTCGTCCTCTTCGTCCGGCGCCAGCGGCGCAGGCCGCACCCGCTGATCGACATGCGGCTCTTCTCCCGGGCCGCCTTCACCACCTCCGTCGGCTGCATCGTCCTCGCCATGCTGGCCCTCGTCGGCCTGGAACTCATCGCCGTCCAGTACCTCCAGCTGGTCCTCGGGCTCACGCCCCTGGAGACCGGGCTGCGGCTCCTCCCGCTCACCTTCGCCGCCATGGCGGCCGGCGCCACCGGCTCGTACACCCTGCGCCGGATCGGCCCCCGGCGGATGGTCGGCTGGGGCTTCCTGCTCACCGCCGGGGCGGTGCTGCTGCTCACGCTGATGGGCCAGCAGGACCGGCCGCTGCTGCTCACCGCCGGCTTCGTCCTGCTCGGTTTCGGCCTCCAGACGACCCTCTTCTCGGCGTACGAGTCGATGCTGAGCGAGGCGCCGCCGCGCAGCGCCGGCGGGGCCGCGGCGATCGGCGAGACCTCGTACCAGCTCGGCGCGGGCATGGGCATCGCCCTGCTCGGCAGCGTCATGAACGCGGCGTACGCCCCCGGTCTCGCGGACGTCCCCGGGGTGCCGGCGGCGGCGAGCGGCGCCGCGGCGAATTCGCTCGGCGAGGCCTACCAGGTGGCCGAGCGGCTCGGCGGCGCGGCCGGCGAGGCCCTGCACACGGCCGCGCGCCACGCCTTCGTCGACGGCCTGCACCTCACGCTCTTCGTCAGCGCGGGCCTGCTCCTCGCCGGGGCCGCGATGGCCCTGCGGCTGCCCCGGGTGATGGAGTGCCCGGTGGACGTGGAGGCGGCGATCGAGGAGGCCGCGGCGGAAGCGGCGGCGCCGGCGGAGGCGAAGACGGCGGCCCGGTGCGCGCCCCCGGCGCAGTCCCGGCCCGCGGGCCCGGCCATGGTCCCCGGCCAGCCGGCCGGCTCCCCGGCCGAGCAGCTGCCGTCCGGCGCGTCCTGTCCGGCTCCGCATCCGGCGCCCGGTCCCGCGGAGCCGATGACCGGCGCGGCCACGAGCGGCCACTGAGCGCGAGCGGCCCCTGGGCGCGAGCCCGCACCGGGGGAGCCCGCACCGGGGGCGAGCGGCCCTGAGGCTCCCGGTCCCGGACATGCGGCCGGCCCGGTCCGCCGGGCGGGTCCGGGCCGGGGGGCGTCGGTCGGGTCGGGGGTGCTGCGGGCGGGGTCAGCTCTGGTTGAAGAAACCGTCCTGCTGACGGCGGCCGGACTCACTGACGATCTCGGTGTCGGCGGGCGTCAGCAGGAAGACCCGGGTCGCGACGCGCTCGATCGAGCCGCGCAGCCCGAAGGCGAGGCCGGCGGTGAAGTCCACGACCCGCTTGGCGTCGTTCGGCTCCATGGCGGTCAGGTTCACGATCACCGGCACGCCGTCCCGGAAGAGCTCGCCGATGGCCCGGGCGTCCCGGAAGCTGTCGGGCGAGACGGTGGCGATCCGGCGGCCCCGGTCCTCGGCGGTGTCCGAGGCGACCCGGACCCGGGGGTCCGTCACCCAGGCGTCGCCGCTCTCGGCACCGTCGGCGTACTCGTCGTCGTAGTAACGCTCGTCGTTGTCCTCGACGAGTCCCAGCCAGGCACTCGCCTTGCGCACCGATCCCATGGACGCCTCCTTTCACGCGGTCACTGCGGTCACTTGTGGTTCCGCACTCCCTATCGTCGTCCATGATGCGGATCGCGCGCCAAGTGGATAGGCGCCGCGCAGGGGATTCGTGACGGTACTGGTGCAGAACGTGAGGCCCGAAATCTGGCGAATCGTCAGGAAACCTGGGGTATGCGGCGCCTGACGGAGGGCCATGCTGCTGAAAATATGAAAGTCGGTCCAGAAGGGTGACGCCGGGCGCGTACGGGTGAACGCGCCCCTCGCTACGATGCCGCGACACGCTCTCGCACCGCACCACGGGGGATGGAATTGTTCGGAATAGTCCGACCCTGCACACACCGGCTCACCGACCACCTGAAGACCCAGTGGATGGCCCACCTCTGCGGCCTGTGCCTGGCCCTGCGCGCCGACCACGGCCAGTTCGCCCGGGTCGTCACGAACTACGACGGGCTCATCGTCTCGGTCCTGACGGAGGCTCAGACCGGCGTCACCGACTCCGGCCGCCGCACCGCGGGCCCCTGCCCGCTGCGCGCCATGCGCACCGCGCCCGTCGCGCGCGGCGAGGGCGCCAGGCTCGCCGCCGCCGTCTCGCTCGTCCTCGCCTCGGCCAAGGTTCGCGACCACGTCGCCGACCGGGACGGTCTCCTCGCCCGCCGGCCGGTCGCCGCCGCCGCCCGCCGGGTCGCCCGGTCCTGGGACAAGGCCGGTGCCCGCGCGGGCCACGCGGTCGGCTTCGACACCGCCGTCCTCGTCGACGCCGTGGACCGCCAGACCGGCATCGAGTCCCTCGCCGGGCCCGGCACCCCCCTGCTCGTCGTCACCGAGCCCACCGAGACCGCCACCGCCGCCGCCTTCGCGCACACCGCGCTCCTCGCCGGACGGCCCGGGAACGCCGAAGCGCTCGCCGAGGCCGGCCGGCTCTTCGGCCGCCTCGCCCACCTCCTCGACGCCGTCGAGGACCAGGCCGCCGACGCCGAGGCGGGCGCCTGGAACCCGCTCACCGCCACCGGCACCTCCCGCGAGGAGGCCCGCCGGCTCGCCGACGACGCCCTGCACGGCATCCGGCTGGCCCTCAAGGACGCCGAGTTCACCGACGGCAAGCTCGTCCACCAGCTCCTCGCGCACGAACTGCGCGTCTCCGTCGACCGCGCCTTCGGCACCACCACCTGCTCCCACGTCGGCGGCGGCGCCCCCGCGCACGCCCACGGCCCGGTGCCCGGCAACCCGTACGCCCCGGGCGGGCCGGTCCCCGACAACCCGTACGCCCCCGGCCCCGGCGGCCCGGCGGGCCCGGGCGGCCCCTGGAACCCCGGCCCGGGCGGCGGCGGAGGCGGCTTCGGTCCCTTCCCGCCCGGGCCGCCGCACCGCAACCGGCGCGGTCTGATCGCCGGTTGCGCGGTCTGGGCCGGTCTCGCCTGCACCTGCCAGATGTGCTGCGGCACCTACGAGGACCCGTGGAGCCGGGAGCGCAAGGACGGCCTCTGCCAGCAGTGCGACTGCGGCAGCTGCTGCGACGGCTGTGACTGCTGCTCCAACTGCTGCTCGTGCGGCGGCGAGGACGGCGGCTGCTGCGACGGCTGCGACTGCGGGTGCGACTGCGGCTGCTGATCCGGGACCTCCGGGGCGGGGGAGTCCGTCCCCGCCCCGGAGGCCTGCCCGGCGTCCTGTGCGTCCCCCGCCGTCCTGGAGTCCGCATGACCTCCTCCCTGGTGATCGTCGGTGCCGGGCCGCGCGGCACCGGCTTCCTGGAGCGGCTCGCCGCCGCCGTGCCCGGGCTCCACGGCGGGCGGCCGCTCGACGTGCACCTCGTCGACCCGTACCCGCCCGGGCCCGGCCGGATCTGGCGCACCGCCCAGTCCCCGCTGCTCCTGATGAACTCCCGGGCCGGGGACGTCACCGTCTTCACCGACGACAGCGTCCGCCTCGCAGGGCCGGTACGCCCCGGACCCACGCTCGCCGACTGGGCCGGGACCGACGGCCGCCGCTTCGCCACCCGCCCCGAACTGGGCGCCTATCTGGGCTGGGCGTACGCCCGGGCCAAGGCGGCCCTGCCCGCCACGGTCACCCTCCACGAGCACCGCACCGCCGCCCTGCGGGTCGAAGGGCCCCGCGAGGGCCCGCAGTTCGTCCGGCTCGCCGGGCGCGCCGAGCCGCTGCGCGCCGACCTCGTCGTCCTCGCCCTCGGCCACCTCGACGCCGAACCCGACGCCGAACAGCGGGAACTGGCCGCCTTCGCCGCCCGCCACGGCCTCGTCCACCTGCCGCCGGGACCCACCGCCGAACTCGACCTCTCCGTCCTCCCGGCCGGCGAGCCCGTCCTCGTCCGGGGCCTCGGCCTCGCCTTCGTCGACCTGGCGGTGCTGCTCACCGAGGGACGCGGCGGCCGGTACGAGCGGGCGGGGGACGCGCTCGTGTACGTGCCCTCGGGACGGGAGCCGGTGCTGTACGCGGGCTCCCGCCGGGGCGTCCCGTACCCCTCCAAGCTCGGCTACGCGCTCGACGGCGAACGGCCGCCGCTGCCCCGCCACTTCGGCCCCGACCGGGTCGACGCCCTGCTCGCCGCGGACCGGCCGCTGGACTTCCGGCGCGAGGTCTGGCCGCACATCGCCCGGGAGCTCGGCGGGGCCCACTACCACCGCCTCTTCGCCGCCCACCCGGAGCGCGTCGCCGGCCCCTGGGCCGCGTTCGACGCCCGCTGGTCCGCCGCCGTGCCGGACGACCCCGGCCTCGCCGCCTTCGTCGCCGCCGCCGTCCCCGACCCGGCCGACCGCTTCGACCCCGAGGCCCTCGACCACCCCCTCGCCGGGCTTCGCGCCCCGAGCGCCGAGGCGCTCCAGGAGGAGCTGCGCCGCCATGTCGCCGCCGCCCTGGCGCGCCGTCACGACCCCGCCCGCAGCGCCGACGCGGCCCTCGTCGCCGCCCTCGACTCCGTCTACGGCCAGCTCGGCCGGCTCGCCCACCGGACCGACACCGGCGGCTGGTGGCACGGCTTCTACAGCCACCTCGGCTCCGGCCCGCCCGCCTCCCGGGTGCGCCGGCTGCTCGCCCTCTCCGAGGCCGGCGTCGTCCGCTTCCTCGGCCCCCGCCTCGCCGTCGGGACCGACGGCCGGCGCGGCGTCTTCCGGGCCTCCTCGCCGGCCGTGCCCGGTCCGGGCACCGAGGCCCGCGCCCTCGTCGAGGCCCGGCTGCCCGCCGCCACCGTCACCGGCACCGCGAGCCCGCTGCTGCGCGGCCTGTACGAGGACGGTGCCCGGGCCACCCCCGGCGGGCTGCTCGCCGTGGACCCCGCCGACGGGCGGATCGTCCAGCGGGACGGCCGTCCGCACCCGCGCCGGATCGCCCTCGGCCCGTACACCACGGCCGGGGTGGGCGGCGGCTTCGCCCGGCCCCGGTCCGGCGGGCCCGCCTTCGCGCAGAACGACGCCGCCGCCCGGGCCGCCCTCGCCCTGCTGCGGGGGGTCGCACCCCGGGCATCCGGCGCCGGTGTGGAAGGGTGGAACACCATGAGCGACACCACGAGCAGCACCGAGACCACCGACGCGGCGGGGGAGTGGCGGGACTGGCACGAGCGGCGCGAGGCGGCGGTGGCCTCCTCGTACGGCCCGCTCTCCCTCACCGGCACCCACTGGCTCGCGGACTTCCCCGAGGGCAAGCTGCCGGACCTGCCGGGGGAGTGGCGGGAGGACGGCGACGAGGTCGTCCTGACGGCGGACGCCGGGGACGGGCTCACCGTCGACGGCGAGCCCTTCGCCGGCAGCGTCCGGCTCACCGCCGACCACGCGCCGGTCCACGAGTCCCGGGTCGAGTCGGCGGGACGCCGGATCATGGTGATGCGCCGCGAAGGCCTGTGGGCGGTACGCGACTTCGACCCGGACTCGGCGGCGCGCCGGGCCTTCCGGGGCATCGAGGCCACGCCGTACGACCCGCGCTGGGTGGTGCCGGGGGTCTACCGGCCGTACGAGGAGGGGCGCAGCGTCCGGGTGGAGAACGCGGACGGCAGGGAGCGCGGGCTCGGGCTCTCCGGGGAGGTCGTCTTCGAGCTCGACGGGCGGGTGCACGCGCTCCAGGTGGCGGTGGAGGAGGACGGTTCGCTCTGGGCGGTCTTCGCGGACGCCACCAGCGGGCGGTCCACCTTCCGCTTCCGCTTCCTGCGCCCGCCGGCGCCGGACGAGGACGGCGCGGTGACGGTGGACCTCAACCGGGCGCTGCTGCCGCCGTGCGCCTTCGCGGACCACTTCATCTGCCCCTTCCCGCCGCCGGGGAACACCCTCGACCTGGCCGTGGAGGCGGGGGAGCGACAGGTGCTGACGGGCTGACCTCCGGCCTTCCGCAATCCGGACGACGGGTGCCCCGGAACGGTACGGCCGGGGCACCGGTGCGTGCGGCGGTCTTGTGCGTCCGGCCGGGAGGCGGCACCATCACTGGCGGTGGATGTCAGGGACACGTCACCTGATGGCGCCTCACGGGCCTCTCACCCCCCGGGCCCCCTCCGCTTTTCCCAGAAGGATGTGAGGAGCACAGTGAGGATCAAGCGCACCCGTCTGCTCGCCGTCGCCGCCGGACTCGCGGCCGTCACCGCCCTCGGGCTCCCCGGGGCCCAGGCAGCGCCCGCCCCCGGCCCGGCCCCCGCCGAGCGGCTGGCCCGCGCCGAGTCGGCGGTCGACGCCGCCGGGGTCGGCGGCATCGCCTGGTACGTCGACAAGGCCGCCGGCCGGGTCGTCGTCACCGCCGACTCGACCGTCTCCGAGGCGGAGCTCGCGAAGGTCCGCTCGGCGGCCGGCGCCGACTCCGGCGCCCTGCGCGTCGAGCGCGACCCCGGCGTCTTCAAGCCCCTCCTCGGCGCCGGCGACGCCATCTACGGCAACGGCTACCGCTGCTCGCTCGGCTTCAACGTGCGCAGCGGCTCCACGTACTACTTCCTCACCGCCGGCCACTGCGGCAACGTGGTGAACACCTGGTACGCCAACTCCGCCCAGTCCACCCTGATCGGCGCCACCGTCGGCTCCAGCTTCCCGGGCAACGACTACGCCCTGGTCCGCTACGACAACACCTCGCTCAGCCACACGGGCGGCTTCACCGCCGCCGACGCCTACGTCGGCGAGTCCGTCAAGCGCTCCGGATCCACCACCGGCACCCGCAGCGGCACGGTGACCGGCCTCAACGCCACCGTCCGCTACTCCGGCGGCGGCACGGTGAAGGGCATGATCCAGACCAACGTCTGCGCCGAGCCCGGCGACTCCGGCGGCGCGCTGTACGACGGCACCAAGGCGCTCGGCCTCACCTCCGGCGGCAGCGGCAACTGCTCGACCGGCGGCACCACGTTCTACCAGCCGGTGCCGGAGGCGCTCGCCAAGTACGGGGTCTCCCTGTACTGACCCGGCCCCGCCTCGGGAAGCCCCCGGCCGCGTGTGAGCTCCAGCGGCCGGGGGCTTTCCCTCCCAAGATCTTGTGAATCCGTTCACAAAAGGACTTCCGGCCCCCTCCCGAAGGTCTTTCCGCGCCTCTTTTCCCAGGTCAACGGGTGTCGAATGGAGGAGACGAAGAAACCAGGGACCGGTGAAGGAGGCCCGTCATGGAGGCCAAGGAGATGGTGGAAGGGCTCGTCGGCCGGGCGCTCGGGGCGCTCGCGGAGTTCGAGGCCCTCGACCAGGAGCGGGTCGACCACATCGTCAGGAAGGCGTCGCTCGCGGCCCTCGCCGCCCACGGCGAGCTGGCCCGCCTCGCCGTCGAGGAGACCGGCCGCGGCCTCTTCGAGGACAAGGCCGTCAAGAACCTCTTCGCCTGCGAGCACGTCACCCACTCGATGGCCGGCCTGAAGACCGCCGGGGTGATCCGCCGCGACGAGCTGAACGGCATCACGGAGATCGCCGAGCCCGTCGGCGTCGTCTGCGCGATGACCCCGGTCACCAACCCCACCTCGACCACCGTCTTCAAGGCGCTCATCGCCCTCAAGACCCGCAACCCGATCGTCTTCGCCTTCCACCCCTCCGCGCAGAACTGCTCCGCCGAGGCCGCCCGCATCGTCCGCGACGCCGCCGTCGCCGCCGGAGCCCCCGCCGACTGCGTCCAGTGGATCGAGGAGCCCTCCATGGAGGCCACCGGCCTCCTCATGCACCACGACGGCGTCTCCACCATCCTCGCCACCGGCGGCAACGCCATGGTCAAGGCCGCCTACTCGTGCGGCAAGCCCGCCCTCGGCGTCGGTGCCGGAAACGTCCCCGCCTACGTCGCCAAGGACGCCAGGCTCCGGCGGGCGATCCACGACATCGTCCTCTCCAAGGCCTTCGACAACGGCATGATCTGCGCCTCCGAGCAGGCCGTCGTCCTCGACGCCGAGGTGTACGAGGAGGGCATCGCCGAGTTCGAGCGGCTCGGCGCCCACGTCGTCACCGCCGCCGAGAAGACCAAGCTGGAGGAGTACCTCTTCGGCGCCACCGCCTACGGCACGAACTGCGGCGGGGCCAGGCTCAACGCGGCCGTCGTCGGCAAGTCCCCGGTGTGGATCGCCGAACAGGCCGGCTTCGAGGTCCCCGAGGGCACCTCGATCCTGCTCGCCGAGTGCGCCGAGGTCGGCGAGAACGAACCCCTCACCCGGGAGAAGCTCTCCCCGGTGCTCGCCGCCCTCAAGGCCGGCTCCACCGAGCAGGGCCTCGAACTGTCCGCCGCCATGGTCGAGTTCCACGGCCTCGGGCACAGCGCCGCCATCCACACCGAGGACGAGGCGCTCGCCGAGGAGTTCGGCCGGCGGGTCAAGGCGATCCGCGTCATCGTCAACGCCCCCTCCACCTTCGGCGGCATCGGTGACGTCTACAACGCCTTCCTCCCCTCCCTCACCCTCGGCTGCGGCTCCTACGGACACAACTCCGTCTCGGACAACGTCACCGCGGTGAACCTGGTCAACATCAAGCGGATCGGACGGCGCAACACCAACATGCAGTGGTACAAGATCCCGCCGAGGATCTACTTCGAGCGCAACGCCATCCGGTACCTCGGCGAGATGGAGGGGCTGAAGCGGGTCACGATCGTCACCGACAGGACCATGGGCGAGATCGGCTTCGTCGCCAAGGTCACCGGCATCCTGAACGGACGCGCCGAGCCCGTCGCGATCCAGGTGATCGACGACGTCGAGCCCAACCCCGAGCTCGCCACCGTCCGGGCCGGCGCCGCCGCCATGCGGGACTTCCGGCCGGACACCATCATCGCCCTCGGCGGCGGCTCCCCGATGGACGCGGCGAAGATCATGTGGCTGATGTACGAGCGGCCCGAGGTCGAGTTCGCGGACACCAAGGAGAAGTTCTTCGACATCCGCAAGCGCGCCTACACCTTCCCCAAGCTGGGCGAGAAGGCCCGGCTGGTCGCCGTCCCGACCACCTCGGGCACCGGCAGCGAGGTCACCCCCTTCGCCGTCATCTCCGACCCCGAGGCCGCGCAGAAGTACCCGCTCGCCGACTACGCCCTCACCCCGGACGTCGCCATCGTCGACCCCGTCCTCCCGCTGCACCTCCCGCCGACCGTCACCGCCGACTCCGGCTTCGACGCCCTGACCCACGCCACCGAGGCGTACGTCTCGGCCTACGCCAACGACTTCACCGACGGCCAGTGCCTCCAGGCGATCCGGCTGATCTTCGAGAACCTGGAGACCTGCGTGAAGGAGGGCGCGAAGGCGCCCGAGGCCCGCGAGAGGATGCACAACGCCTCCACCATCGCCGGCATGGCCTTCGCCAACGCCTTCCTCGGCCTCGTCCACGCCATGGCCCACACCCTCGGCAACACCTTCCACGTCGCCCACGGGCGCGCCAACGCGCTGCTCCTGCCGCACGTCATCCGGCACAACGGCACCGTCACCCACAAGGCCGTCCCGTGGCCCAAGGCCGAGGTCTACCGGGCGCCCGAGCGCTACCAGGAGATCGCCCGCATGCTGGGCCTGCCGGCCGCGACGCCGGAGGAGGGCGTGGAGTCGTACGCCCGGGCCGTCGAGGAGCTGCGCGAGCGGTGCGGCATCCCGGCGGGCTTCCGGGCCGAGGGCGTCGACGAGGCGGCCTTCATGGAGGCCCTGCCGCAGCAGGCGATGAACGCCTACGCCGACCAGTGCGCCCCGGCCAACCCGCGGATGCCGATGATCGAGGAGATGAAGGAGCTGATGGTCCGGGCCTACCACGGCGCGTAGTCCGTCCGGAGACGTGAGGAGGCCCCCGCCGCGGCGGGGGCCGCCGACCGGCAGCGGGGGGAGCGACGGGACCCGCCCCCGCGCTGGGGATGGGCGC
>NZ_JBEZNU010000050.1:0-28989 GCF_040653375.1 Streptomyces sp. NPDC047974
CCCAGGTTGAGGACCGCGTTGTCGTTGAACCAGCACAGGTCACCGACGCGCGTGGTGTTCGTCCCACCGGTCTTGTCGTCGTTGCACGCCTTGTACCGGCGCTCGATGAACCCGGGCTCCCAGTTCCAGCCGTCACCGATCCACGACGGCTGGTTGTTCGACGCGGCCGTACGACCGTCGACACTCTGCGAGGAGTAGCCGAGCGCGATCGTCGGCCGCACTCCGCCGGGCACCGCCGGCACGTCGATGGGGTACGACCAGGAGAAGGCTCCGGTCGACTCGCCCCCGTTCCAGGTGCCGGAGGCCTGGAGCGAGGTCGCCTTGTAGTCGCCCGAGGAGCTCTCGGCACCCGCGGTGGCGGCCAGCACCGTCGCCCCTGCCAGGGCGACCGGGGCGGACAGCGTGCCCGTGCGGGTGTCGTTGACGGTGTCCAGGGGCGTCTGCGTCCGGCACTCCGCCTTGTCGGGCGTGGTCAGGGCGCAGGAGGGGAGCCGGACGAGCCGGAGCCGGGCGGCCCAGTCGCCGCCGTAGGCGTCGCGGAAGGCGGAGTAGTCCACCTGGACCCGCGCATCGGTCTTCTCCCGCCCCGCCGCCGTGTCGGTGCGGCCCAGGGAGAGCAGCAGTCCTTCGACGCCCGCGCGGCGGGCCGCCTCACGTCCGGCGACCCGGACCGCGACGTCCACGGCGCGTGTGCCGCCCCGCGGCGCGACGGCGACGGGGAGCTTCCCCGCCGGTACGGCGGCCGGGGTACCCGCCTTGCGGGCCGCGGCGCCACTGCTCGGCGGCGGAGTCAGGGTCACGGCTGCCGAACCGGCGGCCGGCCAGGTGACGCGTGGCCTCCCCTTCCACGCGTGCGCGGCGGCGGCATCCGGCTTCTTCTCGCCGCCGAAGGCGGCCTTCCGCACGGGTACCGGCTCAGGCTGCTCCAACAAAGGAAGCGGATTTCTTTCCTCCGGAACGGCGGACGCACTGCCCGCCGCCGGCAGAATTCCCATGGTGACCGCGACCGCCAGAACGGCAGCGGAACCACGTATGCGTTGAATTCTCACACCCCACCTCTCAAGGGCACATAAATGTCAGCGCAATTTATCCACCACAAGACCCGGGAGATCTCCCACTTGAGCGAGATCTGAGGAATTCAAGAACGAGGATCGGGATTCCGATATCCGGACGACCCGAAGCGGAACGACATCGGGCGCGAAAGAGGACGAAAAAGGGCGATGCCCGGCGAGATCGCCGGGCATCGCCTTCTTTTCGTCCTGCTGGTGGCAAGAGCTCCTAGTAGTTGTAGGAGCGGGGGAGGATGGCACGGGACCAGGTCCAGCCGGTCAGCGTGCTCCAGCCCGCCTTGTGGTAGTCGAACCCGGTGGCGTTGGCGAGGTGGGTGAACGCCTTGACCTCACCGCTGGCGTAGCCGTAGAAGCTGCCGATGTCGTCCTTGCCGTCACCGTTGTAGTCGCCCGGCACGTACTGGGCGCCCTGGTAGTACCAGTGGTTCGCCGGGATGTCGAGGCCGCGGATGCTGTTCGCCGCGAACTTTCCGCTCCGGTCGGCGAGGGCCGGGAGCTTGAACAGGGCGTCGCGACCGTCCGCGTAGTCGTACCAGTACGCGATGTCGTCGAGGCCGTCGCCGTTGAAGTCGCCCGCGTGGACGCCCGTCTGCCCGAAGCCGCCCCACGTGGTGGTGGTGGCCGCCCACGACTGGAGGCTGGTCTGGCTGAAGCCACCGGTCGGCAGGGTCAGGAACGTGTGCATCTTCAGGTTGCCGTCCGAGTACCCGTAGAGGGCCGCGAGGTCGTCCCGGCCGTCACCGTTGAAGTCACCGGTGGCGAACTTGCTGTTCTGGACGAACCAGTGGCCCGCCGGCATCTGCGTGGAGACGAACGGCGCGTTGAAGCCGCCCTTCACGTTGGCGGTGAAGGTGAAGAGGGAGTCGTTCCCGGCGGAGTAGCTGTACCAGGCCATGACGTCGTCGCGGCCGTCACCGTTGAAGTCGCCCGACTGGAGGGTCATCGAGGACGAGTACCAGCCGCCCTTCTGCGACGTGTAGGACGGGAAGGGGACGTCGAAGCCGCCGCCCTCCTTGGCGAGCGCGGTGTACAGCTTCACGACGCCGTCGCCGTAGTCGTACAGGGCCGCCAGGTCGCCGCGGCCGTCACCGTTGTAGTCACCGGAGGTGAACTTCATCCGGTCGGCGTTCCAGTTGCCCGCGGCGGACGCGTAGGACTTGAACGGCGCGGCGAAGGTGCCGTCCGAGTTCGACTTGAAGGTGAACAGGGCGTCCTCGCCGGCGGCGTAGTTGTACCAGGCCGCCATGTCGCTGCGGCCGTCGCCGTCGTGGTCGTGGCGGACGACGGTGTTCGTCGACCACTTCGACCGGCCCGCCGCGTCGTAGATGACGAGGCTTCCGCGGTCCTGCAGGAGCGCGTAGCCGTCGGGGGCGGCCACCCCGGAGGTCCACAGCTGGTTGCCGGCGACGCCGGTCACCACGAGCTTGCCGTCGGACTGCATGACGGCCTTGGCACCGTTGTTGCCGGCGGTGTTCGTGCTCCAGAGCACGGCACCCGCGTTGGACTTGACGACGAGGTTGCCGTCGGCCCCCATGACGAGCTTGGCGGCGTTGGACGTGTACGTCGTGCCGGACGGGATGACGGTGCCGGAGGGGATGTACGCCCCGCCGGTCACGCCGTCGATGGTGAAGCGCGCTCCGAGCTCGATCGTGCTGGTCGCGGTCGGGAGCTTGCCCTTCCAGCCGACCAGCGCGTTGTCCGAGGCCTGTCGGGCCCACAGCTCCGCGCGGACCTCCGCCGCCGGATCGTTCGTGACGTCGCCCGAGGAACCCACGATGGGGTACGCGGCCTTGGTGATGCCGGAACCGATCTGGAGGCGGTTCTGCGGGAGGCCCATGGTGGCGGTGTTCAGGCTTCCGTCGCGCGACTTCTGCGACCAGGCCACCTCGATCGAGCCGGTGGCGTCGTTGCGGAGCCACAGGTCGGGCAGGCCGTCCGCGGAGACGTCGCCCGGGGTGATGAGGGTGTACTTGTCCCAGTCCGTGCCGCCGACCGGGCTCGGCGACTTGGTGCCGGCGAGGTCGAGGTCGTAGCCCGCCCGGTTGCCGTAGTAGGCCCAGAGCAGCTTGCCCTGCTTGACCAGGAGGTCGGGCTGGCCGTCGCCGTTCAGGTCACCGGGGGCCACCACCTGGCTCGCGTTCGCCCAGTGGTCGTCACCGGTCCAGGTCGACTCGCCCTCGCAGCCGATCTCCGGGTCGTTGACCGGGCAGGTGACCGTCAGCTCGGTCCGGTCCTCCGGGTCGATCTTGCCCAGGCCGTCATTGGCGTAGACGTACAGCTTCTTCCGCTGGTCGGTCTCGTCGTACTCCAGGCTGACCAGGTCGTTGTAGCCGTCCTGGCCCCAGTCGCCGGAGAGGGCGACCTGCTTGTCGGCGAAGGAGCCGCCGCCGTTGGTGGCGTTGTTGAACTCGCCGCCGCCCTGTCCGGCGTACGTCAGCAGGGTGCCGTTGCCGTCCACGGCCCAGATGTCGCGGTTGCCGTCACCGTTCACGTCGAAGACGCCGTCCCGCGTCCGGGACCGGCCGGCGTAGTAGATGTACGTGGCGGTGTCCGAGCGGTTGCCCGCCTTGTCCACGCTGTACGCGTACACGAAGTGCGGGCCGTAGCCCGGCGGCGTGATCTTCACCGGCACGCCGACGCTCACGGGCGTGACGTCCGGGTCGGTGTCCGTCCAGTAGTGGTACTGGACCACGTCCTTGACCTCGGGGGCCGAGGTGAAGGTGAACGTACCGGTGGTGCGCGCCTTGCCGGTGTTGGTGGGCCAGCCGTCCTTGCCGTTGGGGAACTCGGCCGAGTTGATGATCGGCGGGGAGCTGGGACGGGTCCGGTCGACGGAGAACTTGCAGGTCTCCGAGACCGGGCCCCAGGCCCGGTCCTTGTCCATCGTGACGACGTTCCAGGTGTAGTCACCCGTCGGCACGTCGATGTCGGGCACGGCCCAGGTGGTGACCTTGTCCTTCAGCGCGGGCAGGTCCATCGTCCGGACCGGGGTGACGGACCCGGCCTTGAACAGGCTGAACCTCGCGGTGAGGTTGCCGGCCTCGCTGTCGGAGTTCTTGGCGTAGAGGCTCACGCGGGTGTTGCCGATGACGCCGCCGGTCTTGCAGACGGTCTTGGGGTGCGTCCCCAGGCCGCTGGGCTTCTTCGGCAGGGTGTTGTACGTGATCTCCAGGGTCGCGCTCTTCGGGTCGAACTTCTTCCAGCCGAAGGTGTCCGACTCGTCGGAGGCGTACAGACCGAGGGTGATGTTGGCCATGCCCTCGTTCTTCGGCCCCTCCTTGGCGCGGGCCTTGATCTTGGACGTGAGGTCGAACTCGAGGTTCCCCGCCCCGCAGTCCGCGATCTTCTCGCTCCAGCCCTTGGAGTCGTTGACCGTGGAGAGCTTGGTGAGCTGGGTCGGCTGCCGGTTCCACGTCGTCTTCGCGGTGATGCCCGTGGTGTGCCACAGCTCGACCGGACGGTGCTGGCAGGACCAGGACCAGTTGTTCCTGATCCGGAACGTCGCCTTCTTGACCTCGGTGCCCTTGACCTCGCTCGTGTCCATCTGGAGGAACGAGCGCGAAACCCGCTTCTGCCCGCCGGACTCGGCCTCGTAACCGACCCGGAGGGGGCCGGTGGCGTTCCAGAACGAGTAGTTGGGGTAGTACTCGTAGACGCGCGTCCAGTTCTGACGCTCGCCCCAGGCCCACTGCGGGTCGATGTAGACCGGGTACTGGGTCGCGGGGGCGTCCAGGAGCGCCTGGTCCGGCTTGATCTCCAGGACGTCGCCGGTGACCGCGGTCTCCATGGGGGCGTCGGTGGCGCCCGGCGGCGGCTCGAAGGTCTCCGCGGGGTCAGCCGTCTCTTCGTCAGCCGCCGTCCCTCCCTCGGCGGTGGCGGAGAACGCACTGATGCCCGCGGCCTGCTGCGCCTCGCTGCTGACCGTCGTGGAGTCCCACATCAGCGGCGTCGGGCTGGAGAACACCGCGTGACCCGACGGGTCCACCGCGGTGAGCGTCCCGGTCTCGGCGTCCTCGGAGACGTCGAGACCCACGGTCGCGAACTTGAACTTGAGGCTCTCCAGCTCCGGGTTCTGCCCGGCCTCCGGCGTCTTGACGACGAGGAGCTGCGAGAAGCCCTCGATCTCCGCCTTCAGCTGAAGGTCGACGCCGGGCAGGATCTCGGCGTACGTGGCCACGTTCCCGTCCAGGGTCGGCGTGGGCAGCGCCGTGGGCCAGTTGAGCGTGAGCGAACGTCCGTCCTTCACTCCGGAGAGCAGGGGGGCGGTGCCGCCGCCCGAGAACGTCACGTCCACCACCGAGGCGACGGGGCGCACGGAACCGTCGGTGGCGAAGGCCAGCGTCGGGTCGGTCGCCACCCATTCGCCGTCACGGAGGACGCGGACGGCGGTGCCGTGCCGGTTCACCGACCAGGTCCCGTCGGGCTGCGCCCACGTGTCGGTGGTCTCGGTGCGCGCCGATTCGAGCTCATAGGGCTGGCCCGTGGTACTGGCCTGCTCCAGGGCGTAGTCCTCTTCGGTCTGCTCGCCCGTCTGGACCGGGGTCTCCCACACCGCCGCGGCGGGCGGGGCGAAGGCCGGAAGGCCGACGACCACGGACATGGAAAGCGCGCCGGTCAACGCGACCGACATGAGACGTCTGCTTCTGAATCCTGCTGTTCTTCTTGTACCGCGTGGCATCGCTGCGGACACGGACACCTCTCTCACCTTATCGAACTGGTGGACAACGAAAGGATTATGGGCGATGCCTCGAAGCACACTCGACTTGAGGGGAACTTGAGCCGCGGACTCGCACCGAATAACGCCCTCATGCGTATCCAATTACACCGACCCGCAGAAAAGCGGCTGCTCCCTCTCTTAAGTGATCATGACGGCACAAGATCGACAGCCGTTTTCCGGATTCATTCATTCCGTTTTTGGCAATTCATTGCCAAACATGTTGCCTGACTGGCAACATCCCCTCCATGACCGCCGCCGCCCCGACCGCCGCACCCGCGCCGCCCGGACTGCACCGGCGCACCGCGCTGCTCTTCGCCACGGCGGGCGGGCTGACGGTGGCCAACATCTACTTCCCGCAGCCGCTCCTCGACGCCATCGCGGCCGGGCTCGGGGTCTCCGACACCGCCGCCGGCCTCGTCGCCACCGCGGCGCAGGCCGGATACGCGCTCGGGATCGCCCTCGTCGTCCCGCTCGCCGACACCGCGCGGCTGCGCCGGCTCACGGCCACGCTGCTCGTGCTGACCTGCGCCGGACTGCTCGTCGCGGCCGCCGCCCCCGGCCTGGTCACGCTCACCGCGGCCACGGTCGCGCTCTCCACGACCACCGTGCTGCCCCAGGTGCTGATGCCGACCGCAGCCTCCCTGGCGGGGCCCGCGCACGGCGGCCGGGCCGTGGGGCTGATCGGGATCGGGATCACGCTCGGCTCGACGCTCTCGCGCACGCTCTCCGGCACGGTCGCCGGCCTCAGCGGCGACTGGCGCACCGCCTATCTCGTGGCCGCCGCGCTCACCGGCGCGCTCGCCCTCCTCGTCCCCCGGGCGCTGCCCGAGCGCGCCCCGGGCGGCGCCGCGAGGCTGCCCTACCGACGGCTGATCGGCTCGCTTCCGGGCCTGGTGCGCGCCCACCCCGGACTGCGGCTCTCCGCCTTCCTCGGCGCCACCGTCTTCGGCGCCTTCAGTGCCTTCTGGGCGACGCTCGCCTTCCACCTCGCGGGCCCGCCGTTCGCCCTCGGCACGGCGGGCGCCGGGCTCTTCGGACTCCTGAGCCTGCCGGCCGCGCTGCTGTCCTACCCGGCGGGCCGGATCGCCGACCGGCGCGGCCCCCGGTACGTCAACCTCCTCGCTCTCGGCTGCTGCGCGGTGGCGTTCGCCGGCATGGGCCTGTACGGCGACTCGCTGCCGGTCCTGGTCCTGGGCACCAACCTCCTGGTGTACGGCGGCGCCTGCTCCCAGATCGCCAACCAGGTGCGGATCTTCCGGCTGTCCGGGGAGATCCGGGCGCGGCTGAACACCCTCTTCATGCTGGCGAGCTTCTGCGGCGGGGCGCTGGGCTCCCTCGGCGGCGCCGCGCTCCACGCCCGGTACGGCTGGACCGGCCTGGTCCTGGGCTGCCTCGGCGTACTCGCCCTGGCGGGCGCGGGCCTCGCCCGCACCCGTCGCCTCGACTGAGACCCGGGCCGGTCAGGGGCCGTTCCACGCTCAGGGCGGGCCGTCGAGGGTCTCGGCGAGGAGGCGCCAGATGTCGGCGGCGAGGTCGAGGTTGGCGGAGGCCTGGGCCTCGGCGGCGAGGGCGCGCAGCCGGTCGAGCCCGGCCCGCTCGTGGCCCTCGACGACCAGCAGCCGGCCGTCCAGGACGTCGAGCCGGACCCGGCCCCGGTAGGTCGGCCGCGGGCCGGCGTCGCCGGTCTCCCCGCCCAGGCCGGCGCGTGCCCGCTCCAGGAGGGCCCGCGCCTCGGCGAACCGGCCGTCCTCGAAGGCGAGTTCCGCCCGCAGGGAGGTGACGTCGTGGCGCAGGGCCGGGAGGCCGAGGAAGGCGAGGCCGCTCTCCGCCTGCTCCAGGTACCGCTCGGCCGTCTCCGGCTCGGGCGGCGTCTTCTGCGCGTGGAGGTTGGCCGCGGCGATCCTCAGCCGCGTCCACAGACCGAGGTCGCCGGTGCTGGGGAAGCCGGCGAGGGCCTGGTCCAGGAGGACCTGCGCCCCCTCCGGATCGCCCTGGCGGACCCGTACCGCCGCCCCGGTCCACAGCGCCTCCGCCCACAGCGCGTCGCCGCGGCCCGCGGTCAGCGCGGTGAGTTCGTCGGCGTGGGCGCGGGCCTCGGCGAGGCGGCCCGCCTCGGACTCCACGGAGACCAGGGCGAGCAGCCCGGCGGCGACGTCGGGCACGGCGAGGCCGTGCTCCCGGGCCAGCCGGTGGGCGTCGCCGGCCGCGTCGACGGCCGGGCCGATCGCGCCGAGGGTGCGCAGGCAGCGGGCGAGCCGGGCGAGGCCGCGGACCCGCAGCGCGGGCTGGCCGAGCCGTTCGCCGAGCGCGACGAGCTCCTCCAGGAGTTCCCGCTCGCGCTCCTGCCGGTGGTGGCGGCGGTGCCAGCGGGCCACCTGCCAGAGCGCCTGCCAGCGCAGCGGCGGGTCCTGGTCGGTGCCGGCGTCGGCGGTGAGGGCGCGCTCCAGGGCCTGAAGGGTCTCGTCGGACTCCAGGGAGGCGGCGAGGGCGAGCGCCTGGCTGAGGGAGTCGTCGCCGGCGCCCTCGTCGAAGACGGAGACGTCGGCGCCGAGCTGGGCGGCGAGGTGCTCCACGGCGCGCGGGGTGGGGTTGCGGGCCCCGGACTCCAGGCGGGAGAGGTAGCCGGTGGACATGCCGTCCCCGGCGAGCGCCGCCTGCGACAGGCCCCGCTCGGTCCGCAGCCGCCTGAGCCGGCGTCCGAAGTACGGCTGCTCCAGCACGTGATCAACCCCTGGACGACGAAGACGCGGGTGGACGACGAAGATCCCGCCCGATCTTTCGATCGGACGGGATCTCGACTTCCGCTGGTGGACCTGAGGGGATTCGAACCCCTGACCCCCTCGATGCGAACGAGGTGCGCTACCGGACTGCGCCACAGGCCCCTGCGACGTGTGAAACATTAGCATCCCCGTCGCCGAGAAGAAAAATCGCTTACGCCGCAGGTCAGATGAGGACCCGTACGGGGTCCGTCATTCGTTGGCGGCGCGGGGGCGCTCGTCGTCCGCGTGATCGGCGTACTGGTCGAAGAGCGGGGTGCGGCCGTGGTCCCGGCCGCGGCGCGGCGGGGCCTGGCGGCGGCGCGGCGCCGGGGAGGCGGCCGGGGGCTGCTCGGCGGCCGTGGAGGAGCGGGCGGCGCTCCAGGTCTCCGGGTCGGTGACGTCCACGCCGTTGGAGGCGCGCGGGGCGACCGGCGCGGTGACGTACGTGGGCAGCGGCACCGGCACCGGGTCCCAGCTGTCGCCGCGGGCCGGGCCGCGCTCGCGCTGCTGGTCCACCCACTCGGCGTGGTCGGTCTGCTCGACCAGGGCGCGCCGGTCGGCCTCCTGCGGGGAGACCGGCGGCGCGGGCGACGGCTCCGGCTCGGGTGCCGGCGCGGCGGCCCGGCGGGTCTCGCGGAGCCGGGCGGCGGCGGCCTCGGCGCGGCGCCGGTCCATCACGTACACGAAGCGGCGGCGCTCCTGTCCGCGCAGGTGGACGATGTAGGCGCTGAGCAGCACGGCGGGGACGCCGGGCGCCCACAGGAAGGCGACGCCGCCGACGGCGGCGACGACGGCCCCGAGGGTGAAGGCGGAGAACAGCACGATCGTGGTGCGCCGGCGCCGCGCCAGGGCCTTGCCGCGGCGGGCCCGCTCGGCGGCCGTGCGGGCCGCCGGCGCGGGCGCGGCCTCGGGCCCGGGGGCGGGCGCCGGGTGCGGGTCGGGCTCGGGGAGTTCGAGGCGCGCCTCGGTCCTGGCCGGAGGCGCGGCGAAGGCCCGGACGTCGACCGAGCTCAGGTGCTCGGTCGCCGCGTCCGGGTCCACGTCGGTCGCCGCCTCCAGGGCCGTACGGTCCCGCTCGCGGAGCTCCTTGGCGTACCGGCGCTCCATGCCCGCCCGTCCGGAAAGGAGCCGGATGGCGGTGCTGAAGCGTTCCGTCGGACGGGCCTCGTTCAGCTCGTCCTGCCTGCGGAGCCACATCGGCACCAGGTAGGCGGCCCAGGCCCCGACGATGACTGCGTAGATGAGGCCGCTGCTGCTCACGCCTCACACGGTAGAGGGGTTCGCGACGGGGCATCGGCCAATTGGCCCGGTGTGTCGCACGATCTGGCTGATATCACTGAACTTTTTTGTGATTGTTCAGATCGATCGCTGTTCATATGCCGCTGAAATTCGAACAGTTATATGAATAGCGGCGATCGCGAGGGCTAGGCGGCGTCCCTGCGGCGCGTGCGGTGCCAGCGGGCCAGCAGCCCCTCCGGAATCTCCTCCGCCGTCAGCGCGAAGACCAGGTGGTCCCGCCAGGCGCCGTCGATGTGGAGATAGCGCGGCCGCAATCCCTCTTCCCTGAAGCCGAGTTTCTCCACGACGCGCCGCGAGGGGCCGTTCTCCGGCCGGATGCACACCTCCATCCGGTGCAGTCCCACCGCGCGGAAGCAGTGGTCGGTGGCGAGCGCGACGGCCGTGGGCATCACCCCGCGTCCGGCGATCTCGCCGTCCACCCAGTAGCCCACGTGCCCGGAGCACATCGAGCCCCAGGTGATCCCGGCGACCGTCAGCTGCCCGGCCATCCGGCCGCGGTACTCGATGACGAACGGCAGCATCCGCCCGGCGTTCGCCTCCGACCGCAGATGGCGCACCATCTGACGGTACGTGGGGCGCCGCGCGGGCGGCATGCCGGGCGCGGGCGGCGGCACCGTCGCCTCCCAGGGGCGCAGCCACTCGCGGTTGCGGCGGTTCACCTCCCGCCACTCCCGCTGGTCGCGCATCCTTATCGGACGGAGCACCACGTCTCCGTCGACGAGGACCGCCGGCCAGGCCGTGGTCATGACGCCGGGCCCGCTTCCGCCGGTCTCGGGTGGTCGCCGCCGCGGATCTGGTCCACGGCGTGCCGCAGCAGCGGCTCCAGGACGGCCAGCCCGTCCCGCACCCCGCCGGTCGACCCCGGCAGGTTCACGATCAGCGTCCCGCCCGCGACGCCGGCGAGACCGCGCGAGAGCGCCGCCGTCGGCACCTTCTCCCGGCCGTACGCCCGGATCGCCTCCGGGATGCCGGGGATGTGCCGCTCCAGGACCCGGGCGGTGACCTCGGGCGTCTCGTCGGTCGGCGAGATGCCGGTGCCGCCGGTCGTGAGGATCACGTCGTACCCGGCGGCGATCCCGGCGCGGAGGGCCGCCTCGACGGGCGCCCCGTCCGGGACGACCTGCGGCCCGTCGACGGCGAAGCCCATCGCGCGCAGCCCCTCGGCGATCAGCGGCCCGCCCTTGTCCGCGTAGACCCCGGCGGAGGCCCGGTTGGAGGCGGTGACGACGAGCGCCGCGTACGGCGCGGTGAGCGGGCCGCCGTGGGCGTCGCGCCCTCCCGCGGCCCGGCCGTCGGGCGTCACGCGTCGTCCCGGGTCCAGTGCCCGGACTTGCCGCCGGTCTTCTCCTCCACCCGCACGTCGGAGATGACCGCGCCCTTGTCGACCGCCTTCACCATGTCGACGACCGTCAGCGCGGCCACCGACACGGCGGTCAGGGCCTCCATCTCGACGCCCGTGCGGTCGGTGGTCTTCACCGTCGCCAGGATCTCGACGGCGTCGTCCGCGACGGTGAGGTCGAGCGTCACGCCGGAGACGGCCAGCGGGTGGCAGAGCGGGATGAGGTCCGGGGTCTTCTTGGCCCCCATGATCCCGGCGATCCGCGCGGTGGCCAGCGCGTCGCCCTTCGGCACGCCCTCGCCGCGCAGCAGCTCGATCACGCGCGGCGAGACGAGCACCCGCCCGCTGGCGCGCGCCGTGCGGGACGTGACGTCCTTCGCCGATACGTCGACCATGCGGGCGGCGCCCGCCTCGTCGATGTGGGTGAGGCCTTGCTGCGTGCTCATCGCCGTGACACTCCCGGTCGCTGTGTGGGACGACACACCGTACCCCCGCGCCGCCCCCCTCAGCCGAGAAGGACCACGTCCAGCTCGTCGCCGGGGGCGGCCGTGTCGCGGTCCTCCGGGACGACGAGCAGGCAGTCCGCGTGGGCGAGGGCCGCGATCAGATGCGAGCCGGCGCCGCCCACGGGGGTGACGGTGCCGGACTCGGCGTCGTACGTCCCCCGGAGGTACTGGCGGCGGCCGGACGGCGAGGAGAGCGGGGCGTCGGCCTTCAGGGTGGCGCGGACGACCGGGCGGTGCAGGTCCTCCAGGCCCATCAGGGCGCGGATGGCGGGCCGGACGAAGAGCTCGAAGGAGACGTACGACGAGACCGGGTTGCCCGGCAGGGCGAGGAGCGGGATCTGCTCGGCGCCGACCGTCCCGAAGCCCTGCGGCTTGCCCGGCTGCATGGCGAGCTTGCGGAAGTCGACCCGGCCGTCGGCGGTCAGCGCCTCCTTCACCACGTCGTAGGCGCCGACGCTGACACCGCCGGTGGTGACCACGAGGTCGGCCCGGATGAGCTGGTCCTCGATGGTGGACCGGAGCGACTCGGCCTCGTCGGCGACCGCGCCGACCCGGTAGGCGAGCGCGCCGGCGTCGCGGGCGGCGGCGGCGAGCGCGAAGCTGTTGGAGTCGTGGATCCGGCCCGGGCCCAGCTCCTCGCCGGGCTGCACGAGTTCGCTGCCGGTGGAGAGGACCACCACGCGCGGGCGGGGTCGGACGGTGACCGTGCCGCGGCCGATCGCGGCGAGCAGGCCGAGCTGCGGCGGTCCGAGGACCGTGCCGGCCGCGAGGGCCAGCTCCCCGGCCCGCACGTCGCTGCCGGCCCGGCGGACATGGGCGCCGGCCTCCGCCGCCCGGTGCACCCGCACCTCGCCGGCGGCGCCCTCGGGGGCGCTGCTCGCGGCCCGCATGCCGGTCGCCGCGCCCTCGCCCGCGCCGCCGTCGGTCCACTCGACGGGGACGACGGCCTCGGCTCCGGGCGGCAGCGGGGCGCCGGTCATGATCCGGGCGGCCTGCCCGGGGCCGACCTCCGGCAGGCCGTCGGCTCCCGCGGCGACGTCGCCGATGACGGTGAGGACGGCCGGGTACTCCTCGGTCGCTCCCGCGACGTCGGCGACCCGGACCGCGTACCCGTCCATGGAGCTGTTGTCGAACGGCGGCAGCGCCGCCGGCACCGTCACGTCCTCGACCAGGACGCAGCCCTGGGCGTCGAGCAGCTGGAGCTCGATCGGGTCGAGGGGGCGGACGGTCGCCAGGATGTCGGCCAGGTGCTCGTCGACCGACCACAGGTCGCGGGCCGGCCCCGCGCAGGGGTCGCCCGGGGCGTGGCCGTGGCCGAGACCGTGGTCCTGGGGGTCCTGGGACGGTGCCGTGTCGCTGCTCAAGGTCCTACATCTCCTCGTTGACGTATCTCCGGAGCCAGTCCCGGAAGTCCGGTCCCAGATCCTCACGTTCGCACGCGAGTCTGACAATGGCACGCAGATAGTCACCGCGGTCGCCGGTGTCATAGCGGCGGCCCTTGAAGACGACGCCGTGCACCGGACCGCCGATCTTCTCGTCGCCCGCCAGCTTCTGCAGCGCGTCCGTGAGCTGGATCTCGCCGCCCCGGCCGGGCTCGGTGTCCCGCAGCGTGCCGAAGATCGCCGGGTCGAGCACATAGCGGCCGATGACCGCGTAGTTGCTGGGCGCCTCGGCCGGGTCCGGCTTCTCCACCAGGTCCGTCACCCGCACCACGTCGCCGTCGACGGTCTCCTCGACCGCCGCGCAGCCGTACAGGTGGATCTGGGAGGGCTCGACCTCCATCAGCGCGACGACGCTGCCGCCGTGGCGCTCCTGGACCTCCACCATCCGCGCGAGCAGCGGGTCGCGCGGGTCGATCAGGTCGTCGCCGAGGAGGACCGCGAAGGGCTGGTCGCCGACGTGCGGGGCCGCGCACAGCACCGCGTGGCCGAGGCCGCGGGGGGCGCCCTGGCGCACGTAGTGCATGGTGGCGAGGTCGCTGGACTCCTGGACCTTGGAGAGGCGCTCGTCGTCGCCCTTGCGGATCAGCGCCTCCTCCAGCTCGTAGTTCCGGTCGAAGTGGTCCTCCAGCGGACGCTTGTTCCGACCGGTGATCATGAGCACGTCGGAGAGTCCGGCGGCGACGGCCTCCTCGACGACATACTGGATGGCCGGCTTGTCGACGACCGGAAGCATCTCCTTCGGCGTCGCCTTGGTCGCCGGCAGGAAGCGGGTGCCGAGCCCGGCGGCCGGGACGACGGCCTTGCTGATCCGGCCGGGCCGGGGGAACTGCTGTGTCATACGGGCACCTTATCCGTTGATGAATGAGGGAAAGATGGGGCTCCGATTAACTTTCCCCCCATAAACCCCTTACGAGCGTTTTCTGAGGATCCGCTGTGCAGAAAGAGAATCCCGACTTGTCCGAAAAGGCCCTGCTGCGCCGTCGGCTGCTCGACGCGCGCGCCGCCCTCTCCCCCGAGACCCTCGCGCGGACCGCCGGGGCACTGGCCGGGCACGGCACCGGCCTGCCCGAGCTGTCCGGCGCCGCCACCGTCGCCGCGTACGTCTCCGTCGGCCGCGAACCCGGCACCCGCGCCCTGCTCGACGCGCTCCGCGCGCGCGGGGTGCGGGTCCTGCTGCCGGTCCTGCTGCCCGACAACGACCTGGACTGGGCGGTCTACGAAGGACCCGGGGCGCTCGCGAAGGCCGGCCGCGGCCTCCTCGAACCGACCGGCCCGCGGCTCGGCCCGGACGCCGTGTGCACGGCGGACGCGGTGCTGCTGCCGGGGCTCGCGGTGGACGCGCGCGGCATGCGCCTCGGCCGGGGCGGCGGCTCCTACGACCGGGTCCTCGCCCGGCTCGCGCGGGCCGGGAAGGACCCGGCCCTGGTGGTGCTCCTCTACGCGGACGAGGTGGTCGCGCGGGTCCCGGAGGAACCGCACGACCACCCCGTGCACGCGGTGGTCACCCCGGAGGGGGCGACCCGTTTCGGCCGTTCCTGATCACGGCTTGAGCGTCAGCGTGTCCTTCGCCGCCGCGTCGACCGCCGCCTTGCCGTAGGCCCAGTCGTACAGCTCGCCGTCGGCCCAGGCGTCCGTCTGGTCGGTGTAGTTGTCGTGGAAGGCGTGGCCGGAGGCGCCGGTCAGGTTGATCCACCGGGACCTGTCCCAGTCGCCGACGTTCACGACCATCCGCATCGACGGCACCCAGATGACCTCGTAGCCGCCGGCCGCGTTCCAGCCGGTGGCGTCGACGGCCGCCTCGCCGCCGCCGAGGTTCCACGGGCCGCGGTTGAGCAGCTGCTGCACCATGCCGGGCCCGGCGGTGCCGAGGGTCTGGTTCTTCAGGGTCAGCTGGTGCAGCCGGCCCCAGCTCCAGGTGGAGACGTCCTTGCCGAGCTTGGCGGTCAGCTCCCAGCGGGCGTCCTTCATGGCCCGGGCGAGCAGCTGGTCGCGGGTCTCGGTGGCCGGGTCGGTGCGGGTGGCGGGGGTCTTCCACCACTCGCTCTTCTCCTGCTTGAGGAGCGGCCGGACCACCTCGTACCAGCGGTCGCCGCCGTCCGGCTGCGCCGAGTCGGGGTCGCGCTCGCCGCACTCGCGGACCAGCTTGTTCTGCTCGTCGACCGGGCCGGTGGCGTCGACCGGGCGGACCATGACGCAGTCGCCCTCGGCGCGCACCTCCTTGGGCAGCTTGTCGCCGAAGGAGAGCTTGAGGACGTTGCGCCAGACCGCGTTGAAGTACGCGGCGGCGGCCGAGTCGGGCTCCTGGGTGTAGTCCCAGCCCTCCAGGAGCTTCTGCGCCTCGCGGACGTGCGGGTCGGAGATGTCGATCTTCAGCAGCAGCGGGTTGAGCAGGGTCGCGATCTCGCTGCGGTTGTCGGTCTGCATGGTCCGCATGTCGTCCGGCGAGATCTTGCCGCCGTCCTTGGTCTTCGACTCGATGAGGTCGTTGATCCGCTGGCTGCGGGAGCCGTAGCCCCAGTCCTTGGTGAGCAGGTCGGGGTACTGCTCCGGGGAGATCACGGCCTGGTTGGCGGTGACGATGTAGCCGCGCTCCGGGTCGTACTCGTACGGCAGCTGCTCGAAGGGGATGTAGCCCTTCCAGCGGTAGCGGGAGTCCCAGCCGGGGGCGGGCAGGGTGCCGTCGCCGGTGGCACGGCGCGGGATCTTGCCCGGGGACTGGTAGCCGATGTGGCCCTCGGTGTCGGCGTAGACGAGGTTCTGCGAGGGGACCTCGAAGTTCTTCGCGGCGGCCCGGAACTGCTTGAAGTTCTTGGCGCGGTTGATCGCGAAGATCGCGTCCATGGACTTGCCGGGCTGGAGGGCGGTCCACTGGAGGGAGACGCCGTAGCCGGTGGAGCGGTCCGGGGCGGAGTTGCCGACGGGGGCGGTCTGCCCGACCTTCTCCAGCTCGGCGGAGCGGTCGGAGACCAGCGGGCCGTGCTCGGTGGAGCGGATGGTGATGGGCCGGTCGCGGCCGCCGGCGACCTTGATGACCTCTTCGCGGGTGTCGAACGGCTTGACCTTGCCGTCGACCAGGTAGCCCTCGGGGCTGACCTTCTCCAGGTAGAGGTCGGTGACGTCGGCGCCGAGGTTGGTGAGGCCCCAGGCGATGGTGTCGTTGTGGCCGATGATCACGCCGGGCATGCCGGAGAAGGTGTAGCCGGCGACGTCGTAGCGGCAGGTCGCGGAGACCGAGCGGCAGTGCAGGCCCATCTGGTACCAGAGGGACGGCAGCATCGGCGCGAGGTGCGGGTCGTTGGCGAGCAGCGGCTTGCCGGAGGTGGTGAGGTCCCCGGAGACGACCCAGGAGTTGGAGCCGATGCCGTTGCCGTTCGGGCCGAGCAGGGCCGGGACGGAGTCGAGGACCTCGGAGAGGCCGGAGAGCGCGGCGAGCTGGGGGCTCGCGCCGCCGGACCCGGCGCCCGTCCCCGTACCGCCCTCGGACTCCTCTTCCTTGCCGGCCTTCGGGTCGAACTTCTTCGTCACCGGGTCGACCGCGCCGCGGTCGACGATCGGCTGGTGGAGCTCGTACGGGTACTCCGGGTACAGCTGCTTGATCTCGGCCGGGGTCAGCCGGCTGGTGAGCAGCGAGCGGTCGATCTCGTCCTGCATGTTGCCGCGCAGGTCCCAGGCCATGGCCTTGAGCCAGGCGACCGAGTCGACCGGGGTCCACGGCTCGATCGTGTAGTCGTTGGTGAAGGCGAGG
This sequence comes from Streptomyces sp. NPDC047974, assembly GCF_040653375.1. Lineage (NCBI taxonomy): Bacteria > Bacillati > Actinomycetota > Actinomycetes > Kitasatosporales > Streptomycetaceae > Streptomyces > Streptomyces sp. NPDC047974. Next base: position 16,878 of record NZ_JBEZNU010000050.1, read on the forward strand.
GCCGCGTACTCGACGGAGACGTCCTTCGGCTCCCGGTCCTTCAGATAGGCGTTGACGCCCTCCGCGTACGCCTGGAGGTACTTCTTCGTCTCGGGCGCCAGGACCTTGTCGTACTCCTGCTGCGCGACCTGGCGCCAGCCGAGGGTGCGCAGGAAGGCGTCGGTCTCGACCTGGCCCTCGCCGAACATCTCGGAGAGGCGGCCGGCGGTGAGGTGCCGGCGGACGTCCATCTCGTAGAAGCGGTCCTGCGCCTGGACGTAGCCCTGGGCGCGGAAGAGGTCGGTCTCGTTGTCCGCGTAGATCTGCGGGATGCCGTGGGCGTCCCGTTTGACCTCGACGTCGCCGGAGAGGGAGTCGATCCTGACCTCGCCGGTGGTCTGCGGGAACGAGGCACGGACGGTGCCGACCCCCCACCAGCCGCCGAAGGCGACGGCCCCGACCAGCGCGAGGACCAGGAGCAGGACGATCAGGCGGGCGCGCCTGCCTTTCTTCTTGGCGGGGGGCGCGGTCGTGTTGGAGGGCATCGCTGTCCTTCGAGGGGCAGGGTGGTCCTGGAGTACGGGAGCAACCTTAGGCGCAGCGCCTGAGCGCCCTGGACTCGGTGTCAGGGAGGAACTTCACCGATGACCGCATCTGACCGCATCGGGGATGCGCGGGCCGCGAGGAGGGCGTCAAGAAAACGTTAAAGATTAGGTAAGGTAACGAAGTACCGCCCGCTGGAGGAACGATCCGGCGCGGACGAGGGGAAGGAACGGCGCACTGACTGTCCACGAGCTCAACGAACTCCTGCTGATCAGCTCGCTGGTGCTGCTGATCGCGGTCGCCGCCGTGCGGATCTCGTCCCGGAGCGGGCTCCCCAGCCTTCTGCTGTACCTCGGCATCGGCGTCGCCATCGGTCAGGACGGCATCGGCAACGTCGCCTTCGACAACGCCGAACTCACCCAGGTCATCGGCTACGCGGCCCTCGTCGTCATCCTCGCCGAGGGCGGTCTCGGCACGAAGTGGAAGGAGATCAGGCCGGCCCTGCCGGCCGCGGTCGTCCTCTCCACCGTCGGCGTCGCCGTCTCCGTCGGCATCACCGCCGCCGGCGCCCACTACCTCGTCGGCCTGGACTGGCGCCAGGCGCTGATCATCGGCGCCGTCGTCTCCTCCACCGACGCCGCCGCCGTCTTCTCCGTGCTGCGCAAGGTGCCGCTGCCCGCCCGGGTCACCGGTGTCCTGGAGGCCGAGTCGGGCTTCAACGACGCCCCCGTCGTCATCCTCGTCGTCGCCTTCTCCACCGCGGGCCCCGTCGACCACTGGTACGTCCTCGTCGGCGAGATCGCCCTGGAGCTCGCCATCGGCGTTGCCGTCGGCCTCGCCGTCGGCTTCCTCGGGGCGTACGGGCTCCGGCACATCGCCCTGCCCGCCTCCGGCCTCTACCCGATCGCCGTCATGGCCATCGCCGTCACCGCCTACGCGGCCGGCGCGCTCGCCCACGGCTCCGGCTTCCTCGCCGTCTACCTGGCCTCGATGATCCTCGGCAACGCCAAGCTGCCGCACGCCCCCGCCAACCGCGGCTTCGCCGAGGGACTCGGCTGGATCGCCCAGATCGGCATGTTCGTCCTGCTCGGCCTGCTCGTCACCCCGCACGAGCTCGTCAACGACTTCTGGCCGGCCGTCGTCATCGGCCTCGTCCTCACCATGGTCGCCCGGCCCATGGAGGTCCTGGTCAGCCTGCTGCCCTTCCGCATCCCCTGGCAGGAGCAGGCCCTCATGTCCTGGGCCGGCCTGCGCGGAGCCGTCCCCATCATCCTCGCCACCATCCCGATGGTGGGGCAGATCGAGGGCAGCGAGCGGATCTTCAACATCGTCTTCGTCCTGGTCGTCGTCTACACCCTCGTCCAGGGCCCGACCCTCCCCTACCTGGCCAGGGCGCTGAAGCTCGGCGACTCCGCGGGCGCCGCCGACCTCGGCGTCGAGTCCGCCCCTCTGGAGCGGCTCCGCGGCCACCTGCTCTCCGTCGCCATCCCGCCCGGCTCCCGGATGCACGGCGTCGAGGTCGCCGAACTGCGCCTCCCGACCGGTGCCGCCGTCACCCTCGTCGTACGGGACGACACCAGCTTCGTACCGGGCCCGGCGACCGTGCTGCGCAAGGGCGACGAGCTGCTCGTCGTCGCCACCGACCCGGTGCGCGACGCCACCGAGCGGCGGCTGCGCGCGGTCGGCCAGGGCGGCAAGCTCGCCGGCTGGCTCGGCACCGGGGACGGGCGGAAGGCGGTCACCACGACCGCGACCCGGTTCCACCGGCCGGCGTCGGTGACGGGGAAGCAGACGCCGAAGGATCATTAATCGCGGGCATTATTTGGGGGTCAGGAGTGTTCTTCCCAGTGGAATCGCAGGCAGGAGAGCGCTCCTCCCTGTACCATGAAGGCACACTTGATCGAACCAACTCTGCCTGACGCAGAGCTGGCGCGACCGTATGGCGGCCGCAGCGCCCCCTCCCGCAGTGGGGGGCCTCCCGGTATCTACCGCAGTTCCGCGCAAGAGGACAGCTCTCGGCGAGACCGGCACCACCGTGCCCCGGCGCGCTACCAGGCGGCAGAAAGGCCAGGACCGTGGCGTCCACGGTCGTCTCCGAGAAGCGGCCCGGCTACGGGCAGCTGCTGCGCACCCCCGGTGCGCTCTCCTTCCTGATCCCCGGCTTCGCCGCCCGGCAGCCCTTCGCGATGCTGACCATCGGCATCGTCCTGCTCGTCCAGCACACCACCGGTTCCTACGGCAGCGCCGGCGCCGTCGCCGCCGTCACCGGTGTCTCCATGGCGGTCTTCGCCCCGCAGAGCGGCAAGCTCGCCGACCGCTTCGGCCAGCGGGCCGTCCTCGTCCCGGGCGTCATCGTCCACTCCGCGGCCGTCTCGCTGCTCGTCGTGCTCGCGCTGGCCGGCGCCCCGCTGTGGGCGCTGTTCCTCGCCGCCGTGCCCGCCGGCGCCTCCGTCCCGCAGGTCGGGCCCATGGTCCGGGCCCGCTGGGCGGCCAAACTTGGTGGGGGTACCTCCCAGGCCGAAGGCTCTGGGGGAGGCACCCCGCTGATGCCGACCGCCGCGGCCTTCGAGTCCGTCACCGACGAGTTCACCTTCGTCGTCGGCCCGGTCCTCGCCACCGCCCTGTGCACCGGCGTCCACCCGGCCGCGGGCCTGATCACCGAAGCCGTCCTCACCCTCGTCGGCGGCCTCTTCTTCGCCGCCCAGCGCGCCACCCAGCCGGCCTTCGGCACGCTCGCCGCCGCCGGCCGGGCCGACGCCGAGCCGCACCGCTCCGCGCTCTCCGTCCCCGGCGTCCGCGTCCTGATCGTCGCCTTCCTCGGCATCGGCGCCGTCTTCGGCGGCATGCAGGTCTCCCTCACCGCCTTCAGCGAGGAGATCGGCAACCCCGGCGCCAACGGCCTCCTCTACGGCGTCTTCGCCGCCGGCAACATGCTCGCCGGCATCGCCATGGGCGCCGTCGCCTGGAAGACCGGCCCCCGCCGCCGCCTGATCCTGGGCTACGCGGGCCTCACCGTCGCCGCCTCCCTGCTGTGGACGGCGCACTCGGTGCTGCTGCTCGGCGCCCTCGGCCTCGTCGTCGGCCTGTGCATCGCCCCGGCCCTGATCACCGGCTACACCATCGTCGAGACCCTGATCCCGGCCACCGCCCGGACCGAGGCCTTCACCTGGCTCACCGGCGCCGTCGCCCTCGGCCAGGCGCTGGCCGTCACGGTCGCCGGCCGCCTCGCCGACGCCCAGGGCTCCGCCGCGGGATTCCTCGTCCCCGCCGCGGGCACCGCGCTCGCCTTCGTCACGCTGATCGCCCTGCGTTCGCGGCTCAGGCCGCGCGAGGCGAGCAGGGTCGCGGCACGGGCCGCGGCACGTGGCATCGGTCACCGCGTGCCGGTGGCGGTGGACTGAACCGACGGAATACGTCACTATGGATCGTCGTTAGCACTCGATGAGTGTGAGTGCCAGGAGGAAGACTAGTGCCGACCTACCAGTACCAGTGCACCGAGTGCGGCGAGGGCCTTGAGGCGGTCCAGAAGTTCACGGACGACGCGCTGACCGAGTGCCCCGCCTGCCACGGCCGCCTCAAGAAGGTGTTCTCCGCCGTCGGCATCGTCTTCAAGGGCTCCGGCTTCTACCGGAACGACAGCCGCGGTGCCTCGTCCAGCAGCTCCCCGGCAGCGAAGAGCTCGACGTCCTCCACGACGTCCACCTCCTCGTCGTCGTCCTCCTCGGACGCGAAGCCGGCCTCGTCGACGAGCACCTCGACGTCGGCGGGCTCGACGCCGGCCGCCTGAGGCCACCCCGCACACCGCATCACCGAAGCCCCGGCCCCCACAAGGGGGACCGGGGCTTCGGCATACCCCCCAGGCGTGGGCGGGTTGTCCACAGGCAGTGGGTTCTCCACAGGCCGGAGCGGGCTCGCCGGACGGCCGCCACCGTGGGCGCATGAAGACGACACACACGCGTGCCGGCCACGCGAACGCGCCCGTGAAAGCCCCCGCGAACGTACCCGCGAACGCGCCGGGCACGAACCCCACGGGGCCCGTGCCCGGGCCCTGCCCGGTGCCGGACTTCCCGCCGCTGCGGGTCCGCGGCGGACGGCTCCGGCCCCGGCTGCGCCACGCGCCCGGCGCGTTCCTCCTGCTCACGGCCGCCGCCCTCGCGCTGACCACCGCCACCGCCACCGACTCCCGGACCGGGCCACCGGGCCGGTCCGACCCCGGGGCCCGGCCCGTCTCCGCACCCGCGGCCCGCGCGCCCGCGCCCGCCCCCGTCCGGCTCGTGTCCGCGCCGGTACGGATCGCCGACGCGGAGGCCGTACGACTCCTGCGCGCCGGCGACCGCGTGGACGTCATCGCCGCACCCTTCGCCAACTCCCCGCTGGGGAACGGCGACAGCACGGCGCGGGTGGTGGCGCGGGCCGCCCGAGTGGCCGAAGTCCCCCGCCCGGGCGAGACTCGTTCGGACGGCGGGGCGCTGATCGTCCTCTCCGTGCCCCGGGCGACCGCGACGGCGCTGGCAGGTGCCGGTGTCACGTCCCAACTGGCGGTGACAGTGTGCTGATTCGCACTGACTCACTGTCAAGTCACCGTCCCGTGTGTACGGATTGGACGGCCTCGCGCCCTTCACGGCCTAATGGCTGCGCACACAGCAGCCCACCCGAAGAAAGGCACCTTGGTGGCCGAGAAGAAGGAAAGCGTGCTGGAGGGCTTCAAAGCCTTCCTGATGCGCGGGAACGTGATCGACCTCGCGGTGGCGGTCGTCATCGGTGCCGCGTTCACCAACATCGTGAACTCGGTGGTCAAGGGAGTCATCAACCCGCTGGTGGGCGCCTTCGGTACCAAGGACCTGGAGAGCTACCGGTCCTGCCTCAAGGGCCCCTGCCAGATCGACGACGCCGGCAACGTCGTCACCGGCATCCCGATCATGTGGGGCACCGTCCTCAGCGCGGTCCTCAGCTTCATCATCACCGCGGCCGTCGTCTACTTCCTGATGGTCCTGCCGATGGCCAAGGTCCTCGCCAAGCGTGCCGCGCACGACAAGGCGAAGGAGGGCGTCGAGGAGGTCCTGGAGGTCAGCGAGCTGGAGGTGCTCAAGGAGATCCGCGACCACCTGGTCGCGCAGCGCGGCCCCAGCAGCGACAAGGGGACCCACTCCACCTCCTGACCGGAGACACGCCCCGGCGTCAGAGGTGGTGCGGCGGCTTCTCGTCGAGGAAGCGCGCGAGGTCGGCGGCGCCGCCGCCGGCCGGAGGCCGCTCACCCCACCCGCGGTCCGTGTCGTCCGCGGACTGCACGTCGAGCGGATCGTCGAAGACGATCACCGGCTTCGGAGGCTTCTGGGAATTCGGCCGAATGCCGTTCGGCTTCGCGTCTCGCGGTCCGTGGGCGGGGGCGGTGCTCATGTCTTCAGAGTACGCCCGCTCCCCCGCCCCGGACCGGCCCGATCAGCGGTCCTTCGGATCCAGCGCCCACAGCCCGAGGACCACCAGGAACGACAGGACGAGGAATCCCGCGCCCCACCAGGCGGTGCCGGTGTCGCCGGACATCCACTCGTCCACCACGATGGTCAGCCCCCAGAGCTGGCCGATCACCACCGTGAGCGCCAGCGCGAGCCGCGCCGACAGCTTCGAGGAGCGCTCCGGCTCCTGCTCCGTGCCCGCCCCCGGACCCGGCCCCGTGTGCCGGATCCGCGGGTCGCCGTATCCGCTCGTGGGCCGGATCTGCGGATAGCGCTCGTGCACCGGACGGTTCAGCCGCGGCTCCGCGCTCCCCGGGCGGTACGCGGGACGCTCCGGGACCGGATCTCCGTTCGTCATGCGCGCTCGCTCCTCTCGGTGCCGGGCCGGCCGGCGGGCGCGTCGGCCCGCAGAGCGGCACAGGGCGGGGTGCCGGCGCCGCGCTGGCGGCAGTAGCCCTCCTGCAGGCTCTCTCCGGAGCGGGCGGTGCCGATGGCCCAGACGCTGCCGTCGACCTGCTCGACCAGGATCACCTTCGGCAGCCCGCGCGGCGGCGGGCCGGCCGTCACCTCTCCCGTGCGGGCGTCGAAGACCCCCTCGTGGCAGGGGCAGTACAGCTCGCCCTCGCTGCCCCGGTCCTTGCGCCACAGGACGGCGCAGGCCAGGTGGGTGCAGACGGCGGAGTAGCCGGCGAGGGTGCCGTCCTCCATGCGGACGGCGATCGCCCGGTCCTCGTCGCCCGGGTAGCGGAAGGCGAGGGACTCGCCGGGCAGGATCACGTCGGCGATCCTCTTCACCTCGGGGACGCCGTCGGCGTCGCCGTGCCGGTGCAGGATGCCGGAGGCGACCGCGACCCCGCCGACCGCGAGACCGCCGGAGACGGTGGCGACGATCCGCAGGTAGTCGCGGCGGGTGGTGAGGGAGTCGGCGGCGATCCGGTCGCGGAGCGCCTCCTGCGCCGCGTCGGCGCCCGCGTCCGGCACGGGCGGCTGCGGGTCGGTGACGCTCATCGGACGCCCTCCCGTCGCCCGCCGCCACCCTTGTCCGAGTTCGCTGCGCTCACGTCCACTCCATTGATCTCGACGACCGGCAGCCCCCCGGGCACGGGCCACTGGACCTTGTCGGCGGGGACGACCATCGCCACACCGGTGGTGACGGTGGTGGTGCCGAAGGTGAAGGAGTCGGCGACCTGGACGCCGGGGCGCTCGTTCTGGAGCTCTTCGAGGGTTCCGTAGAAGAGGGCGCCGGTGGGGCAGACGGTCGCGCACATCGGGGCGAGGCCGTAGGCGGTGCGGTCGTAGCAGAGGTTGCACTTCATCTGCAGCTTCGCCTGGAGGTCGATCTTCGGGACGCCGAAGGGGCAGGCGTTGACGCAGTTGGCGCAGCCGATGCAGCGGGTGGTGTCGGCCTGCTGCACCACGCCGTCGGCGGTCACCAGGATCGCGTCGGCGGGGCAGACCTCGGCGCAGGGGGCGACGGGGTCCTCGCAGTGCATGCAGACGGTGGGAAGGGAGGCGACGGAGTGGCCTTCGTCGGGGTAGTCGAGGTGGATCATCGACTTGCCGCGGTGCGAGTCGCATTCGCGGCAGGCGGAGACGCAGGCCTGGCAGCCGATGCAGCGGCCCGGGTCGATGAAGATCGTGCGGCCCATCATGCGCGGTCAGCTCCTCTCCGCGGTGCCACGGCCCTGCGGGGACGTGGGCGGCAGGGGGTCGGTGCGGGAGACCTGCGTCTCCGGGTAGGCGAGCTGCCCGGGGGCGGTCGGTGGCGCGGGGACCTCGTCGACGCGTTCGGCGGCCTCGATGCGGGCCGCGCAGACCTTGTACTCGGGGATCTTCGAGCGGGGGTCGAGGGCGTCGATGGTGAGGGCGTTCGCGGCGGTGGGGACGGGCCAGTGGTAGGGCACGAAGACGGTGTCGGGGCGGATGGCCTCGGTGACCAGGGCGGGGAAGACCTCGCTGCCGCGCCGGGTGACGACGCGGACCGGGTCGCCGTTGCGGAAGCCGTGCGAGGGGTGGACCTCGACCCAGGGCCGGGGCGTCTGCTCGACGAGGGCGCCGAGCCGCCGGGTCTGGTTGCCGGAGAGGAAGTGGGCGACGGTGCGGCCGGTGGTGAGCGAGAGCGGGTACTCCTCGCTGTACGGGTCCATCGGCGGGTGCCATTCGACGACCTGCAGGTGGATCCTGCCGTCGGGGTGGTAGGTGCGGCCGTCCTCGAAGAGGCGGGGGGTGCCGGGGTGCTCGGTCGTCGGGCAGGGCCAGGCGATGCCGCCGGTCTCCTCCAGCCGCTCGTAGGTGATGCCGTAGTAGTCGTTGACGGTGCCGGCGGAGGCGATCCGCAGCTCCTCGAAGACCGAGCGGGAGTCGGGGAAGGCGAACTTGTCGCCGGCTCCGAGCCGCTTGGCGAGCTCGCACATGACCCAGGTGTCGGTGCGGACCCCGGCCGGGGGCTCCTGGGCCTTGTTGTGCTTGACGACGCGGGCCTCGGCGTTGGCCATGACGCCCTCGTCCTCGGCCCAGACGGTGACGGGGAAGACGACGTGGGCGTTGGCGGCGGTCTCGGAGAGGAAGAAGTCGAACTGGGCGTGGAACTGGAGGGTGTCGTACCCCTCCTTGACCGTGGCGTAGTTCGGGAGGGAGACGAAGGGGTTGTTGCAGATGCCGATGAGGCCGCGGATCTCGGCGCGCTGCATCTGCCAGACCATCTCCATCATGGAGGTGCCGGCGGGCGGGAGTTCGGACTCCTCGATGCCCCAGATCTCGCAGATCTGCCGCCGGTGCTCGGGGTTGGAGATGGAGCGGCCGCCGGGGAGGAGGTCGGACTTCTGGCCGTGCTCGCGGCCGCCCTGGCCGTTGCCCTGACCGGTGATGGTGCCGTAGCCGGCGCCGGGCCTGCCGATGTTCCCGGTGGCGACGCAGAGGTTGATGATGGTGAGGCAGTTCTCGACGCCCTGCGAGTGGTGCTCGACGCCGCGGGCGTGCCAGGCCATGGCCTTGCCCGCGCCGGCGAACATGCGGGCGACCCGGACGATCTGTTCCTCGGGGACGCCGCAGATCTGTGCGGAGCGGGCCGGCGGGTACGCGGCGACGGTGGCGCGGACCTCGTCCCAGCCGGTGGTGTGGGCGGCGAGGTACGCCTCGTCGGTGAGGCCCTCGGCGACGATCACGTGCAGCACGGCGTTGAAGAAGGCGGAGTCGGTGCCGGGCTTGAGGGCGACGTGGACGTCGGCGGTGCGGGCGATGGCGGTCTGCCGGGGGTCGACCACGATGAGGGAGGCCCCCCGGTCGCGGGCCCCCCACAGGTACTGGGTCATCACCGGGAAGCACTCGCCGACGTTGGAGCCGGCGATGAGGAGGCAGTCGGTGAGGAGGATGTCGGAGAAGGGGTTCCCGGCCCGGTCGATGCCGAAGGCGAGCTTGTTGGCGCCGGCTGCGGACACCATGCAGAGGCGCCCGTTGTAGTCGACGTGCTTGGACTTGAGGGCGACCCGGGCGAACTTCCCGACGAGGTAGGTCTTCTCGGAGTAGAGGCTGGCCCCGCCGAGCAGCCCGAAGGCGTCGTTGCCGTACTCGCCCTGGATGCGGCGGATCTCGGCGACGGTGTGATCGAGCGCCTCCTCCCAGCTGACCGGCCGGAACTCCTCGTCCCTGGTGCGCCGCATCAGCGGCGAGGTCAGCCGGTCGGGGTGGTTGACCTGCTGGTAGGCGTTGATGCCCTTGGGGCAGAGCCGCATCCGGTTGATGTCGTGGTTCCGGGGCTCGACCCCGAAGACCTTGCCCGCGCGGTCGACCCGCAGGTACATCCCGCACTGCACCCCGCAGAAGCAGCAGTGGGTGGGGACGAGCGTCTCCTCGTTCTGGTCGGCGTGCCACCGGTCGGCGGGGATCCCCCCGGCGTCCCGGAAGTTCCGGGTGCCGGGCGGAGCGACGGAGGGATCGAGCGGCACTGCCCGGGAGGGGTCGGTCGCGGTCACTTACTTGAAACCCTTCTTGACGTGGGTGAGGTAGGCGTTGCCGCGGAGGACGCGTTTGCAGCGGGGGCAGTACTCGGCCCATTCGTCGAAGTCGAGCTTGAGGTCCTGCATGGTGCCGCGCAGGTTCTCGACGTAGGCGGGGGTGTCGATGGGCTCGTGGCAGCGGCGGCAGGCCTGGAGTTCCTCGGCGGCGCCGTCCCTGCGGCGGGAGGTGTACTTGAAGAGCTGCATGCCGACGGCGGCGGGCCGCTGGATGATGTGGAAGAACTTCCCGAAGGGGATGTAGACGAGGGTGAAGACGACCGAGACCATGTGGAGGATCGCCAGGAACTCGTAGCCGCCGCCGTGCAGGAAGATCGACGAGAAGGTGAGCAGCAGGCCGGTGACCGAGATGACGATGAGGGCGATCAGCGGGATCAGGTCGTAGGCGAAGCGCTGGCCGGTGATGGCGCCGCGGTCCTTCATGCGCCGCCACAGGAAGTAGGAGGCGCCGGCGATGACGAGGACGGCGGCGATGTCCAGGCCGTGGAACATGAGCCAGCCGAAGATGTTCAGCGAGTCGAAGCCGAGGACCTTGAAGCCCCAGATCCGCATCTCGTAGCCGGGGCCGTCGCCGGTGCCGGACGTGAAGGTGAACCAGCCCCAGGTGAGGGGGAAGGTGATGAGCGCGGCGAGGATGCAGCCCCAGAAGAGGAGCTGGTGGGCGGCCCAGCGGGCGTGCGAGCGGGCGCCGAGGAACTTCTGGAAGCCGAGATAGGTGGCGATCATCCTCGGCAGGGCGGTGGGTGCCTTGCGGAAGTTGGCGGCGGAGAAGAAGGAGCGCCAGCCCTGGCGGAAGAGGCGCCGGGCGCCGGGGGCGGAGATCCAGACCGTGTAGCGGTAGGCGACGCCGAAGGCGAGGAAGACGGTGGCGACGGCGTAGGGCAGCAGGGCCGAGTCGAAGTCGCGCAGGAGCCGGCTGCCGAAGACGATCGCGACGATGAGGAGGGCGGAGACGGCGGTGCCGGCGAGGAGGGCGCGGCGGCGGACGGCGGCGGGGGTCCGGCGTGCGGGGCCGTCCGAAAGCGCAGCGGTCGCCTCCGGCTCGGGAGCGGCGGGCTCGGCGGTCTGTGGTGGCTCGGTCACGGGGCCACGGTAGGACGTATGTACCTTTTGAGCCCGTTATGCCCGGCGTGTGGGTGACCGTGTCGCCGGGCCGGAGGGGGCGGACGTCAGACCGTCTGCAGGCCGTCAGACCATCTGCAGGCCGTCAGACCGCGTACAGGCCGTGGCCCTGGAAGACCTCCCGGACGGCCGCCACCTGCTCCGGGGCCGGCGACGGGGTGTCGTGGAGGGTGAAGGGCATGTCGAGGGCCTGCCACTTGGCCTCGCCCAGCTTGTGGAAGGGGAGGACGTCGACGCGGGAGACGTTGCCGAGGCCGGCGGCGAAGGCGGCGACGCCCTCGACGTTGGCGGGGTCGTCGGTGAGACCGGGGACGAGGACGAACCGGACGTGCACGTCCTGGCCGAGCCCGGCGAGGCGCCGGGCGAAGTCCAGGGTCGGTTTCAGCGGACGGCCGGTGACCTTCCGGTACGTCTCCGGGTCCCAGGACTTGATGTCGAGGAGGACGAGGTCGGTGTCGCGCAGCAGGGCGTCGGTGGCACGGACGCCGAGGAAGCCGGAGGTGTCGAGGGCGGTGTGCAGGCCCAGCTCGTGCTTCATGCGGTGCAGCAGCTCGCCGGTGAAGACGGGCTGGAGGAGCGGTTCGCCGCCGGAGACGGTGGCGCCGCCACCGGAGGCGGCGATGAAGCGGACGTACTTGGACGCCTCGGCGATCACGTCGTCGGCGGAGGTCCGCTTCCCGTTCCGCATCCGCCACGTGTCGGGGTTGTGGCAGTAGAGGCAGGTCAGCGGGCAGCCGGAGAGGAAGGTGACGAAGCGGGTGCCGGGCCCGTCGACACCGGTGGAGAGGTCCCAGGAGTGCACCGACCCCTCGGACGGACGCTGGGTCGCGGCCGCGGCGACCGTCACGGGGGTGGCGGCGGGGCTCGTGGCGAGGCTGGTCACGGCAGGACCTCCTGAGGGAGGAAGGGAGACGCTCGGGTACACGGCCGCCGTCGAGCTCTCCTCCGACCGGCTGCTGCGCAACAACAAGCAGAAGCCGAAGTCGAGCCGGAACCCCGGAG
>NZ_JBEZNU010000051.1:0-28659 GCF_040653375.1 Streptomyces sp. NPDC047974
GCAGGGGGGACCCTGTGGGAGAGTAGGACGCCGCCGAACAATTTTTAGCCTCAACCCCCGGACCATGTCCGGGGGTTGAGGCATTTTTGCGTTCTAGGCTGGGCGCATGAGCCATGACCTGATCATCTTCGACAACGACGGTGTGCTCGTCGACAGCGAGCCGATCTCCAACCGTCTGCTGGCCGGCTACCTCACCGAGCTCGGGCACCCCACCACGTACGAGGAATCCGTCCGTGACTACATGGGGTCCGCGATGCACCGGATCCACGACCTCGTGCGGGAGCGGACCGGGCAGCGGCTGCCCGAGGACTTCGACTCGGCCTTCAACGCACGGGTCTTCGCCGCCTTCCAGGAGGAACTGGAGCCGGTGGAAGGGGCGGTGGACGTGCTGAAGCGGCTCGTCGCCGACGGAGTCCCGTACTGCGTGGCCTCGTCCGGGAGTCACGAGCGGATCCGGGTCGGTCACCGGAAGACCGGGCTCGACGCCTACTTCCCCGACGAGCTCGTCTACAGCGCCGAGGACGTGGGGCGGGGCAAGCCGGCGCCGGACCTCTTCCTCCACGCGGCCGCGCGGATGGGGGTGGCGCCCGAGCGGTGCGTCGTCGTCGAGGACAGCAGGCTCGGGGTGCAGGCGGCCGTCGCGGCCGGTATGGACGTGTACGGGTTCACGGCGATGACACCGCGGGACCGGCTGGCGGGAGCACGGGGGTTCTTCTCGCGGATGGAGGAACTGCCCGCCCTTTTGGGTCTGTGATCCATCTACCCATCGGTAGGCGGCGGGCCTACGCTGTGCGGCCATGACCGATGTGCGGCTGCGGCGGGGGCGGGGGTCCCTGGCCCTCAGTTTCTTCGTCCAGGGCGTGGCCTTCGCGCTGCTCGTGACCCGGATACCCGGGATCCAGGACCGGTACGGGATCTCGGACGGGCTGCTGCCCCTCTTCCTGGCCGCCGTGCCGATCCTCGCCGGGGTCGCGAGCGTGGCGACCGAGAAGGTCGTGGCCCGGGTGGCGCCCTCGCGGGTGCTGCGGTGGTCCCAGCCCGTCGTGCTCCTCGCGTTGCTCGGCGTGGGGGCGGGGGACGCCCTGTGGACGGCGGCCCTGGCGCTGGGGGTGTTCGGGCTCGCGGTCGGCGCGCTCGACGCCTCCATGAACATGCTGGGGGTGAGCCTCCAGCGGACGTACGGCCGGAGCATCATGCTCGGCTTCCACGCCGCGTACAGCCTCGGCGGGATCGCGGGGGCCTCGCTGGCCTGGGCCGGGGCGCACTGGCACCTGACACTGTTCTGGTCCTACCTGCCGGTCGTCGTGGTGCTGGCGCCGGCGGCGTACTTCGGCAGCCGGTGGTACGTCGACGGGAAGCCCGCGCCGGACGGGAGCGGGGAGGCGAGGGGCGGGGCGACGTCGTTCAGGCTGCTGCTGCCGCTGTGCCTGGTGATGACCTTCGCGTACATCGGGGACTCGACGGTCTCCAACTGGTCGGCGAAGTACCTCCAGGACGTGCTCGGCAGTTCCGAGGAGGCGGCGACCGTCCCGTACAACGCGTACATGGTGACGACGCTGCTCGGGCGGGCCGTGGGCGACCTGGGGGTGCGGTACTTCGGGGCGTCGGCGGTCGTGCGGGCCGGGGCGGTGCTCGCGGCGTGCGGGTTCGCGCTGGTGGCGGTGGCGCCGTCGGCGTGGGTGGGGATCGCGGCCTTCACCGTCCTCGGACTCGGGCTGAGCGTGATCGTGCCGCAGACCTTCGCGGCGGCCGGGCGGCTCTTCCCGGAGAACAGCGACGCGGCCGTCGCGCGGCTCAACGTCTTCAACTACGTCGGCTTCCTCGTCGGCTCGCCGCTGGTCGGGGCGCTCGGGGACGCCTGGAGCTACCGGGGGGCCATGGTGGTGCCGATGGTGCTCGTCCTGGTGACCGTGGTGTATGCCACGTCGTTCGGCGCGAGGGAGGCCCGATACGGTGGCGGTCATGAGCGGCCGCGCACTGTTGATGTGGGATGAAGCTGTCACGGGGTACGACTTCGGACCCCAGCACCCGATGGACCCGGTACGGCTCGCACTGACCATGGGCCTGGTCCGTGCCTTCGGGCTCGACCGGGCGGTGGACGTGGTGGCGGCCAGGCCGGCCGGGGACTCGACACTGCGGCTCGTGCACCGCGAGGATTACCTGGCCGCCGTGAAGGCCGCCTCCGCCGATCCGCGCCACGCCGACCAGGCGTACGGGCTCGGGACGGTCGACGATCCGGCGTTCGAGGGGATGCACGAGGCGTCCGCGCTGATCGCCGGGCAGTCGGTGGCGGCGGCGGAGGCCGTGTGGCGGGGCGAGGCGCGGCACGCGGTGAACTTCGCCGGCGGGCTGCACCACGCGATGCCCGGCGGGGCGGCCGGTTTCTGCGTCTACAACGACGCCTCGCTGGCCATCGCCCGGCTCCTGGAACTGGGCGCGGAGCGGGTCGCGTACGTGGACGTCGACGTGCACCACGGGGACGGGGTGCAGGCGGCGTTCTGGGAGGACCCGAGGGTCCTGACGATCTCGCTGCACGAGCATCCGCGGACGCTGTTCCCGCAGACCGGCTGGCCGGAGGAGACCGGCGCGGCCGGGGCCGGCGAGGGGAGCGCGGTGAACGTGGCGCTGCCCGCCGGCACCGGGGACGCCGGCTGGCTGCGGGCCTTCCACGCGGTGGTGCCGGAGCTCCTCGCCGACTTCCGGCCGCAGGTCCTGGTGACCCAGCACGGGGCGGACACCCACTTCGACGACCCGCTGGCCCACCTGGCGGTGTCGCTGGACGCGCAGCGGGCCGTGCAGGAGGCGTGCCACGAGCTGGCGCACGCCCACGCGGACGGCCGCTGGGTGGCGCTCGGCGGCGGCGGATACGCCGTGGTCGACGTCGTACCGCGGTCGTGGACGCACCTGGTGGGGATCGCGGCGCACGCGCCCGTGGCGCCCGAGACGGTGGTGCCGTCCTCGTGGCGGGACGAGGTGTACGCGCGGACCCGGCAGCTGGGTCCGGGGCGGATGACGGACGGGCGGTGGCCGGTGGACTTCCGTGACTGGACGGCCGGTTACGACCCGGCGGACCGCCTCGACCAGGCGGTGCTCGCGACCCGGAAGGCGGCCTTCCCGCTGCGCGGGCTGCTCGCCTGACCCGTACCGCCCTGTTACGCCAACTGTGCGGCCTACAGCGGATTCTGACGCCCCGACAGTGGTGATCCGGCAGCATCGTGAGGGTGTTGAGTACCGGGGCGCTGCGGGCGCATCTGTTGGCGGCGGGGTTGGCGGGGACGGTGGCGACCTCGCGGGAGGAGAGCCTGCGGAGCTACCGGCTCTTCGCCGCGCGGGACCCTCGGGTGACGCTGGGGCTCGTGCCGGCCGGCGGCTGGGGCGAGGCGGACCTGCTGCGGCTGATGGCGGAGAGGTGCGGGGTGTCGGGGGATCCGGCGTACCGCTCGGGGCCGGACGCGATCGATCCGGAGCGGACGCTGCGTGGCCTGGACGCCTTCGCCGGGCGGCTGGCGGTGGCGGCGGCGCGGCGGGCTCCGGTGCTGTTCGGGACCGGGCATCCACACCGGCTGCTCGGTTTCTACGTCGCGCTCGCAGACGCCCTGTCGGCGGCGGGATGTGACGTACTCACCCCGGCGCAGGGGCGATGTGTCGACATAACGACCCGGTTCGGTCTACGCACGTACGTCCTCGACTACGTACGCGGCGTCGCGTTCGTACGGGAGGCGGGGCCGTCGGAGGGCGGGCGCGAGCCGGGGGCGCACTCCCACTCGGCGCTGCCCGTGCGGGCCGCCCTGGAGAGCGCCGCGGAGGCCGGCGGGCCGCTGCCGGAGCTGGTCGTGGGCGACCACGGCTGGGTCTGCGGTGCTGGTCAGCTGGGTGTCGAGGCGATCGGGCTGGCCGACACCGACGATCCGGCGCTCTTCGTCGGGGAGGCCGAGGGACAGGTGGCGGTGGCCGTCCCGCTGGATGACGGCGTGCCCTCGGCGTACTACCGTCCCCTCACGCGCTATGTACTCAATCGAGCGTGTCTGTCACGGTAAACGGGCGATAGGGGCTCCTCTTCCCCACTCGCACCACCCGCCCCTAGGCTGATGCGTGAGCGTTCGACGACGAAGAGTCACCGGAGGGGAAGCCGGTGGGCGTCGCGGCGGAAGGTACAGGTGGGTCATGGCTGCTGGCGATCGGCCTCTCAACGAGGTCAAGTTCCTGACCGTGGCGGAAGTCGCCGCGGTGATGCGCGTATCGAAGATGACCGTGTACCGCTTGGTGCACAGCGGTCATCTGCCGGCCATCCGGGTGGGCCGGTCCTTCCGGGTCCCGGAGCAGGCGGTTCACGCGTACCTGAGGGAGTCGTACGTGGGGGTGGGGACCGCGTAGGGGGCGCGCGGCCGACCTGCGGCCGAACGGCCGGTGAGCCGCGTCCGGCCCTCGGATTACTCGTGTGGTGCCAGGGGCGGTAGGCTGACCCCTCGTAGGTCGTGTGGGCCCAGACGCCCCGCACCAGTGAGAAGAAGTGAGCGAGGGTAGTCGTGGGCTCTGTTATCAAGAAGCGGCGCAAGCGGATGGCCAAGAAGAAGCACCGCAAGCTGCTCAAGCGCACGCGCGTTCAGCGTCGCAACAAGAAGTAAGCGGCGGCCGCGCGAGCGGTTTCCCGTGCGTGAGAAGACGTGGCCCTTCACCGTCAGCGGTGGAGGGCCACGTTTTCATTGCGCCGAAATGCTCAGGCGCTACGGTGGCGGCTACGGAAAGACGGACGGAAGTTCGGACGGAAGGCGCTGATCTTGGGCAAGGTCGTGCTCGTCACCGGTGCCGCCCGGCATCTGGGGGGCCGTTTCGTGCGGCGGATCCAGCGGGACCCGGAGGTGGAGCGGGTGGTGGCCGTGGACGCGGTGGAGCCCGCGCATCCGCTGGGGGCCGCCGACTTCGTCCGGGCGGACATCCGTCGGCCGGCCATCGCCAAGGTCCTCGCGGAGCACGAGGTGGACACGGTGGTGCACCTCGACGTGACGGGGACGGCGCTGGGCGCCGGCGGCCGGACGGCGGTCAAGGAGACCAACGTCATCGGCACCATGCAGCTCCTCGGGGCCTGCCAGCAGTCGCCGAGGGTCGGCCGGCTCGTCGTGAAGTCCAGTACGGCCGTGTACGGCTCCGCGCCGCGCGACCCGGCGGTCTTCACCGAGACGACGCCGGCGAAGTCGCTGCCGAGCGGGGGTTTCGCCAAGGACGCCGTCGAGGTCGAGGGGTACGTGCGGGGCTTCGCCCGGCGGCGGCCGGACGTGGCGGTGTGCGTGCTGCGGTTCGCGAACATTCTGGGACCCCGGGTGCAGTCGCCGCTGACCGAGTACCTGTCGCTGCCGGTGCTGCCGACGGTCCTGGGGTACGACCCGCGCCTCCAGTTCGTCCACGAGGATGACGTGATCGACGTGCTGCGGCTCGTGGCGCAGGAGCCGCGCCGGGCGTCGCTGAACAGCGGGACCTTCAACGTGGCGGGCGACGGGGTGCTGCTGCTGTCCCAGTGCGCGCGGCGGCTCGGGCGGCCGACGGTGCCGGTGCTGCTGCCCGCGGTGACCTGGGTCGGCTCGGCGCTGCGCACGGTGGGGCTGACGGACTTCGCGCCCGAGCAGATCCGGCTCCTCACGCACGGGCGGGTCGTGTCGACCGTCCAGCTGCGGGAGGTGCTGGGTTTCCGGCCGCGATACTCGACGGCGGAGACCTTCGCGGACTTCGCGGCGAGCCGGGGGCCGGGGCTGCTGCCGCCGGAGCGGCTCGCGGGGGCGGTCGACCGGCTGGCGGGCCGGGTCGTCCCGGGGGCGGTTCCTTCTCCTGACTCTCACGACGGTGCCTGAGGAGCGGCGACAGCGATGGCGGACGCCAAGGTGATTCCTTTCGACGACGACCGTTCGCGGGCCCGGCGGCGGCCGGGCCGGCCCGAGGAGCCGTCCGGTGCCGGGACCGGCGGTCCGGCGGCCGTACGGGCGCTGCCGGGGGCGCGGGAGGTGCCGGACGAGGCGCCCGCCCCGGAGCCCGTGGCGGAGTCCGACCCGGAGGAGACCGGGCGGGCCGGGTGGGAGCGGAAGCTCGCGGGCGGGCTCGCGTTCCTGCGGCGGCGGGTCACGGGGGAGTACGAGGTCGACGAGTTCGGGTACGACGCCGAGCTGACCGACCAGGTGCTGATGTCGTTGCTGCGCCCGCTGTACGAGAAGTACTTCCGGGTGGAGGTGAAGGGCGTCGAGAACATCCCGGAGAAGGGCGGGGCGCTGATCGTCGCCAACCATTCCGGCACGCTGCCGCTGGACGGGCTGATGATGCAGGTGGCGGTGCACGACCACCATCCGGCGGGCCGGCATCTGCGGCTGCTCGCGGCGGACCTGGTCTTCGTGCTGCCGGTGGTCAACGAGCTGGCCCGGAAGGCGGGGCACACGCTCGCGTGCGCGGAGGACGCGGAGCGGCTGCTGAAGGCCGGGGAGGTCGTCGGCGTGATGCCGGAGGGCTTCAAGGGGATCGGGAAGCCGTTCTCGGAGCGGTACAAGCTCCAGCGGTTCGGCCGGGGCGGCTTCGTCTCGACGGCGCTGCGGGCGGGGGTGCCGATCGTGCCCTGCTCGATCGTGGGCGCCGAGGAGATATACCCGATGATCGGGAACGCGAAGACGCTGGCGCGGCTGCTCGGTCTGCCGTACGTGCCGGTGACGCCGACGTTCCCGTGGCTGGGGCCGCTGGGGATGCTGCCGCTGCCGACGAAGTGGACGATCGAGTTCGGGGAGCCGATCCCGACGGACGGCTACCCGCCGGAGGCGGCGGAGGACCCGATGCTGATGTTCAACCTGACGGACCAGGTCCGCGAGCAGATCCAGCACACGCTCTACAAGCTGCTGGTGCAGCGGCGGTCGGTGTTCTTCTGAGGGTCGTGCGGGAATGGAGGAAGGGGCGCCCCCCGTCCGTGGGGGCGCCCCTTCCTCTTGTCAGCGAGCGTCCTCGCTGTCGATGCCGAGGCCTGGAAGGAGGCCCGGCAGGAGTGGCGGGATGGTGACGTCGGGGGGAGTGGGGGTCACCTGCTCCTCCTCGGGGGCGGTGGTGCCCGTCGGGCTCGGCAGGAGGCCGCCGGTGTTGCCGCCGAGGAGTCCGTCGTCCTCGGGGGCGGTGGTGCCTGTCTCGGCGCCCGGGCTCGGGGTGGTGCCGGTGCCGGTCGTGGTGCCGGTGCCCACGCCCTGGGTGGTGCCGCTGGGGCGGGGGGCGGTGGCGGAGTGACCGTCCTGGGACGGGGTGCCCTGGGTGGTCGTGGGTTGCCTGGTGTCCGTGCCCGGCTGGTTCTGCCGGGCGGTGGGGCTGCTGCTGGAGCCGGGGTCGGCCACGCCCTTCTCGAAGGTGCGGGGCAGCATCGACTGGAGCGGCTCGACTTCCTGGTCTATGGCGTCGAAGACGCCGCTGACCTCTTCGCCGACGTCCGTGAGCTGGACGGGGAGGCGGTCGCGCAGGCCGTTCCAGGTGTCGCGGTGGGCCTGGGCGAAGGAGTTCAGCCGGGCCATGGGGGCGAGCTCGCCCTCCCGGTCGTAGGCCTGGCGGAGCAGCCGGTGGCCCTCCTCGGCGTCGTGCTTCATGCCGCCGAGGGCGCGCCGGATCTCGCTGAGGGACTCGTGGTCGAGGTCGCCGGCGCGGGCGCGCTCCATGAGGCGGCGGGCCTCGCTGAGCCGGGTGGACGCCTGGTCGAGGTAGATGCCCCCGCGGTCGGCGTCGTCGTCGGCCATGCCCAGCTTGAGGTCTTCCATGCCGCGCTTGAGGCCGTAGAGCGAGTCACCGGGGAGGGCGTCGGAGCTGGCGGCGGCGACGCCCCCGAAGGCTCCGGCCGCCACCCCGACGGTGAGGCCGCCGGCGGCGAGCCCCTTCGTCCAGCGGCTGCGCGGGCGGAGTTTGCGCAGGGGGGATGCCCGGTGGGCGCCCCTGGTGCTCCGCTGCTCCGGGACGGTAGGGCCCGCGGCGGCCGTCCCCTGGGCGAACATCGCCTCCATGGCGGCGACGAGCTGGGCTCGCTGCACCACCTTGACCTCGGGGTCGAGCTCGGGTTTCGGCAGGTCGCCGAGTCCGCTCGCCAAGGCCAAAAGCCGTCCCTGGTCGCCCGTGTCGGCCGGGGCGTCGGGCCGGTCGGCCGCCTCGCCCTCGGGCGCCCGGTCCTCCAGGGCCTGGGCGAAGGCGTTCGCCCGCCGGTGCACGTTCGCGATCACTGGCGGCACCTCCTCTCGTCATGACGGTCGACTCCCCAAGGGGTCCGGAAGGTTGCCCGCCTTGAGCGGATCCACACGAACGAGTGAGTATCCGCAGGCAGGGCGTGACCACAGGGAGCCTGCATTTCGCACAACGAGCGGCGCGGCACTTGGGTTACGCGCGAAAGATGATCGGACCAGTGCGTCATCGAAGCGTCACCGACTGTGATGTGAGACGGGCAGTGGTGGCGTGGGGGGAGAGGTGTGGGTGAGGGGAACAAGTGACTTCTGTGGGGGAGGGGACACGGGAGGGGAGTGGGGGGCGGGGAGAGGGGCGGCGGCGGTCGGCGGTCCGGGAACGGTGGGGCCGGTCCCGTCAGCGGGCGTCCTCGGGCAGGAGTCGGGCCAGGGTGCGGACGGCCCGGTACTGGAGGGTCTTGATCGCGCCCTCGTTCTTCCCCATGACCCGTGCGGTCTCGGCGACCGAGAGGCCCTGGAGGAAGCGGAGGGTGACGCACTCCTGCTGCTGGGGATTGAGGCGGCGGACGGCGTCGAGGAGCGCGGCGTTGGAGAGGGACTCGAGGACGGAGTCCTCCGGGCTGCGTTCGACCTCGTTGGCGTCGAGCATCTCGCCGGTGGTGACCTCCAGCCGGAAGCGGCTGGACTTGAAGTGGTCGGCGACGAGGTTGCGGGCGATGGTGACCAGCCAGGCGCCGAAGTCGCGGCCCTGCCAGGTGAAGGTGGAGATCCGGCGCAGGGCGCGCAGGAAGGTCTCGCTGGTGAGGTCTTCCGCCGTCGCCTTCCCGCCGACGCGGTAGTAGATGTAGCGGTAGACGGTGTCGCTGTACTGGTCGTACAGCCGGCCGAAGGCCTCGGCCTCGCCCGCCTGAGCGCGCTCGACCAGATCCATCATCCGGGCGCTGTCGCTGTCGGCGGTGGGGCGTCGGGCGGCGGTCGAGTTGCCGGCGCCGCCGCGCGCGCCCCGTCTGCCGACGGCGGCACCGCCGTCGGCCAGGGCATAGCAAGGGCCGGCCGGTGCCGGTGCGGCGAAGGCGAAGGCGGGCGCAGGACCGACGTACGCGGTGGGGACGAAGCCACGCAAGTGGTCGAGGACCGTTGCGCGCAGCGTAGCCAGGCCCGAGGCGTCAACCCCGACGTGTGGGTACACGGGACTCCCAGAGGCAGAGCTTCCATCACGTGCAGTGCGGATCCGTTCACTCGTCGTGGCGACGGGAGGGTTCCGCTGTGCGTCTGAGGAGAATAACGCTTCGTACAGGCAGCGCTACACCCAGTTGCTCAAATCATCGATTACGTCGGTTCTGTTACCGCTTGCAAGCAGATCAAGTCGCACTTCGTGATCGGTTATTGATCGAGTGGCTTCCGAGTGTGATTGCGTCGGCGTTGCGTTGTGCTCATGTGCGGTAGGGGAGAGTGAGCCCCGCCGCTCCTGGGTAAGGGCGCGGGAATGCCCGGGAGTCGGGGTGTGCGGGAGCTGTTCGACCACGGACGGGTGAGTCCCGCTGGTCCGTGGTTGTCGCAGATGATCGCAGCCGAAACGTATCGCCACGGGTGTGGCTCTCCGTGAGCGGCGGGGCGTTCGGGTACGGGCGCGGTCAGCGGCGGCGGCGGTGCAGGGCGACCGCGGCGGCGGTGCCGCCGGCGACGGCGCCGAGGCCCGCGGCGGCCGGGATGCCGATCTTGGCGGCCTTGCGGCCGGTCCGGTAGTCGCGCAGCCGCCATTCCAGGTCCCTGGCGTGCCGGCGCAGCTTGGTGTCGGGGTTGATCGCGTACGGGTGGCCGACGAGCGAGAGCATCGGGATGTCGTTGTGCGAGTCGCTGTACGCGGCGCAGCGGGCGAGGTCCAGGCCCTCGGCGGCGGCCAGGGCGCGTACCGCCTCGGCCTTGGCCGGGCCGTGCAGCAGCTCGCCGACCAGGCGGCCGGTGTAGACGCCGTCGACGGACTCGGCGACCGTGCCGAGGGCGCCGGTGAGGCCGAGGCGGCGGGCGATGATCGTGGCCGTCTCGACCGGGGCGGCCGTCACCAGCCAGACCTTCTGGCCCGCGTCGAGGTGGGCCTGGGCCAGGGCGCGGGTGCCCGGCCAGATCCGGTCGGCCATGTACTCGTCGTAGATCTCCTCGCCGATCGACATCAGTTCGGAGACGCGGTGGCCCTTGACGATGGAGAGCGCGCTGTCGCGGGCCTCCTGCATGTGGGCCGGGTCCTCGACGCCGGCCAGCCGGAACCAGACCTGCGCCCAGGCGAAGCGGGCGAGTTCGCGGCGCTGGAAGAACTTCCGCTTGTACAGGCCGCGGCCGAAGTGGAAGATCGCGGCGCCCTGCATCACGGTGTTGTCGAGGTCGAAGAAGGCGGCGGCCCGGACGTCGCCCACGACGGGGAACTCGGGCTCCTCGGGCGCGGTTTCGGCGGCCTCGGCCGCTTCGAGGGCGGCGGCCTCCTCCTCGCGCTCCCGCTCCAGCTGGAGCGAGGTCTTGCGGGCCGCCTCGGCGGCGGCCTCGCCTGCGAGGACGCTGCGCGCGGTGGCGGAGCGCCTACGGGGGGTGAGCCATCCCAGAGCGGCCATGTCTGGAGCATAGCCAGTCTGTTCGGTCCCTCCCGACTTGTGGGGATGCCGTCGTGTGAACAGTGCGGGTCACCGCCGTGACCGGGCGGGACAATGGACGGCATGTTCGGACGTACCAAGAAGAAGGACGCGGCCAAGGATCCGGCCGCGCGGACCGTGACGCTGATCGGGAAGCCGGGGTGCCATCTCTGCGACGACGCCCGGGCGGTGATCGAGGCCGTCTGCGCCGAGACAGGGGCGCGCTGGGAGGAGCGGGACATCCTCCAGGACGAGGCGCTCCACAAGGAGTACTGGGAGCAGATCCCCGTCGTCCTGGTGGACGGGGAGCAGCACACCTTCTGGCGGGTGGACGCCGATCGGCTCCGGCGCGAACTGGGTGCCTGACCGAAAGCCGGTTACCATCGTGGACGTTTTGTTGGCTTTCGGGGGTCACGTCGTGAGGAGAGTGTGCGGCTTTGCCCCCTTCGGGATCTCGACGCGTCGCACCGTGTGACGGTTCCGTACCGTCGATAACCGGTCGCGTGACCCCGGTCACTTTGGGCAGACAAAACGGACACCATCTTTGTGCACGCGTTCACAAAGACATAGCCTGCATTCGACGGGGCGGTCCTGGGACATATGGCCGCCTGCAGCCCCGCTCATCCCGCAGGAGCACCGTGGCAACTGGCCGAACTCACCGACCGGCGACCCGTAGCCGAGGAATTCCCGAGGCCACCGTCGCCCGCCTTCCGCTGTATCTGCGCGCCCTGACCGCGCTCTCGGAACGCTCCGTACCCACGGTCTCCTCGGAGGAGCTCGCGGCCGCGGCCGGCGTCAACTCCGCGAAGCTGCGCAAGGACTTCAGCTACCTCGGCTCGTACGGCACCCGCGGTGTCGGCTACGACGTCGAGTACCTCGTCTACCAGATCTCCCGCGAGCTCGGCCTGACCCAGGACTGGCCGGTCGTGATCGTCGGCATCGGCAACCTCGGCGCCGCGCTCGCCGGATACGGCGGCTTCGCCTCCCGGGGCTTCCGTGTCGCCGCGCTGATCGACGCCGACCCCGCCATGACCGGCAAGCCGGTCGCCGGGATCCCCGTCCAGCACAGCGACGACCTGGAGAAGATCATCGCCGAGGACGGCGTCTCCATCGGCGTCATCGCGACCCCGGCCGGCGTCGCCCAGGCGGTCTGCGACCGGCTCGTCGCCGCCGGCGTCACCTCCATCCTCAACTTCGCCCCGACCGTGCTCTCCGTGCCCGACGGCGTCGACGTGCGCAAGGTGGACCTCTCCATCGAGCTGCAGATCCTCGCCTTCCACGAGCAGCGCAAGGCCGGCGAGGAGCCGGGCGAGGAGACCGCCCCGCCCGCGGCGCCGCCCGCCGCCCGCACCACCGCCGACAGCGGTCGCAAGGGACCCGACGGGGACGCCCCCGCGGTGATGCCGGCATGAGCCTCCTCGTCGTCGGGCTGAGCCACCGCAGCGCCCCCGTCTCCATCCTGGAGCGGGCCTCGCTGCAGGCGGACACCCAGACCAAGCTCCTCCAGGACACCCTCGCCGCCGAACCGGCCGCCGAGGCCACCGTCCTCGCCACCTGCAACCGCATCGAGCTCTACGCCGACGTCGACAAGTTCCACGCCGGCGTCGCCGAGCTGTCCACGCTGCTCGCCCAGCACAGCGGCGTCGGCCTGGACGAGCTCACCCCCTACCTCTACGTGCACTACGAGGACCGGGCCGTCCACCACCTCTTCTCGGTGGCCTGCGGCCTCGACTCCATGGTCGTCGGCGAGGGCCAGATCCTCGGCCAGATCAAGGACGCCCTCGCCCTCGGCCAGGTCCAGCACACCGCGGGCCGGCTCCTCAACGACCTCTTCCAGCAGGCGCTGCGGGTCGGCAAGCGCGCCCACAGCGAGACCGGCATCGACCGGGCCGGGCAGTCGCTCGTCACCTTCGGTCTGGAGCAGCTCGCCCAGGACACCGAGGTCGAGAGCTGGGCCCGCGGCAAGAAGGCCCTGGTCATCGGCGCCGGCTCGATGTCCTCGCTGGCCGCCGCGACCCTCGCCCGCGCCGGGGTCGCCGAGATCGTCATCGCCAACCGCACCCTCGCCCGCGCCGAGCGCCTCGCCGAGATCCTCGCCGAGCCCGGAGGTACGGGCGTGGCCGCGCGCGCGGCCACGATGGTTGCCGTCGGCGACGAACTGGGCCGGGCGGACATCGTCGTCTCCTGTACCGGAGCCACCGGACTCGTCCTCACCGGCGAGGCGATCGAGGCGGTCGCCGAGGGCCGCGACGAGCCGCTCCACCTGCTCGACCTCGCCATGCCCCGCGACATCGACGCCGCCGCCCACCGGATCCCCGGTGTCCGGCTCGTCGACATCGAATCGCTGGCCGACGCCTCCGCCGACGCCCCCATGGCCAACGACGTCGACCAGGTCCGCTCCATCGTCTCCGACGAGGTCGCCGCCTTCGGCGCCGCCCAGCGCGCCGCCCACATCACCCCGACCGTGGTCGCCCTGCGCACCATGGCCGCCGACGTGGTGGCCAGCGAGGTCGCCCGCCTGGAAGGCCGCCTCCCCGGCCTCGACGACAAGCAGCGCGCCGAGATCACCCAGACCGTGCGCCGCGTCGTCGACAAGCTCCTGCACGCGCCGACCGTGCGGGTCAAGCAGCTCGCCAGCGAGCCCGGCGGCGCCGGGTACGCCGACGCGCTGCGGACACTCTTCGACCTCGACCCGGAGACGGTGGCTTCCGTCTCCCGGGCCGACCTGAATGACGCCGACGTCAAGAACCGAGGGCGAGTATGACCGAGAGGGCACTGAGGCTCGGGACCAGGCGCAGCAAGCTCGCCATGGCCCAGTCCGGGCACGTGGCCGACGCGGTCCGGCAGCTGACCGGCCGGCCCGTCGAGCTCGTGGAGATCACCACGTACGGGGACACCTCCCGTGAGCACCTCGCGCAGATCGGCGGCACCGGCGTCTTCGTCGCGGCCCTGCGCGACGCGCTGCTCGACGGCGAGGTCGACTTCGCCGTCCACTCCCTGAAGGACCTGCCGACGGCCCAGCACCCCGACCTGGTGCTGGCCGCGATCCCGAAGCGCGAGGACCCTCGCGACGTCCTGATCACCGGCGAGGGCCTCTCCCTCGACCGGCTCCCCAAGGGCGCCCGCGTGGGCACCGGCTCGCCGCGCCGGATGGCCCAGCTGCACGCGTACGCCCGCAGCCACGGCCTCGACCTGACCTGCGTCCCGATCCGGGGCAACGTCGACACCCGCGTCGGCTACGTCCGCAAGGGCGAGCTCGACGCCGTCGTCCTCGCCGCCGCCGGACTCAACCGCATCGGCGGCACCGAGGAGCTCCTCGGCGGTCTGTCGGCCGAGCACCTGCCGGTCGACTTCATGCTGCCCGCCCCCGGCCAGGGTGCCCTGGCCGTCGAATGCCCGGCGTCGAACTCCGACCTCGTCGCCACGCTCGCCGCCCTCGACGACCCGCAGACGCGGGCCGCCGTGACCGCCGAGCGAACCCTGCTCGCCGCCCTGGAGGCCGGCTGCAGCGCACCCGTGGGAGCGCTCGCCGACATCCTCGCCGACGCCCCCGGTCACGGGCAGGTTGTCACCGAAATGCGCCTGCGCGGCGTCGTCGGCACCACCGACGGCTCGACGCTGGTGCAGCTGTCCACCACCGGTCCCGTACCCACCTCGTACGACGAGGCGGCGGCGCTCGGACGCGAACTCGCGGCCGAGATGCTCGCCAAGGGTGCGGCCGGTCTTATGGGGGAGCGACTTTGAGCCCCACCAGCCCGACCACCAGCCCCGTGTCCCCCGTCTTCGCGGGCCACGGCCACGTCACCTTCCTCGGCGCAGGACCAGGCGACCCCGGACTCCTGACCCTCCGGGCCGTCGAGGCCCTCGCCGGAGCGGACGTCCTGATCGCCGAGCCGGAGGTCCTCGAAGTCGTCCGCGGCCATGCGCGCGCGGGCGTGAGCACGCCTGAGCTGACGGTTGTTGACGAGGCGTCAACAGCCGCCGGTGTCCCCGTGTTGAGGGATGCGGCCAATCTTGTCATGGAGGCCGCGCGCGGCGGCAGGCGGGTCGTCCGTGCGGTGACCGGCGACCCCGGCCTCGACGGGAACGCGGGCGCCGAGATGCTCGCCTGCGCCGCCGAGGGCATCCCCTTCGAGGTCGTGCCCGGCGTCGCGAACGTGGTCGGCGTCCCCGCGTACGCCGGTGTGCCGCTCCGCGACGAGCAGGGCACCGACGTCCGCTTCGTCGACGCGCGGACCGCCGACGACCGGTGCTGGGCCGAGGTCGGCGCCTCCGACGGCACCGTCGTCGTCTCCACCTCGCTGGACGCGGTCGCCGCGGCCGCCGGTGAGCTGGTGGCCGCCGGCCGCAAGCCGGACACCCCGCTCACCGTCACCATCGCCGGCACGACCACCCGCCAGCGGACCTGGACGGCGACCCTCGGGACGATCGCGCAGGTCTTCAAGCAGGGCAAGGTGCTCCCCTCCCCCGAGGGCCACCGGCCGGTGATAGCCGTGGTCGGCGAGCGCAGCGCCCCGGCGCAGCGCGACCAGCTCTCGTGGTTCGAGTCCAAGCCGCTCTTCGGCTGGCGGGTGCTCGTGCCGCGCACCAAGGAGCAGGCCGCGTCGCTCTCCGACCAGCTGCGCTCGTACGGCGCCGTGCCGCACGAGGTCCCGACCATCGCGGTCGAGCCGCCGCGGACCCCGCAGCAGATGGAGCGGGCCGTGAAGGGGCTCGTCACCGGACGGTACGAGTGGATCGCCTTCACGTCCGTGAACGCGGTCAAGGCCGTGCGCGAGAAGTTCGAGGAGTACGGGCTCGACGCCCGCGCCTTCGCCGGGATCAAGGTCGCGGCGGTGGGCGAGCAGACGGCCGCGGCGCTGGTCGACTTCGGCGTGAAGCCGGACCTCGTGCCGAGCGGCGAGCAGTCCGCCGCGGGGCTCCTGGAGGACTGGCCGCCGTACGACCCGGTCTTCGACCCGATCGACCGCGTCTTCCTGCCGCGGGCCGACATCGCGACCGAGACGCTGGTCGCGGGCCTCATCGAGCTCGGGTGGGAGGTCGACGACGTCACCGCCTACCGGACCGTGCGCGCGTCGCCGCCGCCGGCGGACACGCGCGAGGCGATCAAGGGCGGCGGCTTCGACGCGGTGCTCTTCACGTCGTCGTCGACCGTGCGGAACCTCGTCGGCATCGCCGGCAAGCCGCACAACGTCACCGTCATCGCCTGCATCGGGCCGGCGACGGCCAAGACGGCGGAGGAGCACGGGCTGCGGGTCGACGTGCTGTCGCCCGAGCCGTCCGTGCACAAGCTCGCGGAGGCGCTGGCGGAGTTCGGCATCCGGCGCCGGGAGGCGGCGCTGGAGGCGGGCGACCCGGTGACGCGCCCGAGCGAGCGACGCCCGGGGGCGCGGAGGCGGCGCACCACGTAGTGCGGTGAGGTGAGGTGGGTGCGGGTTCCCGTTGGTGCGGGGGCCCGCACCTTTCGCGTGCTGCGGCGCCGCCGTTCCGTTGCGGGCGGGCGGGCCGGCAGGCAGGCCCGCCCGGGGCGGCGGGTGCGGCGGGTGCGGCGGCAACACCGTGTCGGTAAGTGGGGGCGGGGGGCGGGCGTAGCCTCGCTCGTATGAACTCGTACGGAAGCTTTCCGGGGGCGCGGCCGCGGCGGCTGCGGACGACGCCCGCCATGCGCCGGATGGTCGCCGAGACCCGTCTCTCCCCGGCCGACCTGATCCTGCCCGCGTTCGTCCGCGAGGGCGTCACCGAGCCCGTGCCGATCGCGGCCATGCCCGGCGTCGTGCAGCACACGCGGGACACGCTGCGCCGGGCCGCCGTGGAGGCGGTGGAGGCCGGGGTCTCCGGGATCATGCTCTTCGGTGTGCCGGAGGACGCGAAGAAGGACGGGCTCGGGACCGCCGGGACCGACCCGGACGGGATCCTCCAGGTCGCGATCCGCGACGTCCGCGCCGAGGTCGGCGACGAGCTCGTGATCATGTCGGACCTGTGCCTCGACGAGTACACCGACCACGGCCACTGCGGCGTCCTCGACGAGGACGGCCGGGTCGACAACGACGCCACCCTGGAGCGCTACGCCGAGATGGCGCAGGTCCAGGCCGACGCCGGCGTCCACGTCGTCGGCCCCTCCGGGATGATGGACGGCCAGGTCGGCGTCGTCCGCGACGCGCTGGACACGATCGGCAAGGAGGACGTGTCGATCCTCGCGTACACCGCGAAGTACTCCTCCGCCTTCTACGGCCCCTTCCGCGAGGCCGTCGGCTCCTCCCTCAAGGGCGACCGCAAGACCTACCAGCAGGACCCGGCCAACCTCCGCGAGTCGATGCGCGAGCTGGCGCTGGACCTGGAGGAGGGCGCGGACATGGTGATGGTGAAGCCCGCCGGCCCGTACCTGGACGTGCTCGCGAAGGTCGCCGAGGCCGTGGACGTACCCGTCGCCGCCTACCAGATCAGCGGTGAGTACGCGATGGTCGAGGCCGCCGCCGAGAAGGGCTGGATCGACCGCGACAAGGCGATCCTGGAGACCCTCACCGGCATCCGCCGCGCCGGCGGCCGGATGATCCTCACCTACTGGGCCACCGAGGCCGCGCGGATGCTCTCCGCCGGGGCCCGCTAGCCGGGATCCGCTAGCCGGGATCCGCTTCTGCGTCCGGGATCCGGTGCGTGTCCGGGATCCGCTCTGTGTCCGGGATCCCCTCTGTGCCCGGGCTCCGGTGCGTGTCCGGGATCCGGTCCGCGTCCGGGCTCCGGTCCGCTTCTAGTCCCACCAGAAGCTCCATGCCGGGGCGTCCACCAGCGCCTCGCGGGCGTAGGCGCGCAGGGTGTCGTGGTCGCCCTGGGTGACGACGTCCGGGCAGAAGGCGAAGTGCTCCGCCGCCACCGCCTCGGCCTCCTCCGCCGTCCGGGGCGGTGCGGCCACCGACACCACCAGCTGGTCGGAGGTGAGCGCGACGACGCGGGCGCCGAAACGGTCCTCCCAGGAGCGCAGCACGGCGGAGAGCCGAGCCACGTCGTCCTCGTGGTTCAGCGGCCCCGTCCAGCCGATGGCCGCCGGTATGTCGGCGCTGCGCCGCGCCCGGACCAGCGCCGGGCGGGCGTCCGCCAGCCAGGAGCCCGGCGCGGTCAGGGTCCCGGCGAGGCCGGCCGCGGCCCGGTCGGGGTCCGTGCGCGGCGGCAGTGCCGGGCCCAGGCCCGGCCAGCCTGCCGCGAAGGGGGCCAGCAGCTCCGCGTATCCGGGCTGCTCGCCGAAGAGTTCCTCGACGACTGCGGTCACCCGGGGGTCCCGCTCCTCCTCGGGCACCTCGGAGTCCGCGTAGTCCTCCCAGAACCCGGCGAGCACGTCCTCGGCGTCGTGCTCCGCCGGGTCGCTCGTCATCTCCGGCTCCAGATCCCACTCCTCCGGGCCGCGGTCCCCGCCCAGCAGCACCGGCAGCAGGCCCGCCGTGCGGGCCGCCGGGCGCAGGGCCGCCCAGGCGCCGGGGCCGGCGGGGCCGTGGCCCGCCCAGAGGTACGGGTCGTCCGCCGGGCCGGTGAGGGCGCCGGGCGGCAGGTCGAGGCCGAGGGACCGGCCGGACGGGTCGGACGCGAGCCGGGGCAACTGGTTCGGAATCATCGCCATGTCCGCAACGTACGGGGCGGCACTGACAGCGCCCGTACGCTTCGACCCATCTCCGGGGCGGGTGGTGCGCGTGGGGCGAGCGGTGGGGGCGCGTGGTGAGGGCGAGTGGTGGGGGCGCGTGGTACGGCGCACCCTGGAGAGGTACCCGACAGGTACCTCCCCGGAGGTGGTCCTCATGATGCACACGCTGGTCGGATGGCACATCGAGACGGAGTTCAAGGAGGAGGGTGACCGGACGCGGGCGGCCGCCATGGTCCGGCTCTCGGACGGCACCGAGTTCCGGGCCCACGGCACCGCCCACCGGAACCCCGCCGATCCCGAACAGCTCAGGGTCGGCGAGGAGATCGCGGGCGCCCGGGCCCTGATGGACCTGGCCTCGCAGCTCCTCCAGAAGGCGCACGCGGAGATCGACGAGGTGTCCGGCCGGAAGTCGTACCCGATCAACCGGTAGACGGTCGGCTCCCGTCCCGGTCACGGGTCTGTACGCGCGGGTCAGTACTGGAGGGCGTCCTCCAGCTCCTGCTGCCAGTAGGAGACGGCGGCGCCGTCGTCCACGTACGTGCCCTCCGGGGCCTTGAGCGTCACCATGCTGTCCGCGGTCAGGTTGACCTTGATCGTGCGGACGGTCGTGCCGTGGGTGTCCTCGCCCGGCTCCCCGGTGAGGATCAGGGAGGCGTAGCCCGAGGCCCCGGGGGCCAGGGTCACCACGGCCTGCGGCTTGCTGTCCTCCACGATCGCGATCGGCGCCTGGCTGTGGTCGAAGCCGACCAGGGGCGCGTTCAGGGCGAGGCAGGTGCGGTCGCCGAGGTTCGTGATCGTGAGGGCGAGGTGGTTGATCGGTCGGCTCACCTTGCTCGCCACGACCTTCACGTCGGCGGCGGTGCAGGGGCGCAGGGAGGGGGTCCCGCTCGTGGCGCCGGGCTGGGGCGCGGGCTTCGTGGGCGGTGCGGTGGTCTTCCGCGGGGCCGTCGTCGCCGTGGCCGTCGCAGTCGCCGGGGTCTTGGTCGCCGGTGCCTTCGTCGGGGCCGTCGTGGGCTGCTCGGTCGCGGTTGTGGGCGTGGGCGTGGTCGCGGCCGTGGGCTCAGCCGTGGTCGGGGCGGGCTTCGCGGGGGCCGGGGCCGCCGCCTCCTGGTCGGACGACTGGCAGGCGCTGAGGGCGAGGGCCGCGATGAGCGCGGCGGCGGGCAGGGTGAGGGTACGGATGGACGAGCGCATGGTGGTTCCCCCGTGGGCGGATCGATGGGTGGGCCGGTGCGTGGGCCGGTGGGTCGGTGGGCCGGTCGTTCAGCGGCCGTCGAGGAGGGTGATGACGATCGCGGTGCAGATGATCAGCACCGTCACTGCCAGGGCGTCGGCGACGCGGCTGTTCGGCATGGCTCCATGCTGCGAGCCGGTGTGACCCGGTGTCGATCGACGCGGGACAATGAGGGACGCTGGAACGCTTCCACCCCCTCTGACCTGGGGAGACATACGTCGCCCGGAACGCGTTCCTGGGACGCCGACCAGCGATGGGGGAGCGACGGATGGACACGGGGGACCGGCTCGCCGGGCTGCTGCGGGGGCTGAAGGAGCGGTCGGGGCTGAGTTACGGAGCGCTCGCCAAGCGGCTCCACGTCAGCACGTCCACCCTGCACCGGTACTGCAACGGTGACGCCGTCCCGACCGACTTCGCCCCCGTGGAACGGCTCGGCCGGCTGTGCGGTGCCACCAGGGAGGAGCTCGTCGAGCTCCATCGCGCGTGGATCGTCGCCGACGAGGCCCGGGGACGGAGCGGGGAGACGGCGCCGCTCGCCCAGCGCTCGGAGCCCTCCGAACCCACCAAGCCCTCGGAGCCCTCCAACCGCCCCGATCCTGCCCAGCCCTCTGAGCCTGCCCAGCCCTCTGAGCCCTCCCCCGCCGGCGAGGCGGAGGTCGTCGTCGTGGCGTCACCGGAGCCGGCGCCCAGGGCGCGGTTCACGGGGGCGTCGGCCGCGGTGGCGGCGGTCGCCGTCGTGGCCCTCGCCGTGCCCGGTGCCTATCTGGTGGTGCGGGACGGGGAGAAGGAGCCGCGCGGGGGCTCCGCCGCGCCGCCGGTGTCCGCTCCGCTCAACGCCGGCATCAGCTCGTACAACTGGGCCGAACCCTGCGGGCAGTACTACGTCCTCGACCAGAAGCCGCAGCACGTGCCGCCGCCGCCCCCACCGCAGGACACCCGCCCGTGGGCCCGCGCGCTCGGCGGGATCGACGGCGGGCACATGCAGCTCCAGGTGACCGTCACCGGCCGCACCCGGGACCCCGTCGTGCTGTCGCGGCTCCGCGTCCGGGTCGTCGAGCGGGACCGGCCGCCGGCCATGACGGCGTACTCCATGGGCGACGGCTGCGGCAGCGGGATCACCCCGCAGACCTTCGACGTCGACCTCGACGCGCCCCGGCCGTACGTGAAGGCGGTCGCCGGGCAGGACGGGGACCGGGTGGTGCCGGCGAAGGACTTCCCGTACCAGGTCGCCACCGGGGACGCGGAGGTCCTCAACCTCGACGTCCACACCGAGGAGCACGCCGTCGCCTGGTACCTGGAGCTGGAGTGGAGCACCGGGGACCGGAAGGGGACCGTACGGATCGACGACGGCGGGCAGCCGTTCCGTACGCACGCCATCGAGGGACGTACGGTCTACGGCTACTGGCCCGACAAGGGCGAGTGGGTCGCTCAGCAGTGACCCACCCGCCCCGGGAGCGTCAGAGGCGCTCGGGCGTCCGGATGCCCAGCAGGGCCATGCCCTGGTGGAGTGTGCGGGCGGTCAGATCGGACAGGAAGAGGCGGTTCTCCGCCACCTCCGTGGGCGGCTCCGGCTTGATCACCGGGCACTGGTCGTAGAACGTCGTGTAGAGCGACGCCAGCTGGTACAGGTACGCGGCCAGCTTGTGAGGGGCGTACTCGGCGGCGGCCTCGGCCACCGTCTCGCCGAACTGGTCCAGGTGCAGACCGAGCGCGCGCTCGGCCGGAGCCAGGTCGAGCTCCGGGTGGGCGAGCGGCGTACGGTCGCCGGCCTTGCCGAAGATCGACTTGATGCGGGCGTACGCGTACTGGAGGTACACGGACGTGTCGCCGTTGAGCGAGACCATCTGGTCGAGGTCGAACTTGTAGTCACGGGCCGCCGAGGTCGACAGGTCCGCGTACTTGACGGCCCCGATGCCGACCTGCGCTCCCCGCTCGGAGATCTCGGCCTCGGTCAGGTCGCGGGCCTTCTCGCGGACCACGGCCGAGGCGCGGTCGATCGCCTCGTCCAGCAGGTCCACCAGCCGGACCGTCTCGCCCTCACGGGTCTTGAACGGCTTGCCGTCCTTGCCGAGGACCGTGCCGAAGGCCAGCTGGACGGCCTTCACCTCGTCGTTCAGCCAGCCGGCCCGGCGGGCCGTCTCGAAGACCATCTTGAAGTGCAGGGACTGGCGGGCGTCCACCACGTACAGCAGGCTCGTCGCCTTCAGGTTCTGCACCCGGTCGCGGATGGCGGACAGGTCCGTCGCCGCGTAGCCGAAGCCGCCGTCGGACTTCTGGACGATCAGCGGGACCGGGTTGCCGTCCGGGCCCTTGACGTCGTCGAAGAAGACGCACAGCGCGCCCTCGGAGCGGACCGCGACGCCCGACTCCTCCAGGATCCGGCACGTCTCCTGGAGCATGTCGTTGTAGCCGGACTCGCCGACGACGTCGGGGTCCCGGACGTCCATGTCGAGCTTCTCGAAGACCGAGTAGAAGTAGATCTTCGACTCGTCGACGAACCGCTGCCACAGGGCGAGGGTCTCCTCGTCACCGGCCTGGAGGTCCACCACCCGGGCGCGGGCCCGGGTCTTGAACTCCTCGTCCGCGTCGAACAGCGCGCGGGACGCCTTGTACAGCCGGTTCAGGTTCGACATGGCCTCCTCGCCGGAGACCTCCGCGTCCGCCCCCTCGGCCTTGTGGTCCAGCTCGTGCGGGTGCTCGATCAGGTACTGGATGAGCATGCCGAACTGGGTGCCCCAGTCGCCGATGTGGTGCCGGCGGACCACGGTCTCGCCCGTGAACTCCAGGATCTCCACCATCGCCGCGCCGATCACCGCGGAGCGGAGGTGGCCGACGTGCATCTCCTTCGCCACGTTCGGCTGGGCGTAGTCGATGACCGTCGTTCCCGCCGCCTCGTTCAGCGGCACGCCGAGGCGCGCGTCGGCGGCGCGGGCCGCGAGGGTCTCCACGATGGCCGCGTCCGACACGGTGATGTTGAGGAAGCCGGGGCCGGAGACCTCGATCTCCTTCAGCACGTCGTTCGCGGGGATCGACGCGACGACCTTCGTCGCCAGCTCACGCGGATTGCCCTTGAGCTGCTTGGCCAGCGCCAGGATGCCGTTGGCCTGGAAGTCGGCCCGGTCGCTTCGTCGCAGCAGCGGGTCGGCGGAACCGGCCTCCGGCAGGGCTGCCGAGAGGCCTTCCGCGAGGCGCTGCTGCACGGTCGAAGCGAGGGAAGGGACCGAGGCCATGAGCTTCCGTTCCTGTTGTGTCGTGTCCGGGTGTTCCGGTGGTCTATTTCGCTTGTCAAGTGTCCCATGGGTGGGCAACGTGTTTTCCCGCCCGTCCCCCCGGCTGTGGACAAGTCGTGACCGGACGCCCGAGCGGAATCCGGCCTGTGGACAACCTCGGGGTGTCCGGTTCCGTCTGGGACAATGACGGGTGTAGGGCCTCGGAGGCTCCGAGGCATTCCCGCAAGGATTCCGGAAAGAAGGACGTACCGACCGTGGCTCAGAGCAGCACCGAGACCGACTGGGTCTCCCGTTTCGCGGACGAGGTCATCACCGAGTCGGAGCGACGTGCGCCTGGCAAACCGGTCGTCGTCGCCTCCGGCCTCTCCCCCTCCGGCCCGATCCATCTCGGCAACCTCCGCGAGGTCATGACCCCGCACCTGGTCGCCGACGAGATCCGCCGCCGCGGGTACACCGTCCGTCACCTCGTCTCGTGGGACGACTACGACCGCTACCGCAAGGTGCCGAACGGCATCGAGGGCATCGACGAGTCCTGGGCCGAGCACATCGGCAAGCCCCTGACCTCCGTCCCCGCCCCCGCGGGCTCGCCCCACGCCAACTGGGCCGAGCACTTCAAGGCCGCCATGGTCGAGGCCCTGGCCGAGCTCGGCGTCGAGTACGACCCGATCAGCCAGACCGAGCAGTACACCTCCGGCGTCTACCGCGAGCAGATCCTGCACGCCATGCGCCGCCGCGGCGACATCGACGCCATCCTCGACCAGTACCGGACGAAGAAGACCCCCAAGAAGCAGTCCCAGAAGCCGGTCGACGAGGCCGAACTGGAGGCCGCCGAAGGCTCCGGCGCGGCCGGCGAGGACGACGGCTCCGGCGGCGGCGCCGGGTACTTCCCGTACAAGCCCTACTGCGGGCAGTGCGGGAAGGACTTCACCACCGTCACCGCCTACGACGACGACACCACCGAGCTGAGCTACACCTGCTCCGCCTGCGGCTTCGCCGAGACCGTCAAGCTCAGCGAGTTCAACCGCGGCAAGCTGGTGTGGAAGGTCGACTGGCCCATGCGCTGGGCCTTCGAGGGCGTCATCTTCGAGCCCTCCGGCGTCGACCACTCCTCGCCGGGCTCCTCCTTCCAGGTCGGCGGGCAGATCGTCACCCTCTTCGACGGCGTCCAGCCCATCGGCCCCATGTACGCCTTCGTCGGCATCAGCGGCATGGCCAAGATGTCCTCCTCGAAGGGCGGCGTGCCCACCGCGGCCGACGCCCTGGAGATCATGGAGCCGCAGCTGCTCCGCTGGCTCTACGCCCGCCGCAGGCCCAACCAGTCCTTCAAGATCGCCTTCGACCAGGAGATCCAGCGGCTCTACGACGAGTGGGACAAGCTGGAGGCCAAGGTCGCCGACGGCACCGTGCTGCCGGCCGACGCCGCCGCGCACACGCGTGCCGCCCGCACCGCGGCCGGCGAGCTGCCGCGCACCCCGCGCCCGCTTCCGTACCGCACGCTGGCCTCCGTCGCCGACATCACCGCCGGCCACGACGAGCAGACCCTCCGGATCCTCACCGACCTCGACCCGGAGTCCCCCGTCACCTCGCTCGACGAGGTCCGGCCGCGCCTCGACCGCGCCGAGAACTGGATCACCACCCAGGTCCCGGCCGACCAGCGCACCATCGTCCGCGAGGAGCCCGACACCGAGCTCCTCGGCTCCCTGGACGACGAGGGCCGGGAGTCGCTCCGGCTGCTCCTGGAGGGCCTCGACAGCCACTGGTCGCTCGACGGGCTCACCACGCTCGTCTACGGCGTCCCGAAGGTCATGGCCGGTCTCACCCCCGAGGCCAAGCCCACCCCCGAGCTGAAGGTCGCCCAGCGCTCCTTCTTCGCCCTGCTCTACAAGCTCCTCGTGAGCCGCGAGACGGGCCCCCGCCTGCCCACCCTGCTCCTCGCCGTCGGCGCGGACCGGGTGCGCAAGCTGCTCGGCGCGTAAGCCGGCCGACCTACGGCGAAGGGCCGCTCCCGTGACGGGGGCGGCCCTTCGCCGTAGGCGCGGGTCGGGTCGGCCGGGTCGGCCGGTCGGCCGGGTCAGGCCTGTCGGCGGGTCAGGACGGGTCGAACTCCGCCATGTTCTGCTGGATGCGCTGCTGCACCTCCGGCGTCACCCAGCGGAGCAGGTCCGTGGGCGGGGCCGGGAGTTCCTGGGCGGCGTAGGACTCCGCCATCAGCTGGTCGAGCTCGAACGTCGTGGGGAAGCGGTCGCTCTCCTGCACGAAGCCGTACATCACCTTGTAGACGGTCTCGCGGAGCTCCTCCAGCTGCGGGTCGGGCTGCTGGTTGGGGTCGGGCTGCTGAGGCTCCCCGAACAGCTCGGGAGCCAGGACCTCGGGAGTCGACGGGTCGGCGACCGGCGGCTGGACGTGCCCCGGGAGGCCCTCCGCGGTCTGCGCGCTGTACGTGCCCCCGTACGCCTCCGGCGTGACCTGCGGGGTGTCGAACCAGGGGCTCTCGTGGTTCGGGTGGTGCGGCTCCTGGTGCTGGGGGTCCTGCTGCTGAGGGGCCTGGTGCTGAGGGGCCTGCGTCCGGGGCGGCTGCGGCTGCGGCTGTGCCGGTACGTGCGGCGGCTCCGCCTGTGGCCGGCCCTGAGCCTGGTGCGGTGCCGCGGGCAGCTGCGGGGCCGGGGCGACCGCGACGGGGACCTGGACCGGGGCCGGGTGCGCGGTGGGGTTCGGGTGCGGCGGCAGGAGGACGGGTTCGACGCCCGCTGCCGCGAGGCCCGCCGGGGCCGTCTCCGCGAGGGGGACGCCGTACCGGGCGAGCCGCAGCGGCATCAGCGCCTCCACCGGCGCCTTGCGCCGCCAGCCGCGGCCGAAGCGGGCCTGCAGTCGGGCCTGGTAGATCAGCCGCTCCTGCTCCAGCTTGATCACCTGGTCGTACGAGCGCAGCTCCCACAGCTTCATCCGCCGCCACAGCCGGAACGTCGGCACCGGCGACAGCAGCCACCGGGTCAGCCGCACGCCCTCCATGTGCTTGTCCGCGGTGATGTCCGCGATCCGGCCCACCGCGTGCCGCGCCGCCTCGACCGCGACGACGAACAGCATCGGGATGACCGCGTGCATGCCGACGCCCAGCGGGTCGGGCCAGGCCGCCGCGCCGTTGAACGCGATCGTCGCCGC
Organism: Streptomyces sp. NPDC047974; assembly: GCF_040653375.1. Lineage (NCBI taxonomy): Bacteria > Bacillati > Actinomycetota > Actinomycetes > Kitasatosporales > Streptomycetaceae > Streptomyces > Streptomyces sp. NPDC047974. The sequence continues at coordinate 26,046 of NZ_JBEZNU010000051.1, forward strand.
CGTCAGGAGCCACGCCGTCTGCCGCAGCAGCGGGAAGGGGATCCTGAGCCAGGTCAGCAGCAGGTCCAGGGCGAGCAGCACACAGATGCCCGCGTCGATGCCGATCGGGAAGAAGTACGAGAACGTACCGAAACCCTTGTGTACGGCAAGCTCGCGCACGGCCGCGTACGAACCCGCGAAACCGATTCCCGCGATGATCACCGCGCCGCCGATGACGAGCCCGATGAGTATGCGGTGTGTGCGTGTCAGCTCCATCGCGGCCACCCGCGATCCCCTCCCGTGATTCGACGTCTCGCGGGCCCCAGAGTGGCACACATGAACGAGGCCCGACCCCCTGGGGAGGGACGGGCTCCGCTCGGACACGCCTGTCTGTGTTGATTTGTGTCAGTACCCGGGCGGCCGACGGGGGTTGGCCGGGCCGATCGGCGGGTACGACTACTTGTTGGCGGCGCCCACGGAGGCGACCGCCTCCTTCGCCGCCTTCGTCGCACCCTCGACGATCGTCTTCGCCTGCGGCACGGGCGCGCCCGCGTACCCGGCGCCGTTGTAGGACAGCAGGACCAGCACATTGCCGGTGCGCGCCACGATCGACGCGTAGGGGAAGTCCTCGCCGGTCTTGTTGACGGTGTACGTGACCATCTTCGCCTCGTCGCCGATACCGGTCACCGACGTGGTGCTCAGCGTCTTCGCGCCCGTGGTGCCCTGGATCTTCCCGAGCTCCTTGGCGAAGTTCTCCTGGGCGCGCGCCTGGCCGCTGCCGAGGGAGACCTCGGAGTCGTACCGGTAGAACGACACGTCGAGCCAGCGGTACTGCGAGCCCTTGACGCCCTTGTCCTCCAGGCCGTTCCACGAGCAGCCGCCGCGGTGGGCGAGGTCCGTGGAGGGGGCGGCGGTGCCGTTCTCGTTCTTCGCCTTCGGCACCAGTGCGGCGGTGGTCTTCGTCGCGATCGCCTTGCACGCCGAGGGCAGCTTCGCGAACTTCGCGGGCTCGACGGTCGGCGTCGGGGACGGGGTCGCCGACGGGGTGGCGGTCGCGCTCGCCTTCTCCCCGCCCGTCTTGGCGGCTCCGTCGCCGTCGCTTCCCGAGTCCGAGGAGCAGCCGGCGACGACGAGCATCACGGGGACGGCTGCGGCGGCGAGGATGCGGGTGAGTCGCGGAGCTGATCGCTGCATGGTTCCTTCAGTCGCTTGTCGTACGGCCGGTGGTGCCGGTGCCGGTCGGTGGCCCTGGCGGCCCTGGGTACGCCGACACGTTACGTGGTCCCCCCGCGGCCCGGGGGGCCGCGCGGGACACCGGGCGGCCGGCTACTCCTCCAGCCGGTCCGCCAGCAGACGGGCCAGATTCTGTGCCCTGTCCTGCAGTTCCTTGCTGTCCGGGGCAGGCGCCGTGCCCGTCGTGCGCTGTCGGTACTCGACGGTGACGACGACGTTCGATGTGCGGAACACCACGCTCACGACCCGCTGGCGGCCGGCGCCGCCGGCCGCACCGAGGGTGTCGCCGACGAAGGCGATGTCGCCGAGTCCGCCGAGCAGCCGGGGTTCCAGGCCGGTCGTCGCCGGCGCGGAGGGGGTGCCCGCGGCGGGGGCGCCGGAGGAGGCGGAGGAGGCGGAGGAGGGGCCTCCGGTGGGGGTGGCCCCGGTGGTGGTGCCGGTGCCGGTCGTCGGCGGCTGCGTGGGGGTGGTCGGGGCCGTGGTGGCGGTGCCCGAGGCGGTCGGGGCCTGCGGGGGCGTCGTCGGGGCGCCGGTCGGCGCGGTGGGCCCGGTGGGGGTGGGGGTCGGGAGCACCGGTACGGCGATCCCGGCCGCGAGCTGCTTGCGGGTGTAGACCTCCTGCGCCCGCGTGGCGTCACTCACCGTCGGGTCGTACGAGACCACCCGCTCCACGTCGAGCACCAGGCGGTGCGAACCGCCGTCCGCCGTGTCGGCGGTCCAGGTGCAGCCGACGCGGCGGTCGGTGTCGTACGTGACCGCGGCCGTGCCGCGCAGCGCCTTGGCGCGCTCGGCGTCGGCGAGCGTCAGGGTCCCGGGGAGCAGCTCGCGCAGGGCGGCCTGGGGGACGGCGCCGCAGGGTTCGAAGAGGGTGCGGTAGCGGCCGGGGGGTGCGACGGGCACGGCGGCGGAGCCGGCCTTCGCGTCGACCGTGACGTCCTCGGCGGTGCCGGCCGTCGAGCAGCCGGTCAGGGCGCCGAGCGCGACGCCGAGACCGGCGCCGAGGCCGAGGAGAGTGCCGGGGACGCGGCCGGGTGAGTACCTCTTTCGCTGCACCGTCCCAGGCTCCCTTCTCCCGAAGTCTTTCCCGAAAACTGTTTGCCGCCCCGTGAAGGCGGATGGACACAATGTCTATCGCACGCACAGCCGTTGATGCCGGTCCGCCGTCACCTGTACGGGCTTTGGCTCCGGTTTTTGCGTTATCAGACTTTTCGGGGGAATCGAGGAAGTATGTCGTATGTAGAGGTACCGGGTGCGCAGGTGCCCATCCGGATGTGGGCCGATCCTTCCACGGTGGAGGGCGGCGCGACGCAGCAGCTGCGGAACGTGGCGACGCTGCCGTGGATCAAGGGCCTCGCGGTCATGCCCGACGTGCATTACGGCAAGGGCGCGACGGTCGGTTCGG
>NZ_JBEZNU010000052.1:0-28259 GCF_040653375.1 Streptomyces sp. NPDC047974
CCCGTCCCCACCCTGCTGCGCGAGTACTTCCGGCAGTGCTCGGTCGAGGCCTCCTGCGCCGACCTCGCCGTCGCCCCATGCCTCCCCGAGGCATGGCACGCCTGCCGTACACCGACGCTTCCGACCAGAACACTCCGGACTCTGGTCATCCGCATAGCTCACGAAGGACATGAATGAGACGCCTCATCCGCAACGCGGCCACGCTCACCGCGGCCGCCGGCCTGCTCAGCACGGCGACCCTGCTCGTCCCGCCCACCGCCTCCGCGGCGGACGAGCTGAAGCTGTCGGGGTACGACGTGGTGGCGGCGCCACGTTCGCCGCCGCGGTTCTACCCGGTCGTCGAGTCGGGCACGACCATCGCCGGGAAGGTCGTCATCGCCGTCGGCACGAAGCCGATGACCGACCCGGCAGGCGCCGGGGCGGGCCTTCCGGCGGGGTACCGGCTCAACCCCAACCAGTGCGGCCTGGCCGCCGGGTACACCGGCGTCCTCGTCTGCGAAGGCAGCATCTACACGGTGCCCGACACCGTCGTGCCCGCGGACGCCGCCGACACCACCCTGTACTGGGGCTTCGCCTACATACCGGCCGGCGGCGACCTCGCCGCGGCCGTGAAGGAAGCACGCAGCGCCGGCACCCTCCCCGCCGACGGACGCCACGGCACCGGCAAGGTCACCGTGAAGTCCCGCGCGCACGCCCTGCTGAACACGATCGCCTTCGACACCCCGCCCGTCCCCGACGGCGGCACCGTCCGCCAGAGGCTGCGCGTCCACGCCAACGACGCCGGACGGCTGACACTCCGCTTCGCCCTGGCCCAGGGCCAGCTCACCCACCCCGCGCCGCCTATCCGCTTCCGGAACGTCACCACCGGCCCCGGCGCCGACTGTGAAGTGCGCTGGGAGACTCTGCCCGACGACCTGCCCAACCTGACCTGCGAGCTGGAGGCCGGCGACCACATCATCGGCTACGAACTGGCCGGCGACCCGGGCCAGTACGCCCAGAAACTCCAGGCCCACACCCGCTACGGCATCTACGACCTCGGCTACTGGGACGAGTCCGACGTCCGACTGGCCAGCGCGCCCTTCGCCGTCCAGGGCCTCACCGTCCAGCCCCGGCACGGTCTCGCCGCCCGCGACACCACCGGCAAGCTGTGGACGTACGAGGGCACCCGCAGCGCGGACGCACCGTTCTACTCCCGGCACGAGACCGGACCCGGCTGGCAGACGTACACGGCCCTCACCTCCCTCTCCCCCTACACCCAGGACCTCTACTCCCTGGTGAACGTGAAGCCGTCCGCCGCCACCCGAGGCCGGGGCGACATCGCCGCCCGCGACGCGTCCGGCACCCTCTGGTACTACGACCGCCACACCAATGCCACCCCGTACGCCCCCCGCGTCAAGGTCGGCGGCGGCTGGAACATCTACGACCGCATCACCGGCGCCGGAGACCTCAACCGAGACGGGTACGTCGACCTCCTCGCCCGCGACAAGACCGGCATCCTGTGGCTCTACCAGGGCACCGGCAGCCTCACCGGCGCCCGGTTCAAGGCGCGGGTGCGGGTCGGCGGCGGCTGGGGCACGTACGACCGCCTCGCCGGCGGCACCGACCTCACCGGCGACGGACGGGCCGACCTGCTGGCCCGCGACCGGTCCGGAATGCTGTGGCTGTACCGGGGAACCGGCGACACCACCCACCCCTACACCACCCGCACCCAGATCGGCGGCGGCTGGCAGACCTACGACCAGCTCGTCCTCACCGGCGACCTCACAGACGACGGCAAGGCCGACGCCGTGGCCCGCGACCGCACCGGCGTCCTGTGGCTGTACAAGGGCACCGGCAAGACGACCGGCCCCTTCACCGGACGAACCCGCATCGGCGGCGGCTGGAACACCTACAACCACCTGTTCTGACCGGAACCCCGAAACCGCCAGCGGCCGGGCCCCAACACCTCAAGAGAGGCTGAGGGGGGCCCGGCCCGCCCGGCTCACTACTTGTCCAACACGCACATCAAGAAGTACCTCAGTCCCCGCGCAAGGTCCATCCCACGCGTACGAGGAGCAGCGCAGGACACAACGAGGGAGGTGGGCAGCCTCGAGGTCCATCCCAGCGTGCGCGGCGAGCAGTTGATGACGCCGCCGTGTTCCTCGAACTCCTTCGGCCCATCCCAGCGCGTTCGGGAAGCAGTCGTTCGGATCCACCCGGCGGTCGCCCGGTCGAGACCATCCCCGCGCGGGCGGGGAGCAGCAGGCCACCGCGGTACGGTGACGCTTTATGAGGCCCATCCCCACGGACGCGGGGAACAGTCAGAGAACAGGCCGGGGAAAACCGTCATCGTGGGGCCATCCCCGCAGACGCGGGGAGCAGATCGAGCGCGGATACTCAGTCCGGTTCAGGCGCAGTATCCACCGGCTGCTGGGGGGATTGCTCCGACTCCCAGATGAACGTGTCGGTGTCGGTGCCGGCTTCCATAAAGGGCCGATCCCCTCTCACCTGGGTGACACGTTCGGTAGGACGCGAAAGCGGCTCTCCTCGAAGGTACGCTCCCAGGCAGGCAATCGCGTCCGCACACAGGTAGATCCGGTCCACACGCTGCTCTTCCCATGGTCTCGTATCGTCAGGCGGGCAAAGAGGCAGGTAGAGCGCGGTGACCAGCTGCCTGACGACGGTGGTTCATGGCCGTGGACCAGATTGATCATCCGCCTCCGATTCCAGCACCCAGCCGCCACGGTCAGTGGATCGACTCAGCAGAACATCGCTGAGGGAGGGAACCCCCATGCAGCCGACAGCCGGCGGTGGCGGCCCAGTCGCTGCGAGGACTCGATTCCTGTGCCGGCGATGCGGTGCTTGATCCCGCGTACGCGTAGCCATCTCCGCAGGTGGGCATAGCAAGCCGCTGGATCCGGCAGCACCCACAGACAGCCGAATCCAACGGGGTCCTGGGGTCGTAGTGAGACGGTTCCGACGTGAACCGCGGAGTGATGGGCGAGCGGGTCGGGCTCTGTGTGAGGCAGGCGGCCTGGCTTCTGGTGCTCGTCCTGCTGGGTGCGCTCGCTTCGTTGGCGGTCACGGGCTTCCTGCTCGTCGTGCCCCAGGTCCCCGTCCCGGAGTGTTCCGGACCGGCCGTGAAGTCGCTGGTGCAGGGCACCGGGTTCGACGACCGCCGCTGCGCGTGGGGACGGGCGGTCGAGGGGATCCCTCCCGACGCCATGCGCCGTGTGGACATCAAGGGGAGCGGGAACGATGCGACCGAAGTGCAGCTCAGCATCATGGTCCCCAACAACAGCGCGCTCGCCCGGGACACGGCGGAGGGGAAGGCAGCGGATGAACTGATCCCCTTCGTCGACGCGGTGTGGGGGGTCCCCACGTTCGACGGCGCTCAGCCGGAGTGGAACGTGCCCGTGGTCGTAGTGGCTCAGAGGTCGCCGCAGACCGAGATCGTCCTGTCCGGCACGGTGCCGACGCGCCCGGGAGAGTGGGAGTTCTACTCCAAGGGCCCCACCACATTGCGGTTGAGCCTGCCGACGATGCGGCTCCGGGCCGTCACGACGACCTGGCACGTCCTTGGCCAGGGAGCTGACAACCTCTCAGCCGAAGCACGCGAGCCCGGCCTACGGCTGTCGGTCGCGGTCGTGTCGGCGGAGGCGACGCCTGCCGGCTACTCCCTTCCAGGGACCAGCACGGCGAAGGAGTTGTTCTCGTCCCTCAGGCCGTACGCACCGAAGGCGGGCGACGTTCTCACAGCCGTAGGACGAGCCCTGCTCGCGGCGGCGGGGTGGGTTGCCCTGCTGCTCGCCTGGCGGGCCGGCCCACCGCCGCTCGGTACCGAGGCAGGGCCCCTGTACCGGCTCAGGCGGATCACCGGAGCAGTGGTGCTGGTCCACCTCACCATCTGGGTGGTCCCGTGGCTCGGTGCACTGGACCACGCCCTGGGGTATGCCGTGCCGTGGTGGCTGCGCGACGACCTGAGCGATTGGCTGACGTGGCCGCCCGCCGGTTTCGTGCCGTTGTCGGGAGCCCTGGTGCTGCTGGTGACCGCGATTCTCGTCATGGTTCCCCGCCTGGTGATCGGCCTCGTGCGCGGAGGCGACACGGATGCTCCCCCAGCCCGGTCCCACACGAGAACGGTCGGGATCGGGCTCTCCGCCGCCGTGGCCCTGGCCGCGGCGGCGGCCGCCTTGCTGGCGCTCGCCGACCCGCACCCTCAGGAAGCGGCGTCGCGAGTGTTCGCGGCGGTCCTTCTGCCGTTGGTCCTGACCGTTGTCCTCGCCGCCTTCGCGGTGTACGCCGTCGTCGTGGCCCGCCGGGCGGGCTGGGGCATCGGGCTCCCGTCGCTGCTGTGGGCCGCCGCCTTCGTACCGCTCGTCGCCGTGGCTGCGTCCCTTCATTCCGGCGGCGGTGAACTGCCCCCGCTGATCCGCTGGTCGGGCCCGTTGCTCGCCGGCACCGTGGCGGTTCTGGCGACAGGGGTGGTGGCTTGGTGGGCGGTCACGGGCTCCACGCCCTCCCGCGTCGTACTGCCCCTCGCCATCCCGGTGGCGGTCCTCCTGGCGCTGGCCTGGGACCGGGAGGTGCTGGGCAGGCTTGGGTGGTGGGACCTGCACGAGCTGACCCGGCAGCTGGACGGCGTTCTGGGCCTGGTCCTGGTCGCAGCGACCGTGAAGGCCCTGCAGGCCTCGGGCCGGTCACCGGCCGCTGGTCCGCGTGCGCTCCGGGGACTGCGCGCCCTCGGGATCGTGCTGATGTTCGTCATCGCCTCGGGCAACTTCTCCCTGCTGACCATTCCCAGCCCGGTCACCGTCGGTGCCGCCGCCCTCATGGTCTGGGTGCTGTTCCCGTACGGGCAGATCCGCCGCGCGACCGTGGTGCTGGCGCAGAGCCCTGAGGAGTCCGTGGGCGCCCTCAATGACATGGCGAGGATGGGCACCCTCCGCAGGGCCCTGCCGTCGCTGCGCAAGACCGCCCACGCCAAGGTCGCCGACGAGCCGCCCGCCGGCACCAGGGCCCTGCGCCGACTGCGGAGCGTGGAGCGGGCGTCGTACGACCTGCGCCCGGTGCGTGCGGACGGGGAGGTCGTCCGTGTGCAGCAGCGCGCCTTCGGGGCATACACCAGCCCTGAACCCTGGAAGCGGGCGACCAGCACTGCGGCGAACGCCGCAGTGCTCGGCGCTCCCTGGACATTGCTGTCCCTTGCCGGTGCGGTGGTCAGCACGGGATTCGACCACCTCCACCCCGTGCTCGCCGTCCTCACCACCGCCGTGCCCATCCTGCTGACCTGGGTCGGCTTCGGTCTGCTGTACGGCTACTTCTTCCCCGTCCTGCGTGGCGAGACGGGTCTGACGAAGGCCCTGTGGATGTGGGGCGTCATGATCGTCCCAGCGGCCCTCCAGGTCGTCGCCTCGCGCGACCCCTCGCACTGGTCCTCGTGGACCGGGACCATCCTGTACGGGCTGCAGGCCCTGACCTTCGCCATGAGCCTCGGGCTGTTCGCCGACGCTGCCGTGCTGGCCGCGAACCGGATGCGCTCGGCACGCCTCGCCGACATCCACAACCTGGGCTTCATCACCGCCTGGTGGTCCTCGGTCGCCGTTGCCCTCGCGTCCGGCGTGGCCACGGTGATCGTCGGAGGGGTGGGCCCCTTCGTACTGGACATCTTCCCGGAGGCGCCGCAGGCTCCCGAGCCTTCGGCCAGTCCCTCCGCTGGAGTGTGAATCAGTACACGCGGATCTACACGATTCGGCCGGCGGCCGCTCCGCCGTGCGTTCACCGACGCGCGGACAGGCTGTCTCACTGTAAGGGCTCGCAGAGAATCAAGGTGTTGCTTCCCGTGTCCGGCTCGTTGGTGTGGTATGCGCATATCCGGCGGGGTCCGTGGTCAACTTACGGTGAAGTTCGCGGTGTTGTTCCCGCACCTGGACGAGCGGCAGCGCCGTCTGCTGATGGGGGCCGAGGCCAGGATCCTGGGCCACGGTGGGATCCGGGCGGTCGCCCAGGCGGCCGGGGTCAGCGAGACCACCGTGCGCAAAGGCGTGGGCGAGTTGGAAGCGGGGGCGGAACCTCTGGGCCGGGTCCGCCGTCCCGGTGGCGGGCGCAAGCGGGCAACCGAGGTGGATCCGGAGCTGCGCCCCGCGCTGTTGGCGCTGGTCGAGCCGGATACGCGAGGGGATCCGATGTCGCCGCTGCGATGGACGACGAAGTCCACCCGCAGACTCGCCGGCGAGCTCACCAGGCGGGGCCGCCGCGTCTCGGCGGATACGGTCGCCGACCTGCTGCGGGAGGAGGGGTTCAGTCTCCAGGCAACGCCAAGACCCTCGAAGGCGGGCAGCATCCCGACCGGGATGCCCAGTTCCGCTACATCAACGACCGGGCCAAGGAGCATATGGATGCTGGCGACCCGGTGATCAGCGTGGACACCAAGAAGAAGGAACTGGTCGGCCAGTACAGGAACGGAGGCCGCGAGTGGCGTCCGAAAGGACTTCCGGACCAGGTCAGGACCCATGACTTCCTTGACCGGCAGGGGCCGGGCAAGGCGATCCCGTACGGGATCTACGACGTCGCCGCGAACACCGGCGGGGTCAGTGTCGGCACCGATCATGACACGGCCGCGTTCGCCGTCGCCTCGATCCGCCGCTGGTGGCAGGCCCGCGGCAGTCACGACTACCCTCGGGCCGCCCGGCTGCTGATCACCGCGGACGCGGGCGGCTCCAACGGATACCGCACCCGCGCCTGGAAGATCGAACTCGCCGCCCTGGCCGCCGAGACGGGCTTGGAGATCACGGTCTGCCACATGCCGCCGGGCACCTCGAAGTGGAACAAGATCGAGCACCGGCTGTTCTCCCACGTCTCCATGAACTGGCGGGACAGGCCCCTGAACAGCCACGACGTCATCGTGAACAGCATCAAGGCAACCACCACCCGCATCGGGCTGACAGTCCACGCCGAACTCGACCCGGGCACCTACGACACCGGCATCAAGGTCTCCGACATCGACGCCCTGCCCATGCACCGGCACCGCTTCCACGGCGACTGGAACTACACCCTCCATCCACACCACCACAACACGACCGAACCGCCCGAAGACCCGCGGCAGGCCGGGACCCTGCCCTCGCCGTCCCGCGCCAGTGGTCTGCGCAATCCGGAACTGACCGGCATGACCGAGCCGGCGCTGGAAGCACTCGTCGACCAGCTGTCCCGGAGACTCGATGAGCTACGTGAACACGGGCGGTCCCGGCAGCGAGAAGGAGACCGCATCCGGGCTCGCGGCGCCGGCGCCAAGGACAAGCTGACCACCGCCGACAGAGTCCTGGCCACCCTGCTCCACCTGCGCAAACTCGGCACCCGAGACCTGATCGCCCAGCTATGTGGAGTCAACGGCAGCACCATCACCAGGGACGTTCACCAAGTCCGGCCTCTCCTCACCGAGAACGGCCACACCGTCCCACCCTCGACAGCCAGGTTCCGCACACCCGCGGACATCACTGCGTTCCTCACCAGCGGCAGCCCCACGGAGATCAAGTCAGCATGTTGATTCTCTGCGAGCCCTTGGCTAGTTGGCGGATGGCAGCGATGGCCGGCGATCGCGGTGCCCGTCGCTGTCAGTGACAGTCCTCCCTGGTTGAATCGACGGATGAGTGAGACCTCTGTAGACCTTGGTGTCGTCACCGTGCCGTCTGGTGTGCTTGTCATAGGTATGGCTGGCTGGATCGATCACTGGTCCGAGCTCGGCGACCCCTTGTCCGTACGGGCACAGGCCGCCGCGGCGCACGGCGGCGGCCATCTACACGAGCCTGCGGACGGCCCGAGCAAGAACTGGATCTGCGAGGCGATCGCGGTGCCGGCCGCCGTCGGACGGCCGCTGAAGGTGCGGGCCGAAACCGGGGAGTCGTACGACGGGCCGGTGATCACGGTCCTGGAAGTCGACCTCGGCCTGCCCTGGCCGGGCGACCCCGACGGAGAGCCGATCCGGCTCGGTGACCTGCCGGTTGACCGGTGCGGCATGGTACTCGGGGACGCCCGCGCCCTCGACTCGTTCGTCGGGCTGGCGGGCGAGTCGATCAACGGACTCGCTGACATCCGGTACTGGGGAAAGTACGAGGAGGATGCCCATGCCCGCTTCGGCGGCGAACGTACGCCCCAGTGCGGTGGACAGGGCCCTTATGGACGGCTCGACCTTCCACTGGCCGAAGCTCACGAGTTCGCCGGTCGGCTTCAGAGCTGGCTTTCGCAAGGGCCCGGCATCGGGCTGATGGTATCCGTTGATGCGCACACCCACTTCCACCTGCTGGAGCGGGCCGGCTTGGCGCACCCCCTGCTCGCCGGACAGATCGAGATCGACGGATGTCAGGTCCTGGGGCTGGGCTGGGACCCGGGCGACCACTCCATGCGCCACCGCGGCGAACGAGCCTGGAACCAGGTTTACGCAGTCACTCTGGAACAGCGCGCCGCCACCACCCTGCTGCGCTGGACGATTCCCGCAGACGGAGAAGAACCCGAGTAGGCCGAAGCCGACGCTGAGCGCGGCTAACTTGGTGCAAACTCGCCGAGTTCGAGCGCGGCCTCGCGCCACACCGCCGAACTCCGCGAGGACGTCTGGCACGTCAACCACAAACGGATCGCGCGAGTGATGCGGAGCATCGGCCTGGCAGGAATACGGCTGCGTCGCAGGCACCGCACCACGATCCCGGACCCGGCCGCGGCGAAGGCACCGGACCTGATCGGCCGCGACTTCACCGCGACCGACGTGAACACGAAGTACGTCGGCGACATCACCTATCTCCCGCTGGACGGCGGGAAGTTCCTCCATCTGTCCACCGTCATTGACCTTGCCTCACGGCGCCTGGCCGGCTGGGCGGTCGCGGATCATCTGCGAACCGATCTCGTCACCGACGCCCTGGCCGCCGGCGAGCGGACCCGCGGCAGCCTCGCCGGCGCGGTCCTGCACACCGACCACGGCGCTCAGTACACCAGCCGGGCCTTCGCGGACGCCTGCCGCAGAGCTGGCGTCCCCCCAGTCCATGAGCGCGATCGGCTCCAGTGCGGACAACGCACTCGCCGAGTCGTTCAACGCGACCTTCAAACGGGAAACACTCCAGGGCCGGAAGAGCTGGTCCAGCGAGCGCGAGGCCCGCCTCGACGCGTTCCACTGGCTGCACCGCTACAACACCCGACGCCACCGCTCCCGCCTCGGGCAACGCAGCCCGTTCGCCTACGAGACAGCGTCCCAAGCAACATCAACTACGCTGACACCAGCCGCATAACCCGTGTCCAGGATTCTGGGTCAGGGCCCGTGGCGGCCTTCACCGGAACACCGCCCGAGGACGACTCGGCCCTCCTCCTGATCGAACTCGGACCACAGCCCCACGGTGCGGGCGCACGAAGCGACGGTCAGCCGTCGTCCGCCGACTGAGCTGCCGCACCGTCGTCGCTTCAGAAGGCGGCAGGTGACTCGCTATCGTCCATGCCCCGCTCTTCCTCAGGGGTCAGCTCAGGCCGGGCGAACGGGGTTCGGCGCCGGGAGTCCGCGCGGCCGTCCGTCCAGCGGGCCGGACGAGGAGCCGACGGGGATCGGACGCTCGGGTGATCGCAGTCTCGATCGCGGCGATGCCTTCGGCGAGGACGCCGAGGGCGGCGACCGCCCGGGACAGGGGGTCGTCGGTGCCGCCCAGTGCCTGGGTGCGGGCGTGAACCGTGATGATCTCGGCCCATCGCTCGGCCTGTGCCGGGGTGAGGGTGCCGCGGAGTTCGGCGAGCTTCAGGAGGTTGGCCTCTGCGTCGGTGGTGAGGGTCTGCGCCTCGGCCGTGTAGTGGTCGTCGATCACGGCGGTGAGCTCGGCGTCGTTCATCACGGGCGAGAGGCGGGCGGCGATCTTGTTCATGGTGCGGTACGAGCCCTGGAGCCGGAAGGGAGGTTCGGTACGGGTCTCATCGGAGCGGGCGGCGGACGCGATGTATTCCGCGTTGACGGCCAGGACGGTCTCGCGGGCCGTGAGGAGGTGACGCAGGAGGCCCAGGATCCGGTCGAGTTCGGCCGGGGAATAGGGGTGGGTGAGCCGGTCGCGGCGGGCGGTGGGGTCTTCGGCCGCGAGGCGGACGAGGACTTCCACGTCGGCGGGATCACGGCCGGCGAGGGGGACGAGCAGGGGGTGGGAGGTAAGGGCGTTCTCGACGAAGCTGAGAGCGAAAACGTCCTCCTTGCCGGTGAGGACGTCGCCGAGGTTCCACACGTCGGCGCGGTTGGCGAGCATGTCGGGGACACGGAAGGCGTGCCCGGACTCACTGTAGGGGTTGCCGGCCATGCAGACGGCGAAGCGCTTGCCGCGCAGGTCGTGCCCGTTCAGGGTCCGGGTGGCGTCGCACAGCGGGATGAACTTCTGCAGGAACTCCGGCGAGCAGTGCTGGATGTCGTCGAGGTACAGCAGGACGTTGTTGCCGGCCGCGAGAGCGAAGGCGATCTTCTCCAGTTCACGGCGGGCGGTGGCGTCGGGCGCCTCGGCGGGGTCGAGGGAGAGCGTGCGCTGGCCGAGGGCGGGACCGTCGATCTTGACGAGAAGCAGGCCGAGGCGGTCGGCGACGTACTCGATCAGCGTGGTCTTGCCGTAGCCGGGCGGGGACAGGAGCAGCAGCAAGCCGTGGGAGTCGCTCCGCTTGGCGTCGCCGGCCGCGCCGAGCTGCTTGGCGAGGTTGTCTCCGATCAGGGGGAGGTAGAGCTCGTCGACGAGCCGGTTGCGGACGAAGGACGCCATCGTCCGGGGACGGTACTCGTCCAGGCGGAGCCGGGCGTGCTCCTGTGCGACGAGGGTCGTACGTCGCTGCTGGTAGGCGCGATGGGCGGGTACGTCGTCGGTGGCGAACGCCTCGGTCCGGGCCAGGAAGTCGTCGATCCGGAGCTCCAGAGCACGGTCCCGTATCCGGGGGTGTGCGCCCAGGAGCCCGGTCACCCGCGCCGTGGTCGGGCCGTCGGCGTCGTACCGTTCGAGGTCGGGGCAGAGTTCGACGGCGACCGCTTCGGCGAGCACGTCCTCGTCGTGGGGCTCGCCCGACGCCGACAGGTAGGCGCCGAGCCAAGCCTCGACGTGCTGTCGGCGCATGTCCGGGGCGGTGAGCGCGGCGAGGGAGTCGTCGTACGGGGAGGTGCCCACGGCGTGGCGGAACTTCTCCAGGAGGGTGCGGGCCGGCACGGACAGGGCGAAGCCCGCGGGTTCGGTGGCGAGCTCCTCCACGAGATACGCGGCGGCGGCCGGATCCCCTGTCTCCTGCGCGAGTGCGCGGCGCAGTCCGTCGAGCGCGGAGGGCGTGCCGAAGAGGTCGCAGGCGTGCGTCAGGGAGATCGCTCGCTGGGTCCACTGGGCACGGTCGGCGGCGGTGACGGTGAGGCCCCAGTGGAGCTGGGCGGCCGCGCGTGTCCGGCCGGAATGCTTGAGCAGGCCGGCGGTGTCGTGCAGTCTGAGGACCTCCCTCAGGATGGCCGCCGCGTCGTGGTCGTGGACACCCCGTTCGTACCCCTCGTCGTGCGCGCTCTCCGCCGTCCGCCGCGCGAGCGCGTGCAGGTCCTCCCCGGCAAGTCGGTCGGCTCCGTGCTCGACTAGGAGGCGGGCGGCCAGGTGCTCGGACCGGTAGACGTCCGGTGACTCGGAGGGCAGGGGGCGGTCCCAGTAGCGGCGGGTGTCGGCGAGGGTCGGATCGGTGACGGGTGCGCGGTAGTCGGTGCCGGTCAGGGCGACAGCGAGAGTGTCCCCGGCCGGGACGAGGGTGAGTTCGGGGGCATGGCGGTTGACGGCGAAGCGGTGCCGGCCGAGGCGGATCGTGTCACCGGCGTCGGAGAAGAGTTCGGTACGGTCCCGCAGTGCGCGGCCCGCCTCCTGACGGAGGGCGGCGAGGCGGCCCTCCAGTTCCTCCGCCCGGGTCTGGTCACCGAGTTCCCGCAGTTCCACGGCCGTGCGCCGGACCTTGGCGACCATCGGGTCGGACGCGAAGTACGTGTGGATCTCGTCGAGGTCGGTCAGGTCCGACGCGCGGCGGCCGAGCGCCGCCAGCACGCGGTCCGCGGACTCGGCGAGCCGTTCCGCCCGCCGGACGCGGGCGTCCTGGAGGGACTGCCTGCGCGCGGTGAAGGCGTCGTGGATCTCCTCTCGCTTCGAGGCGAGGCCGTCCAGGAAGCTCTCCGACCGGCCGAAGCGGGCTTCCAGGTTCTCCAGCTGGACCGTCAGGCGACCGAGCTGGTCGTCGCACGCCTCCGGTGTGACGGCCGCGGCGAGCGCGCTCGTGACGGCCTGCCCGAGGAGGGCGAGTTCGGCCGCGAACTCCGCCGCGCCTTCCCGTTCGAGCAGTTCGGTCTGCCGGACGGTGAGGACGGCGCGGGCGCGGTTGAGGGCGCCGAGGACGTCGGAGATCCGGGTGAGTATCGAGGTGCGGACGGTGGCGTCGGCGATGTCGAGGCCGGTGATGATCTCGCTGAGGGTCCGCAGGGCGAGGGTCTGTTCGTCGATCCGGTCGCCGACGGGGCCCGTCTCCGCCGCGGTGGCCAGCTCCCCGGCCCGCGTGGTCAGGCTCTCCGCCTCGACGTGGTGGGGGGTGAAAGCGTCGTCGCGGCCGAGGAAGGCGATGGCCCGGCGGGCCGCGGAGGCGATGTCGGATTCGACATCGGCGGCGAGGGCGTCGATGGCGTCCTTGTCGACATGTCGCAGCTCCTTGAGGGTCATCAGGTGCCCCTGCGCCTGACGCAGTCCGGTGATCCGGGAGATCCACTCCTCGGCCGTCGCGGGGGCCTCGCCCTGGATGCGCCGGACCAGCCGTGCGATGCCCTCGGTGGACTCGGCGAGGGCGTCCGCGGCCTGCCGGCGCAGGGTCGCCACCATCTCGAACTCTGCGAGCACCTGCGTGAGCGTGCTCAGGAGTTCGTCCAGCGGGGCGCGCAGGTCCCCGGTCTCCGGTTCCCCCAGCCAGTGGTGGGTGTCTCCGGCGCGGACGCAGGCGGCGCGGAGCGCCTCGTACACCTCGCCGGCGGGCGTGAGGTCGGTGGCCTGCCCTGCGATGGACAGGCAGTCGGAGATTCCCCGGACGAGATCGGCGTTGCCGATGCGGCTCAGCGGGCCGTCCTCGACCGGCGCCACGTGGGTGTCGGCGACGTACGGCGTCCGCCAGAGCTGCATCGGGTGGAACCGTGCGGGTTCTCCCCCGCCGCCGCGCAGGAGCAGCATCGTTCCGTCGTCGAGCAGCGCGTGCCCGTGACCGGAGAGGGGGGTGGTGATCTCCTTGCGGATCAAGTTGTACGGAAGGAGCAGCGCTCGTCCCTCGATCTGGTCCTGGAAGACGAAGAGCAGGTCCTCGCCGTTGGGCGAGCGGATCGCGCGTTCGAAGGCGAGGCCCGCGGTGTCGCCCTCGAACGTCTTGACCGTGCCGGAGGCGAGACAGTAACCGCCGGGGAACACCAGGCCGGCGTCGTCGGGCAGCCTCAGGCACGCCTGTCCCAGGCCGTCGAGACGGACCACCGCCCCGGTCAGGGCGTTGAAGACCAGATGCCTGTGGGTCCGCTCCTTGTAGGGTCGCACGCGCACGACGACCAGGGGACCGACGGTCGTGTACGCGACCTCGGCGTCGGCCAGCGACTGGAGCGGCTCGTCCACCGGCTCGGAGTGGATGCCCTCGGTGGTCTCGGTGTCGTTCGCCGCCTTGACGGTCAGAGTGCCGCCGACCGTGGAAACGAAGAGCCGTCCGTCGATCATGATGTGGGGAAAACGGCCCGGTACGTGGTCGTCCCGTGTCGTCTCCACCCACTCGACCTCCTGGGACGGGGGCAGGACGTGGTCTCGCTCGCCTTGGGCGTCCAGGAACCGCGTCTCTCCCGAGGAGCCGGTCGCCCAGCGGAGCACACGGAGGTCGCCAGGCTTCTCCCCGGTCCGGAAGACGGCGAGCAGGCGGCCCTCCACCCGTCGCAGCCGCAGGAGGCGCGCGCCGCGGAAGTAGCGGTGAAGGGCCGCGAACTCGCGCCGGAAGTCGGGGTCGTCGAGGAGGCCGGGGACGGCGTCCTCGGGCAGCGGGTTCAGGCCCCGGTCGTACAGGGCGAAGACGTCGGCCACCGACGGCTCGGCGTCGCCCGCGGTCGGCGTGTGCCGGCCGAGCAGCAGCAGGCCATCCCCGACGGTGGCGACGTCCCTGGGCAGACAGGCGTGCTCGGTCCGGAGGCGGACGGTATCCGTCAGCGTCAGGTGTCCTGAACCGAACTCCGTGATCCGCGCCTCGTTCAGTGCCTCGGCACGCCGGGCGAGTTCGGTGGCCTGGCCGGTGAGGCGGTCGCGCAGCACCGCGTACGTGTCCTGGTCGATTCCGCTGCTCATCCTCTTGCGCTCCCTGTACCGTGGTGATGGACGGGTCCGGTGCCGGTGACTCCCCCGTTCTCCGGCACCTGACCCGTTCTGACCGCACCCCCCGTGGGCGGTCAGCTCGTGGCCGCGCCGTTCAGTGCGACGCTGTCCGCCGATGGGGCGCCCGGTGCGGGCGCGTCCAGCAGGCCGGACTTCATGACCTTGGCGAGGAGCGCGGAGACGCTCAGGTTCTGCACGTCGGCGCTGGACAGGGAGCCGAGCACCTTCGTCAGGTCCTCGGTGAAGGCGCCCTCCCCGTCCAACCACGGGCCGGCAAGCGCCTGCGCCGTCGTGGAGTGGTCGACGAAGCCGTCGACGGACTTGCCGAGCGCGATGGACTGCACGAGCCGGTCGAGGAAGACGGACTCTCCGCCGACGATGTTGATGTCGGCGTTCTCAAGCCCGGTGGCCAGGACGGTGGCCTGCGCCTCGGCCACCTGGCGCTGGACGTCGAGTCCGGCGAGCCTGATGTCCTTCTCCGCCTCCAGACGCAGCCGGTACTCCTCGTGGGTGCGGGACGCCTCGTCGAACGCGGCGACGGCGATGGCCTTCTGGTTGAGGCCCTCGGCCTCGGCCTTGAGCTTCTCCCCGATCGCGGTGGCCTCGGCGAGCGCCTTGGCCCGCAGGCCCTCGGCCTCGGCACGCAGCCGTGCCTCGGTGGCGTCGGCCTCCGCGCGGCCGGACTTCTCGATGGCGTCGGCCTCCTTCTCGCGGACCTGGACGGCGGCGAGTCCCTCGGCGGCAGCCTCGGCCTGGATGCCCTCGGCGAGCCGGATCTTGGCGCGGGCGTCCATCTCGGCGGCCTTGTGACGGGCCTCGGCCAGGGTCAGTTCCTCGGCCGCCCGGTGGACCGCGGCCTGCTCGGCGGCCTCGGCCGCCTTGATGTCCTTGACGAGCTTCTCCTGGGCCTCGGCCTCGGCGGCGATGACCAGCGCCTGCCGCTCCCGCTCGGCCTCCTCCACGGTCCGCAGCCGCTTGATGGACTCCTCCTGTTCCGCCACCGTCCGGTCGACGGCGACCCGCTCCCGGATCACCTCGGCGATGTCCCGGCGCTGGGCCTCGACCTCCTTCTCCGCGGCGATCCGGGTCAATTCGGTCTCCCGGTCTCGGGCGATGACCTCCAGAAGGCGGTCCTTCTCGATCCGCTCGTTCTCGACCGCGATGACCCGCTCACGGTTCTTCTGCGCGACGACGACCTCGCGCGCCTGGTTCTCGCGCTGGACACCGAGCTGCTCCTCGGTCCGCAGGAAGGCGCTCTGGGCGCGCAGCCGCTCCTCCTCCACGACCTTGGCCGTCTCGGCCTCCTCACGAGCGCGGACGGTCTCGATCTCGCGGCGCTGCTTGATCTCGGCGTCCGCCTGGCGGCGTTCCAGCTCCAGGATGGCCTCGCGAGCATCCACGTTCTGCCGCGTGATCTCCTTCTGCTCGTGCTGCCGCAACTCGTTCGTGCGCACGTTCTCGGCGGCGGTCAGCTCGGTGATCTTTCGGATGCCCTGGGCGTCGAGGATGTTGCCGGCGTCGAGCTGGGTGAGCGGGGTCTGCTCCAGGTAGTCGATGGCGGCGTCCTCCAGGCTGTAGCCGTTGAGGTCGATGCCGATCAACTCGATGATCCGGAAGCGGAGTTCTTCACGCTTGGTGTAGAGGTCGGTGAAGTCCATCTGCTTGCCCACGGACTTCAACGCCTCGGAGAACTTCGCGTTGAACAGCTCCTGGAGCGTGGCCTGGTCGCTGGCGCGGGCGGTGCCGATGGCCTGGGCGACCTTGATGACGTCCTCGACTGTCTTGTTGACCCGGACGAAGAACGAGATGCGGATGTCGGCGCGGATGTTGTCCCGGCAGATCAGGCCGTCCCGGCCGGTCCGCGAGATCTCGATGGTCTTCACCGAGATGTCCATGACCTCGGCCTTGTGGAGTACGGGCAGGACGACTTGCCCGGTGAACGTGACGTCGACCCTCCGCATCCTGGAGACGATCAGCGCCTTGCCCTGCTCCACCTTGCGGAACAATCTGCCGACCATGAACAGCACCGCGACGGCGGCGAGCAGGACAACGGCGACGAGCACGCCGATGCCCGAGGTGATGGCATCCATGAAGAACCCCGTGTCGATCGAAGAATGAAAACGCAGCCGCTCAGACGGCGGTGCGCGCGGAACCCTGGTCGTGCTGAGCCCTGCCGACCGCACTCTGGTGCGTATCGGAAGGCGAAGTCCGTTGTCGTCGCCCGAACAGGTGCCTGACGAGCAGCCAAGACAGTGTCAGCGCCGTCGGAAGCAACAGGACGGAGAGCAGCAGGAACCAGGAACCGGACAGTCCTGTTCGGCCGAGGAGCACCACACCCACCAGGTGGAGCACCCATGCAACGCCGATGACCACGGACGCCGCCGTCGCGCCCGAAGTGTCACCGAGCCCCAACGACTCGGTGTCCACATCGGCGTCGAACGTGTCCGGGGCGACGACGCGACAGAGCACCAGCACCCAGAACCCGACCGCGGCGACGAGCGCGGTGGTCAGCACCAGACCGGGAAGACCGAAGGCCGCTCCGACGAACTCGCCCATTCCGCCTCCCCTCACCGGCAGCACTTCCGCACTCCGGCATCCACGGCAGAGCGCTACCGTTGCCATGGCCATTCTGATGGTCCGACAGCAGGAGTCGCATTGCCGTACCCCGGCAATCTTGACGACTCCTTAATGCCGAGGCACTCCTGTCTGCGGCAAGGCGAGCCACACCCTCACACCGTGCCGCGCGCTTCAGACACTCCTCGATGAGCACGAGCTTCCGAGCGAATTCCCCGTCGTCCCGACGGTTGGTGAAAACGCCGGGCACGAGCAGGTCGCGGCCGCTGATACGAACGACGCGTACGTCCCACCAGGTACCACTCCGCGTGAAGTGAACGCGCCTCTCCACCCGGACGACCTCGGCCCACAGGAACCGACCTGCACCTCTGGCAAAGGGCAAGGCTACTGAGACACACCCGGCCTGCCGTGTGCAGGACGACGTGCGGGAGTCCTCTGCCACCGGGTCCGCGTTCAGAACTCCTTCTCGGGCCAGCCGAGCAGGCGGGCACCGATCACTGCAGTCTGGAGGGTGTAACGGCTCGCGGGGTCGGCGGGGTCGGTGCCGGTCAGCCGATGGATGCGCTCCAAGCGGTAACTGACTGCCCGAACCGATAGGTTGAGGTCCTGAGCGGTCTTCGTCGTCACACATCCGCTGTCGAAGTAGGCCGTCAGAGTGTCGATGAGTGGTGCCGCGCCGCCGCGGGACGAACGCAGCGGGCCGAGGGTGCTGCGGACGAGGTCCTCCATGGCCTGGCGGTCCCGGGTGAGGACCGGGTAGACGAGGAGGTCGATGGCGTGCAGGACGGGCGCGTCGAGGCCGAGACGGTCGGCGAGGTCGAGGGCGCCGAGGGCTTCCTCGTAGGAGTGCACCACGCCTCGGGGCCCCGGCTGGGGCCGTCCGATGGCAGCCTGCCCGCCGCCGGTGGCGGCGAACGCCTGCTTGGCGAAGTGGGCGAGCACCTCGGGCTGGTCACCGGGGGCGACGCACACCATCCTGCCGGCCTTCGTGGTGAGCAGGATGTGCCGGTCCCCGAACCGCCCGATCAGGGCGCGTTCCACCTGCTGCGGAACCGGGTCCGCCTCGGTGTACGCCTTGGGGCCGCGAGCGACGGCGACCGCGTGGGCCTGGGACAGGCTCAGGCCGAAGCGTTCGGCGCGCTCGGCCGTACGGCCCAGGTCGCTGCGACCGTACAACAAGTCATCGATGAACTCCCTACGCTCGGCCTCCTCCTGGCGGACGGCCAGTCGCTGGGCCCGTTCGAACCCGTCGGAGAAGGCGTCGACGGACTGCTCGACCGCGGCGAGCAGGTCCAAGGCAGTCCGACGGGTCAGGGGCTGCTCGGGCCAGGCCGACCGGACTGCGGCAAGGTGGCCACCGATCAGCTCTCGCAGAGCGCGCCCCTCGCGGGCGGCCTCCTCCCCCGCCTCCCGACGCTGTTCGATCTCGTCCCTGGTGAGGCGTCGGCCGGTGGCCGCCACGTCCGCGAGCAACGACACGTACTCGGGTCTGTGGTCGTCTCTCATTTCCCGCCCCACCCTCACTTCCGTCCTCGCCGGTCCGAACCGGCGAGGGTCTCGTAGAGGACGAACAGGCCGACGGCCGTGCCCATCAGTCCCAGTCCGATGTAGGCACACGTGGCACGCACGCCAGGAGAGGCGCCTGCCACGCGTGGGATTTCGTCGACCAGAACCCCCGTGTACACGCACAGACCGACGAGGCCGAGCAGTGGCGCCGGCGCGCGTGAACCGCGCAGGAAGCACGGCCGCCAGCCCGCGATCACGGCGACGCTCGGAGCGAGAAGGAACACCGCTCCACCAACGAGGAACCCCCAGCTCTGCGCCACGCTCATGCGACCGCACCCGAACGCTGACGCCGACGGCGCTGCCGGTCCAACTCGTACATCCCGAGAAGCGCCGTGGCCGCGTTCAACGGAAACGCGACGGCTTCGGCGACTTCCGCGATTCCCCAGGCGCGACCTGCGCTCGCCGCGAGCGCCGCGCACAGCAGCAGTGCGGGAAGGGCCCGGCGCCACCGGGGCAGCTCGGTCATCCGTCCCACCCGCACTGACAGGGAAACGTTGAAGGCCAGGAAGGCAAGGGCGAACAGGGCGATCGGAATCAGGCTGAGGGGCACGGCCGGGCTCTTTCGGGGCAGGCGGAAGACAGTGCCGACCAGACTTCCCGGCTCACCAGCGCACGACAATAACGTCAGTGCAGCTCGGTGAACGCCTCCACCGCCCTGGCCTGCCGGTGACGACGATGATGCCACCCTTCGCGACGACGGTCACGAAGCAGCGGCTGCGGACCTGACAGCTCAGGGGGCGACGGCGTCAGCGGCAGGCGCCCTCAGTGAAGGTCGAGTGGGAGACGTAGAAGGCGAGCATGTCCGGGCCGGGTGGCGGCAGGTCCTCGCTTCCTGGAAAGACCACGGGTGGCTCCGGGTCCGCGGTCAGGGTGACGTGGACGCAGTACTCGGTGTCGGTGTCCTCGGTGCCGACGGTGTAGCCGCCGTCATCCTCCTTGTGCGTGTCGACGCCGTACCTGGGGCCGATGCCGGTCTCCCGGATCGCCTCGGCGATCAGGAAGCCGCGGTCGCCCGCGAGACTTGTGTAGTGCCCCTTGCCGTCCAGGTCCGCGACGCCCTGCTGGACGGCATCGCGAAGCTCGCCCTCGCTCCACGTCGACTCGGCCCGCACTCCGTACAGCACGCCGAGCGCGACGAGCGGCGCCAGGACAATAAGCGCGCGACCGATCGGATTGCGGTGGTTGTAGACGTACCGGCCGCTTCCCCACCCACTCCTGACGAAGACCGGCTCCTCGCTCACGTTCCCCCGCAGCCGGCGAGGCGCGCGAGGTTCGTGGCCGCCTCGCGGACGATCGCCGCGCTGTTGCGGATCGCGGTGTCGCGGTCGACGAGGTCCTTCTTCTGTTCCTCGCCCTTCCTCGAAGGAGCGATGAAGGACACGGTGAGGTACGGGGCGGTCGAGCCCATGCGGGCGGCGCAGCCTGTGGGCAGCCACGCCTTGGCCTCCTCGGGGAGCGCCCAACCCTTGAACCCGGGGCCGAGGGGGACGGAGTCCTTCCTGGAGCCGGGGTCATGCCGCTCGTCCGTGATGACCAGTTTGAAGATCTCTCGGCGGTCGTCACTGTCGGGGTTGGCTCGTACCACGGCGCACCCCTTGAATACTGCGGTGTCGCCTTTGCCCGGGCTCACCCACTCCTCCGCGATGACCACGCCCCCCTTGGCGTCGCCGATCCGCTCCGCCGTCTGTCGGCTGAGCGCACCATGGCACAGGGTCTGTGGCAGCGGCGGCTTCTCCTTCTCGGGCCACAGGCTCGCCGTCACGACCGCCGTCCCGGCGACGCCGAGCACGACGGTCAGCGGCAACCACTTCTTGTCCATCGGTCACTGACCCATCGACTTGTCGGCGTCTTCCATGCCGTTCTGGTACCACTGCTCGGTGATCGTCTGCAGGTGGTCCTCGAACTCGCCAGGGCTCGCGTCCAGCTCCGTCTCCGTGAGCCCGCGATGCGTCGCCATCCCGCGCAGCATGCCGTACAGCTGCCTCTGACCCTCGTCGTAGTGCTTGATCATGTTCTCGCGAGTCGCGGCATCGACCTTCGCGTTCTGGTCGTTCAGGTTCGCGCTCAGACCCCAGTCGATCGAGCGCTGAACCCCGTCACCGACGATCGGGATGGGAGTCAGCAGCCCACCGTAGACGTGGTAGTTGACCATCTTGTTCCAGTTGTTGGCGTCCTTCTCCGCCTGGCCCAGGTCATAGATGACGTCGCCACGGACACCGTCGATGTGGCCGAGCACCGACGCGGACTGCTTGACCCAGGCCCGCAGCTCCGGGTCCTCCCTGCGGAAGGACTCCTCCGGGAAGCGTGACAGTCCCTCGCCGATCACGGCGGTCTGCGAGCCGTGGATGGCCTTGAAGGCGTTGGGGTCCTCGGCCGTGGAGCGGATGATCCGGGTGAGGTCGCCGCGGTCGATCTCCAGCTGGTTGAAGTCGGTCGGGCCATCCATCTTCTTGCCGAGGATCTGGTGCACGTCGGAGCCGTAGTCGGCGATCATGTCGGCCATCGGCAGCCTCATGGAGACGGGGATGGCGCTCTGGTTCGTCCTGAGCTCCTTCGTGTACTCGCCCATCACCCGCTCGAAGATCGCGGTCTCGGCGCCGTCGTGGTGGGCGGGCACCGGGTGCATCGGCGAGCCGGGGGCGCGGCCGGTGGCGGCGGCCTCGAGCGCGAGACCGAGCTCGGCCCGGGCCGAGCTGTGCTGGAGCTCCTCCGGCATCCTGCTCTCGACGTCGCCGCCGGGCCACTTCCGGTCGTCCAGGAAGTACTTCAGGTTGTCGGTGGTGTTCGGGTCGAAGTAGTGGGTCGAGGCGGAGGGGTTGCGGCTCATGGCGTTCAGCAGGCCCTTCATCGGGTCCTCCTGCGTGCCCTGCCAGTTCTTCATGTGGCCGCCGTACGGGTCGTCCGTGTGCGTCTCCCAGTCCCGGATGGTGTCGGCGACCTCCGTGAGGAAGGCCTCGCTGTACACCGGGTCTCCCTCGTCCTTCTGCCAGGGCGAGGACTTCTCGTTCGGGTCCTTGTTCGGGTCGTAGACCTGGCCGTCGTTGTCCGCGGCCATCAGCTTGGTCAGCGCGCTGAGCCCCGCCGCTCCACCGCCCAGCTGTCCGGGGTGCCGGTTCGGGAGGCCGTTGCCGTCGCGGGCCACGGAGATGAGGCGGTCGGTCCAGGCGGAGGTGACGCCGCCGGGGGACCCGAGCGGCGAATCGGGTCCCGTAGCGGTGGCGAGGCTCCCGGACAGCGCCCGGTAGAGGCGGGCGTCGGTCGCGGAGAGCTGGCCGTCGCGGCCACCGTGCTCCAGGCTGCTGGCCAGCAGGAGTACGGCCTCCTGCTGCTCCCGCCCGTTGAAACTGAGGTTGGTCATGAGCTCCGCGGAGAACGCCGGCGAACCCTGGCCTTCCTCCACGAGCTTCAGCAGCCGCTCGCGCTCCTTGTCATCGAGGTGCTCCCAGCGGCCGTAGAGCTTGGCGGCCTCCCGGCCGTTCTCCGCCTGCTGCTTCTCCTCCTCACGCAGCCTCTTCGCGTCGGCAATTCCTCCGAGGTCGACGCTGCCGAAGTCGTTCGGATGGTTCTTGATCAGTGCGCGCAGGCCCCAGGCGCACAGCTCGTCCGCCTCGGCGGCACGCTTCAGGATGCCCTCGATCTTGCCGCGCAGTGCCTCGAACTGTGCCTCGGTGGCCACCGGTTCCGTGCTGTCGGCCGACCGGCGGTCCGGGTGGACGCGGTGGCTGAGCACACCGTTGGGGTAGATGGTGATGCCCGGCGGAGGATTCTCGTACGTCGCCTTCAGGTCGTCCTGGGCCGACTTGAGCAGGGTGTGCGCGTCCTGGAGGAGGTCGCGGACGGACTCGGCCTCGGTGACCGCGTCGCCGAACTCCTTCGCCGTCTTGGTGACGAATTCCTTCGTCACCGAGGCGTTCTCACCTCGCCAGGTCGACTTGTCCGCCTTGGACTTCATCGCCGACGCCTCCGTCTTGAGGGCGTTCAGCTTGGTGATCATCTCCGACCACTGGGTGACCGCGGTCTGCGCCGGCCCCAGCTTGGCGTTGAGGAGCTGCTCGAACGTGGGCATGAGGGCTCCTTACCGGAAGAGCTGACTGATCTTGGACGCCGGCAAGGCTCCGTCGTCGCCGGGAGCGACCGGGCCGACGATGCGCACCTGCGCCGCGATCCAGTCGTCGTCGGCCTGCGCGGACTTCTTGGTGAAGTTCAGGTGGTTGGAGATGTGCGCACACGCCTGGAGCAGGGTCCTGACCTGTGTCTCCCAGGTCTTGTTGACCTCGCTCGGGGCGCGCCCGCGTCGAAGCCGTCGCCCTTCAGTCCGCTCGCCGCGGTCTCGCAAGCCGCTCCGGCGTGCTTCCCGCCCGCCTGGAGCCCGTTGAACAGGCCGTAGGCGGCGTGGCCGATCGCACCCAGGTCGTCGTCCTCGATGACATAGTCCGCCGAGCCCTTCGCGGGCGCTGAGCCGTCCGTACCGCCGGCCTGGTTCAGTCTCATGGAAGCGGCCGCCTTGGCCGCGGACCACTCATCCTCGAACGACATCGTCGCCACCCCCGTGTCTTGACGGTCGGAATCGCGCCGTCGGCCATGGACACCGCACAGGATCCACAGGACGAGCACGAGCAATCGATCATACATACGGGACTTCCGACCTGACTGGCCCTCACTCATCCCGTAGGGCAGAAGCGCTTCCTGTCCGCCCGGCTGCGTGCCCATCGCCGCGAGCGTGGCACCCGCTGGCGGCGGCTGAACACGGGCCGCCAGGCCCTGTTGGCCCTGGCCCACCTGCGGTGCGGGCACTCCTATGCCCAGTTTGCGGCCGGCTTTGGCGTAGGCACCACCACCGCCTACCGATACATCGCCGAGGCCGTCGAGGTCCTGGCCTGGCTCGCCCCGGACCTGGCGCATGCGGTCAAGACCGCGTCCCGCAAGGCGTTCGTGATCCTGGACGGGACGCTGCCGGCGATCGACCGGATCGCTGCCGACCGCCCGTTCCATTCCGGGAAGCCCAAGAAGCGACGATGACGGACCGCGGAAGGGCCACGTGGCGTGAGGCAGGGTGGGTGTGGCGGACTGTTGGGCGATGCGCGGCCTGGGCGTGGCAGTTCTGGCCGACGCCACTAGGCGGCCCGCACGACGGAACTGCTCACGAGGCTCGGTGAGCCCCCCCGGATCCGGCACGACCAAAGGCGGCGGCCGGTGGGTTTCCTCATGATCGGCAGTCGTAGATCAGGGTTGGTGGCGCGTCGGTCAGTGATGGCCGGCATGGCGGCTCAGGTCCAGGCGGCGCGGGGTGGTGTCCTCGGTTCCCGGGGGGACGAGGACGAACTGGCCCATCATTCCCTTGTCCTCGTGTTTGAGGATGTGGCAGTGGTACATGTACGGGGTCTTCGGATCGGTGTGGCGGCCGAACTCCACAGCCATCCGGACCTTCGTCTTGCCGGGGACGTAGACGGTGTCCTTCGGGCCGCGCAGGTGCCCCGGCGGCTGGTCTCCGTCGATGTCGAGGATCCGGAAGACGACCTCGTGGATGTGGAAGTTGTGGGAGAAGGTGATGTTGTCCAGCTCCCACACCTCGCGGGCGCCTGCCGGTACCACCTCGTCTATCCGGGCCATGTCCATGGGCTCGCCGTTGATGTGCGAGCCGTACAGCTTGAAGGTACGAGTCCGCTCCCCCACGGCGGGCGGGGCGAGCGCGGCGAGCCGGGCGGGGAGCGAGGCGGAAGGGGCGAGCCGCGGGGCGGCCGTCAGTTTCAGCAGGTCGTAGCCGCCGTCCTCGATCTCGTCCGCGCCGGGGAAGCTTTTGAGCAGAACCTGTTCACCGGGCTCGAAGGAGGCGACGATCTCGAAACGTTCGCCGGGGCTGATCCGGAGCCGGCGCACGGCGACCGGCCGGGAGAGCAGTCCGGCGTCGCTCGCCACGACGTGGAACTCCCGGTCGTCCGCGAAACCGACGGTGAAGACGTGCGCGTTGGAGCCGTTGAGCATCCGGAACCGCACTCGGCTCGTCGTCACCCGGAAGTACGGGTCGTAGGTGCCGTTGATCAGGACGTCGTCGCCGAGCAGGCCGAACGTGCCGCCGAAGTCCTCGTCCAGTTCGCCGGCCTCCGTGAACTTCCGGTCCTGGATGATCAGCGGGATGTCGTCCGTTCCGTACGTACGGGGCAACCCGGCGGCGTCGCCGGCCTCGTCGTCGAGGAGGAACATCCCGGCGAGACCCCGGTAGACGTGGACGGCGGTCCTGCCGTGCGGGTGGGGGTGATACCAGGTGGTGGCGGCGGGCTGGTCGACGGTCCACTCCGGGGACCAGGTGGCGCCCGGCTCCACCATCTGGTGCGGGCCGCCGTCCATCGCCGCGGGAAGGCGCATGCCGTGCCAGTGCAGGGTGCTGGCCTCGGCCAGTGCGTTCGTCACGCTCATCGCAACGCGGTCGCCGCGCCGGGCGCGGAGGGTGGGGCCCAGGTGGTCGCCGTTGATGCCCCAGGTCCTGGCGGGCTTGCCGGGCAGCAGTTCGGTGCGTCCCTCCCGCAGGCGCAGCGCGAAGCGCTTCACCCCGTCGGGGCCGGGCTCGGGATCGAGGACCGGCGGGATGCGCAACGGGTTGCGGAACGCGAGGGTGCCCTCGTTCCCCTCCGCGCCGGCGCACCCGGCCAGCGCCAGTCCCGCGAGTCCGGTCAGGGCCAGGAAGCTGCGTCGTCTCATGGCCCGGAATCCTGCGCGAGTCATCGGGCGAAAACGTCGGCCCGGGACGGCAACCACGGTGTACACCCGGGGCGGTAGCGTCATCCTTCAGCGGTACGGAGAGGGTGCCGCCACCCGGCCGACGCGTCGACGGCGGACCGCTCGGCAGGCTGACATCCATGAATCGACACCTTCTCACTGCGGTCCTCGCCGGCTCGCTCGCCTGTTCTCTCCTCTCGCCGGCCCTCGCGGCCCACGCGGCACCGGCCCCCGTCCCCCTGACGATCAATCACTCCTCCGCCGCTCCCCAGGACGTGGACATCTCTGTCACCTCCGAGGGCTTCACGGCCCCGTCCGCGCTGCGGCCCGGCGCGGTCACCTTCCGCGTCCGGTCCACCGACCCGGCGGGCGCCTGGATCGGGCTCGTACGGCTCCGCCCCGGTGTGCGCCTGGAGACGTATCTCGCCGATCTGCGCCGAGCCATGGGCGACGACCCCGTCGCGGGCGGCCGGGCCGTCACCCGGGACGCGGAGATGCTGGGCGGGTCGGCGGTGGCACACGCTCCCGCGGCGGTGACCCTGAACGTTACGCCCGGCACGTACCACTTGGTCGACTTCCGGGACGTGGAACTGCCGGATCTCGCCGAACGGGTGCGCCGCGTGACGGTCCTGCCCGGACGGCCGGCGCCGTCGTTCCGTCCTCCGGCCGCCGACCCCACGTCCCGCATCACGCTGCGCGACGGCCGCTTCGACGCGCCCGACGTGCTGAGCGGTGCGGTGCGGGTGGTCAACCGCTCGCGGCAGTACAACGAGGCAATGCTGATGCCCGTCCGCCCCGGAACCACGCTCGCCGACCTGGACGCGTTCTTCGAGGCCGTCGACGCGGGGCGCGACCCTGGTGGGTGGCCGTTCGCCGGAGGCCCGACCGGCGTCGTACCGCTGTCCCCCGGCCGGTCGGCGGTCCTGGAGACGGAACTGCCCTCCGGTGCCTACGCGTTGGTGACCTGGGTCCGCGACCTGGACAGTGGGAGGATGTTCGCGGCACAGGGGATGCGCGACCTGGTCACGGTGCAGGGGTAGGGGGGCGGGGACGTGTCACGAGCGGGTGACGCCGCGGTGGGGGCCGGGCTGGTGCTCGTCGTCCTCGCCGGAGGCCTACTGGAGCTGGGCCCTCCTGGTCCGTCCGGTCCGCTGGGTTGGGGGGCCGTCGCCCTCGCCGTCGTGGCGGGTGGTGCGACCGCTCTGCGGAGGCGTTCCCCCGTAGGGTGCCTCGTGGTGGTCAACGCGGTCACCTTCGCCTGGTTCCATCTCGACTACCACGGCAGACTCATCACCCTTGCCCCGCTGATCGGCTGCTACACACTCGCGGCCGGCCGCGGCTGGAAGACGGGGCTGGCGGGCGGGACGCTGACCACCGTGTGCACGGTGCTGACCGTCCGGTTCGCGCTGAGCGGCGGCTGGTTGGCGGACCAGGTGTTCAACGCCGTCCCCCTGGTGGCCGCCGCCACCGCGCTCGGCACGGCTGTGCACTCGCACCGGGCGTTCGCGCAGGGTGCGCGCGACTGGGCGGAGCGGTTCGCCGAGGCCCGCTCCGACCAGGCCCGCCGGCAGGCAGCCGAGGAGCGCCTGGAGATCGCCCGCGAACTGCACGATGTCTTCGGCCACACGATGGCGGCGATCAGCGTGCAGGCCGGGGTCGCCGTCCATGTGATGCGACGCAGGCCGGAGCAGGCCGCCGAGGCACTGAACACCATCAAGCGGATCAGCGACGAAGGGCTCGCCGAGGTGCAGGTCGTGCTCGGCGCGATGCGCTCGGAGAATCTGCGCACCGCCACGGGCGGCCTGGCCCGGCTCGACAAGCTGCTCGACACCACAGGGGTGGAGGTCGAGCTGTTGCTCGGCGGCGAGGACCGGACCATCCCGGTCGCGGTGGATCTCGCCGCGTACCGGATCATCCAGGAGTCCCTGACCAATGTACGCCGGCACGCGCACGACGCCACCCGGGTAGCGATCGAACTGACCTACGGCGAGCGGCTGCGCATCGTCGTACGCGACGACGGAAGGCCCGGCGGCGGGTCCACGACCGTCGGCGGCAACGGTATCGAGGGCATGCGGGCGCGGGCGGAGAAGCTGGGCGGCACGCTCACGGCGGCTCGGACGGCGGACGGGGGATTCGAGGTGCGGTGCGAGTTGCCCGTCAGGCCCAGCCGAAAGGACAGAGCGTGATCAAGGTACTCATCGTCGACGACCAGGCCCTCGTGCGGGGCGGGTTCCGGGTGCTCATCGACAGCGAACCCGACATGACGGTGGTCGGCGAGGCGGGCGACGGGGCGAGCGCGGCCGAACTCACCCGCACCACCCGCCCCGACGTCGTGCTGATGGACGTCCAGATGCCCGGCGTGGACGGCATCGAGGGCATCCGGCGGATCGTCGCGGATCCGGCGCTCGCCGCCGTACGCATCCTCATCCTCACCACCTTCGACGAGGACCACTACGCCATCGAGGGCCTGAACGCCGGCGCGAGCGGGTTCCTGCTCAAGAACACCGATCCGGCCCAGCTCCTGCACGGTGTCCGGGTCGTCGCGGGCGGCGAGGAGCTGCTGTCCCCCGGCCTGACCCGACGCCTCATCGCCCGGATGACCAAGCCCGCCGCCTCGGTCAACGGCGACGTCTTCGCCCAGCTCACCACCCGCGAACGCGAGGTCGTGGCGCTTGTTGCGCAGGGCATGAGCAACGAGGAGATCACCCGCGAGCTCGTCATCAGCCCGGCCACGACCAAGACCCACGTCAGCCGCGCGCTGAGCAAACTCGACGCCCGTGACCGTGCCCACCTGGTCGCCCTCGCCTACCAGCACGGCCTGATCGAACCGCACTGACCCCAGAGCTCCAGCGAGGAGCAGACCCCACACGGCGCATGGCTCTGCGGCTCGGGGTGCGAACTGCCACCCCGTTACAGCGCTTATGCCACGTGAATGGCACGGTGCCAAGAGAGATCCGGACAACAGACAAGCCCCAGGTCGCCGACCTGGGGCTTTGCTATGGAGCGGATGACGGGAATCGAACCCGCGCCATAGGCTTGGGAAGCACCCGG
>NZ_JBEZNU010000053.1:0-4695 GCF_040653375.1 Streptomyces sp. NPDC047974
CCCGAACACCACCAGCGGCACCAGCTCCACGGCGCCCATCGCGCCCACGGCGAGCGGCGAGTCCGTCAGCTCCTTGATCTGCAGCGGCAGCGCCACCATCGCCATGGCACTGGCGAAGTACGTGACCAGCCCCTGCCCCCACAGCAGCCGGAAGTCACGCGAGGACCGCCACGGAGAGGTATCGGGCAGCACGCCCACCAGCCACGAACGCAAGGATGAAGCCACGAGCCCCCATGCTCCGCCCGCCCCACGGCGCGAGCAACCGATTTCCCCGCCACCCCCGGCCACCCCGCCACCCGCCGCCGACCTCCGCACCCCGAACGGCACCCACCCCGGCCGCAGTTGCGGGCAGCCCTCGGCAGCCTTCCGATCTGCCCGCTGCGCACGTGCGGCGTAGGATGGAAACCGGTTCGTCAGCACGGCAATCCCACTGCCCTGGCCTCAACAGGCCGCCTGCTGCAGCCGCATGTCACCCGATCGTCGGCCGGTCCGAAAAGGCTCGGTCCGAGACGGAACTTTCCTCCGCATCGACATCGGAACCACACGATGGAGATCCGCGATGGCTCATCAGCTGGAGTTTTTCGAAGACTTTCCGCAAGTCGTTCCCGATCCACCCCGAGCGCACGTCCAGTTCTCGGTGAAATGGAAATGCGTGAACACCGGCGATGAAGAATCGCCGGAGGCCGGTGTCCGGGTCGAGCTTTCCGACGCGACCGGTGTGCTGCTCACCTCCATCGGGCGGAACGTCGTTCCGCTGCCGCCTGGCGGAACGGACGAGGACACCGTGGGCGTCGGCGCGGTGGGGCCGGGCAGCGGCATCATAGAAGTCACCATCGACGGCATGTCGGCGGTGATTCCTGTGACCATCGCCTGAGCAAGGGGCGACCATTGCCGGTCACCGGCGCACCGGCGTTCTCGTGGCGCGGGCACGGCACGTGAAACAGGGCACCGGAACGGACACCTCGCTACCAGCGGGCGGGTGGGGGGGACGTCAGGCGGTCGGCCAGGAGGGCCAGACGGTCCCGGAAGCGGTGGCCGCGCGGCGCCGGCAGCCGGTTCTCGCCCGCCGCCGCACTGACGAGATGCTGCACCGTGTCCAGGTCGAGGCCCGCGTCCGAAGCGACCGACAGCGCCTCGTGCGCCAGGGCCCGCACCTCCGCGTCGCCCCCGTCCAGCGACAGCACCGTCGCCCCCGCCCGACGCGCGTCGTGCACCCGCTGGAGAAGGTCCGCCTCCGGGCGCGCCGGCGCCACGACCAGCAGGGCCGTGCCCCGGGCCGCCGCCTCCAGGCGGTCCAGGCCCACCGCCAGGTGCGGCGGGCCGCCGCACCTGGCCCGGTGGCGCACCAGGGTGGGGGCCAGCTCCGGAAGGCCCGACCAGGCCGCCTCGTCCACCAGGTGCGCCGCCAGGTGCCACGGCTCGTACGCCTCCGTGCCCACGAGCAGCAGCGCCCCCCGGCGCGGCGCCACCGACGCCCGCAGCGCCCCGGCGAAGCGGCGCGCCGCGGCCGGCCACTCCGTCCCGGCGAGCACTTCCCGCAGCAACGCGACCCGTACGGCATCCATGGCGCCGCATCCTGCCCCAGCCGCCCGCCCACCCGCCGCCGGTATCCGCCGATCCACCCGAACGGGTCCCGAACCGGTGGGTAGGGTCGGCCCATGACTGACTCGACTCCCGCAACCGAACCCACGAAGGCCCCCAAGGCCCCCAAGGACCCCTGGGACCTGCCCGACGTCTCCGGGCTCGTCGTCGGCGTCCTCGGCGGCACCGGCGACCAGGGCCGCGGCCTCGCCTACCGCCTCGCCGCCGCCGGCCAGCAGGTGATCATCGGCTCCCGCGCCGCCGACCGCGCCGAGGCCGTCGCCGCGGAGATCGGCCACGGCGTCGAGGGCGCCGACAACGCCGAGTGCGCCCGCCGCAGCGACGTCGTCATCGTCGCCGTGCCGTGGGACGGCCACGCCAAGACGCTGGAATCGCTGCGCGAGGAGCTCGCCGGCAAGCTCGTCGTCGACTGCGTCAACCCCCTCGGCTTCGACAAGAAGGGCGCCTACGCCCTCAAGCCCGAGGAGGGCTCCGCCGCCGAGCAGGCCGCCGCGCTGCTCCCGGACTCCCGGGTCGCCGCCGCCTTCCACCACCTGTCCGCCGTCCTCCTCAAGGACACCTCCATCGCCGAGATCGACACCGACGTGATGGTCCTCGGCGAGGAGCGCGCCGACGTCGAGATCGTGCAGGCGCTGGCCGGCCGCATCCCCGGCATGCGCGGCGTCTTCGCCGGCCGGCTGCGGGGCGCCCACCAGGTCGAGGCCCTCGTCGCCAACCTGATCTCGGTGAACCGCCGCTACAAGGCCCACGCGGGCCTCCGCGTCACCGACATCTGAGCCGACCTCCGAGCCGACGTCCGGGCCGGGGCCGCCACGCGGGGCGGAGCCGGAGAACGGACGCTTCGGGGCATGGGGGACACTGGTCGGGCAGCGTCAGCCGTATCCGACAGGAGCCGACCCCCATGCCCCGTCTCGCCCTTTACGCCCTCGTGGTCTGCGCCCTGGCCGTCGCCGCGGCCGTGATCTCCTTCGTCAACGGCAGCTTCATCGGCGTCGTCTGGGTCCTCCTCGCCGGCCTCTCCTCCAACATGGCCTGGTACTACCTCCGCCGCGCGAAGGCGGAGAAGGCCGCGGAGGCCGAGGCCCTCCAGGCATAGAGCGGGCGGGCCTAGAGCGGGCAGTACTCCGGCGTCCCCTCCCAGAAGCGGTACAGCGCGGAGCCGCAGGAGAGGGCCCGGTCGGCGACGCCCAGCGCCCGCATCAGCGCGTCGACCGCGTCGAAGAAGGCGCCGTTGACGGCCGGCACGAAGAGCAGCGCGATCACGACGAAGAAGCCGTACGGCGCGTACGGTGCGATCCGCCGCTTCAGCCCGTACGACAGCCAGGGCTCCACGATCCCGTAGCCGTCGAGCCCCGGCACCGGCAGCAGGTTCAGGAGCGCCGCCGTCACCTGGAGGAACGCCAGGAACGCCAGCGCGTACCGGAAGGCCGCCGGCACCCCGTCGAGCGCGCCCAGCCAGAACGGCGCCGTGCACACCACCGCGAACAGCACGTTCGCCAGTGGGCCCGCCGCCGAGATCAGGCTGTGCTTCCAGCGGCCCTTGATCCGGCCCTGCTCGATGAAGACCGCGCCGCCGGGCAGACCGATCCCGCCCATGATCACGAAGAGCACGGGCAGGACCACGCTGAGGACGGCGTGGGTGTACGCGAACGGGTTCAGGCTCAGATAGCCCTTGGCGCCCACCGTGACGTCCCCGCCGAACAGGGCGGTGCGGGCGTGCGCGTACTCGTGCAGACAGAGCGAGACGATCCACGCCGAGGTCACGAAGAGGAAGACCGCCACCCCGGGCAGCGCGGCGAAGTCCGTCCACACCGCCCATCCGGTGACCGCCATGACGGCGAGCACCGCCAGGAAGACGGGACTGATCCGGCGCTCGCTGCGGCGGACGGCGGCCGAAGTCATCACGGGCTCCCCCGATCCGGAACTGGCTGTGGTGGAGCGAGAACGTACCGCTCCCGACTCCGGTTCCCGCCCCGGACCCCCCTGGGGTTCCCCCGCCGACCCGCGCGTGGGGCGCTCGCGGAGAATGGGGGCGTGCGCTACTGCCTCCTGGGACCGACCCGTGTGCTGAGCGCCGACGGGGCCGAGCTGCCCGTCGGCGGGCCGCGCGTGCGCGCCCTGCTCACCGCCCTCGCCCTCCGGCCCGGCCGCGCCGTGCCGGTGGCCGTGCTCGTCGACGAGGTCTGGCATGGCGACGAGCCGCCCGCCGACGCCGTCGCCGCGCTCCAGGCGCTGGCCGGGCGGCTCAGGAAGGCGCTCGGCAGGGACCGGGTCCCGTCCGCGGACGGAGGCGGCTACCGGCTCGGCGCGGCCCGCGAGGACGTCGACCTCTACCGCTTCGAACGGCTCGCCGCCGAAGGCTCCGCCGCCCTCGCCGCCGGGGACCCCGGCCGGGCCGCCGCCCTCCTCGACGAGGCCCTGGGCCTCTGGACCGGCCCCGCCCTCGCCGACCTGCCCGACCGGCACGCCGAGGCCGCCCGCTGGGAGGCCCGCCGCCTGGACGCCCGGCGCGGCCGGTTCGACGCGGCGCTCGCCCTCGGCCGGGCCGCCGACGTCCTCCCCGAGCTCACCGCCCTGTGCGCCGGCCGGCCGCTCGACGAGCCCCTCCAGGCCCTGCGGATCCGCGCCCTGCGCGACACCGGCCGCGCCGCCGAGGCCCTCGCCGCGTACGAGGAGGTCCGCCGGACGCTCGCCGGCCGGCTCGGCGCCGGCCCGGGCCCCGAACTGCGCGCCCTCCACGAGCGGCTCCTCGCGGCGGAAGGGCCGGCTCCCGCCCCCGTACCCACCCCCGTCCCCGCCCCCGTACCCACGCCCGCCCCCGCCCCCGCCGCCGTGAGCCGGAACGGCCCCGCACCCGGCAATCTCCGGGCCCGGCTCACCTCCTTCGTCGGGCGCGAGGAGGAGATCGCCGCCCTCCGGCAGGACCTGGGCACCGCCCGGCTCGTGACCCTCCTCGGGCCCGGCGGCGCCGGCAAGACCCGGCTCTCCCAGGAGGCGGCCGAGCGGGCCGCCGGCGCCTGGCCCGACGGCGTCTGGGTCGCCGAACTCGCCCCGGTCCGCGACCCGGAGGCCGTCCCCGAGGCCGTCCTCGCC
>NZ_JBEZNU010000053.1:4793-25279 GCF_040653375.1 Streptomyces sp. NPDC047974
GGCCGAGCGGGCCGCCGGCGCCTGGCCCGACGGCGTCTGGGTCGCCGAACTCGCCCCGGTCCGCGACCCGGAGGCCGTCCCCGAGGCCGTCCTCGCCGCCCTCGGCGCCCGCGAGACCGTGCTGCGCGGCGCCGGCGCCGAGGAGCTCCGCACCGGCGGCGACCCCCTGCACCGCCTCGTGGAGCACTGCGCCGGGCGGCGGATGCTGCTGCTCCTGGACAACTGCGAGCACCTGGTGGACGCGGCGGCCCGGCTCGCCGAGACGGTCCTGGCGCGCTGCCCCCACGTACGGGTCCTCGCGACCAGCCGGGAGCCGCTGGGCGTGCCGGGGGAGCGGCTGCGGCCGCTCGGTCCGCTGCCGGAGGAGACGGCGCTGCGCCTGCTCGCCGAGCGGGGCGCGGCGGCGCGGCCCGGTTTCGACGTGGCCGGGGACCCGGAGGCGGCGGGGGAGATCGTGCGGCGGCTCGACGGACTGCCGCTGGCGATCGAGCTGGCGGCGGCGCGGCTGCGGCTGCTGTCGCCCCGGCAGATCGCGGACCGGCTCGACGACCGCTTCCGGCTGCTGACCTCGGGCGCGCGGACGGTGCTGCCGCGCCAGCAGACCCTGCGGGCGGTGGTGGACTGGTCGTGGGAGCTGCTCGACGAGCCGGAGCGGGCGGTGCTGCGGCGCCTCGCCGTCTTCACCGGCGGGTGCGAGCTGGAGGCGGCGGAGGCGGTCTGCGCGGGCGCGGAGGGGACGGAGGTCCTCGGTGCGCTGGGCGCGCTGGTCGACAAGTCGCTGGTGGTGTCGGCGCCGGAGGGGTCCGGGATGCGGTTCCGGCTCCTGGAGACGGTGGCGGAGTACGCGGGGGAGCGGCTGGACGAGGCGGGCGAGCGGGCGGCCGTCGAACGGGCCCACCTCACGTACTACCGCGAGCTCGCCCGCACCACCGACCCCGGGCTGCGCGGGTCGGGCCAGCTCGCCGCGATGGTCCGGCTGGACGCCGAGTACGGCAACGTCCGCACCGCGCTCGCCCGGGCCGTCGCCGCCCGCGACGAGGACGAGGCCCTGGTCCTCGTCCACGCCCTGCTCTGGTACTGGCAGCTGCGCGATCTGCGCTCCGACGCCCTCCAGTCGGTCCGGGCCGTCGCCGCCCTCGGCCCCGACCCGTTCTCCCCGCCCGCCGCGCCGCTCGTCCCGCTCCACGAGCCGTGCACGGCCGCCCCGCCCCCGCTGTCGGAGGAACAGCGCTGGGAGGCCAGGCGCGGGGTGCGGCTCGTCGAGCTGATCAACATGGACCACGAGACCGCCCGCTGGACGAGCCCCGAGGGCCGGGCCCGGCTCGGCGAGATCACCGCCGTCTACCGGCCCGGGCTGCCGCAGACCTGCCGGCTCCCCGGCTCCTTCGGCGTCTTCGCCGTCCTCATCATGGGCGAGGCCGAGCGGCTGCACGACCTCCTGGACGCCACCGTGGAGGCGTGCCGCCGGTACGGGTACGACTGGGAGCTCGCCCACGTCCTGCACCTGCGCGCCAACATGCGGGCCAACCGGGGCGCGTGGGCCGACCTCGCGATCGCGGACGCCGACGAGAGCCTGGCCCTCTTCGAGCGGCTCGGGGACGCCTGGGGCGCGGCCGAGGCGCTCTCCGCCCGCGGCGAGGCCCACGAGCGGCAGCTCGCCTACGACGCGGCCGCCCGGGACTTCTCCGCCGCCATCGGCTACGCGCAGAAGATCGGCGCCCCCTCGCAGCAGGAGCTGCTGCGGGCCCGGTACGCCGACACCCTCATCGAGTCGGGCCGCGTCGAGGAGGGCGAGGAGATCCTGCGGAAGATCCTGGACGACCACGCCACGGGCCACGAGCCGCAGCTCGGCGCGCGGCTCTTCCTCGCCCTCGCGCTGGGCAGGACGGGCAGGACCGCCGAGGCCAGGGAGCATCTGACCACTCTCCTGGAGGAGTTCAGCAGCGAGACCCTCTCCGTCTTCGAGGGCTTCACGCTCGGCAGCCTGGCCTGGATCGACGTCCTGGAGGAGCGGTACGCCGACGCGCTCGCGCGGATCGCCTCCGCGTACGAGCGGTCCCTGGGCCCGCTGTCGCTGATGGTGGTGCCGCAGATGCCCGGGGTCCATCTCGTGGTCGGGGCCTGGGCGCTCGCCGGACTCGGGGGCGAGGGGGCCCGGACGGCGGCCCTGCTCCTCGGCGCGCGGGACGCCCTGGTGCCCGACGGGCACCGGGAGCCCGGCCTGGAGCGGGAGAACCTGGCGCGGGCGACGGAGCTGGCCCGCGCGGCGCTCGGCGCGGAGGCCTTCGAGGCCGCGCACGCCGAGGGCGGCGGCCTCTCCGCTGAGGAGGCCGCCGCCCTGCTCGGTCGCGCCGCCGACGCGATCAGTGAGCGCGCCGAGTCCTGAGCCCCCGTCACCGGGGGCGCCGGCTCAGGTCTTCTTGCGGAACTTGGAGACCGCGAGCGGCGCCGTGACGACGGTGATGGCCAGCGCCCAGCCCAGCGTCATCCACACCGAGTGGGCGACCGGGCCGCCGTTGATGAGGTTCCGGGCCGCGTCGGCGAGGTTGGAGAGCGGGTTGTAGTCCGTGAAGGTCTCCAGCCAGCCGGGCATCGTCGTCGTCGGGGCGAAGATCGAGGAGCCGAACTGGAGCGGCATCAGGACCAGCATCGCCATGCCCTGGACCGCCTGCGCGGACTTCAGGCTCAGACCGAGCAGGATGAAGATCCACATCAGGGAGGCGCCGAAGACCGCCGACAGGCCGATGGCGGCCAGCAGGTGGAGCACCGAGGTGTGGATCGACAGGCCCAGCAGGAAGCCCATGCCGAGGAGGATCGCGGTGGCGATCATCATCCGGCCGAGCTCGACGACGATCTTGGCGATGAGGACCGAGGAGCGGGCGATCGGCATCGTCCGGAAGCGGTCCATCACCCCCTTCTTGAAGTCGTCGTTGATGCCCACGCCGACGCCCATGGCGATGTTCATGCCCATCATCGCCATCAGGCCGGGCGTCACGTAGTTCACGTAGACGTCGTTGTTGCCCTTGCCGGAGATCGCGCCGCCGAAGACGTACACGAAGAGCAGGATGAAGATGATCGGCATGAACACGGCGTCGAACATCGACTCCGGGTCCTGCTTGATCTGGAGGGCGTTGCGCCGGGCCAGCGCGCCGATGTGGCGGAGGTTGGCCCGCAGGCCGATGCGGCCCTCGGCGTCGGTGCGGACCGGACGGGCCGGCGCCCGGTCCGGGGCGCCGACGGGGGACTTGGTGACCGTGGTCGTGCTCACGCGGCGACCTCCTCGGTGATCTCGTCGGAGACGGCGGTCTTCTGGCCGGTGATGGCCAGGAACACCTCGTCCAGGCTGGGCAGATGGGTGCCGATGTGGGCGATGCCGAAGCCGCGCGCGCCGAGCAGCGCGACCACGGCCGTCAGCTGCTGGTCGGTGAGGATCGGGACGTACAGCGCGCCCTCGTCGGGCACCACGGTCGCGCCGGCGACGCCGTCGAGACCGGTCTCGCGGAGCGCGGCCGCCATCGCGGGCAGCCGGTCCGGGTCGACCGGGCGGACCTTCAGGGTGCGGCCGCCGACCTTCGCCTTCAGCTCGTCGACCTCGCCCTGGGCGATGACCTTGCCCCGGTCGATGACGGTCAGCTCGCTCGCGAGCTGCTCGGCCTCCTCCATGTACTGGGTGGTGAGGAGGACGGTGACGCCCTCGGAGACCATCCGCTTGACCTCGTCCCACACCTCGTTGCGGGTGCGGGGGTCGAGGCCGGTGGTCGGCTCGTCCAGGTAGAGCACGGCCGGCTGCCCGATCATGGAGGCGGCGAGGTCGAGGCGGCGCCGCATGCCGCCGGAGTAGTTCATCGCCGGGCGCTTGGCGGCCTCGGTGAGGGAGAAGCGCTCCAGCATCTCGTCGGCGCGGCGGCGGGCGTCCGCGCGGGACAGGTCGAGCAGCCGCCCGATCATGTACAGGTTCTCGAAGCCGGAGAGCTTCTCGTCGACGGAGGCGTACTGGCCGGTGAGGCCGATGGTGCGGCGCAGCTGCCGGGGCTGGCGCACCACGTCGTAGCCGGCGACGGTGGCGGTCCCGGCGTCCGGGACGAGGAGGGTGGAGAGGCAGCGGACGAGGGTGGTCTTCCCGGCGCCGTTGGGCCCGAGGACGCCGAGGACGGTGCCCTCGCGGACGTCCAGGTCGACCCCGTCCAGGGCCTTCGTCTCGCCGAAGTGCTTCACGAGGCCCCGGACCTCGACGGCGTTGGTCTGTGATCGCGTCATGCCCCCATGGAACAGGGGGCCGCTGACAGTCTTCCGACAAACGGCCTACAGACGGACGACAGCCCGCCGATGGGGGAAGTCGGCGGGCTGTCGGTGGTGCCGGAGGTGGCCTAGTGGAAGGTGTGCTCCTCGGCGGGGAAGGACCCGCCGGCCACGTCCTCGGCGAAGGCGCGGGCGGCGTCGCCGAGCGTCTCGCGGAGGTTGGCGTACTGCTTGCTGAAGCGCGGCACCTTGCCGCCGGTGAGCCCGGCCATGTCGGTCCAGACGAGGACCTGGGCGTCGGTGTCGGGGCCCGCGCCGATGCCGATGACCGGGATGTCGAGCGAGCGGGTGATCTCGCCGGCCAGCTCGGCCGGGACCAGCTCCAGGACGAGCGCGAAGGCGCCCGCGTCCTGGGCGGCCTTGGCGTCGCGCAGCAGCCGGTGCGCGCCCTCGTCGGAGCGGCCCTGGACCCGGTAGCCCATGGTGTTCACGGACTGCGGGGTGAGGCCCAGGTGCGACATGACGGGGATGCCGGCCTGGACCAGCATCTCGGTCTGCGGCAGCGAACGCTCGCCGCCCTCCAGCTTCACGGCCTGGACGCCCGCGTCCTTGACCAGCCGGGTGGCGCTGCGCAGGGCCTGGACGGGCCCTTCCTGGTACGAGCCGAAGGGCAGGTCGCCGACGACGAGGGCGCGCTTGGTGCCCCGGACGACGGCGGCGGAGAGCAGGGCCATCTCGTCCATCGTGACGGGCACGGTGGTGTCGTAG
The DNA here is from genome assembly GCF_040653375.1 of Streptomyces sp. NPDC047974. NCBI lineage: Bacteria > Bacillati > Actinomycetota > Actinomycetes > Kitasatosporales > Streptomycetaceae > Streptomyces > Streptomyces sp. NPDC047974. The sequence goes on from NZ_JBEZNU010000053.1 coordinate 9,801, forward strand.
CCGAGGTGGCAGTTGCCCATGGAGTCGCCGACGAGGATCACCGGGATGCCGGCCTCGTCGAAGACGGAGGCGGTCATGGCGTCGTAGGCGGTGAGCATGGGCCACTTCTCGCCGCGGGTCTTGGCGGCGGCGATGTCGTGGACGGTGAGACGGCGCGAGCCCTTGCCTCCGTACAGCGTCCTGGTGCTGTCGGCGGGCGGTTTCTGGGCAGCCTGAAGCGTCATGGTGAACGGCTCCTTGTGTCATCTCGAGGCGCCCTGACGGCGTCCCCGGACCACATCCATGGTGGCACTTCGCCGGGTGGGCGGGGAAGTGGGCCGGAGTGGTGCTGTTCACACCGGACTGATTTCCGATACGAGACGGGCCCGTATCGAAAAAGGTCTACAGTGGTGTCCATGCCAGAGCCGTCCCCCTCCTCGCCGCCCTCCCGGCCCCCCGTCTCCGTGCCCGAGGCCGTCCACCGCCGCCGCTGGGCCATCCTCGGCGTGCTCATGCTCAGCCTGCTGATCGTCGTCCTCGACAACTCGATCCTGAACGTGGCGGTCAAGACGATCGCCTCTCCGGACCCGGTCGGGCTCGGCGCCACCCAGAGCGAGCTGGAGTGGGCGATCAACTCCTACACGCTCGTCTTCGCCGGCCTCCTCTTCGCCTCCGGCCTCCTCGGGGACCGGTTCGGCCGCAAGAAGTCCCTCCTCTCCGGCCTCGCCGTCTTCGGCCTCGGCTCCGCCCTCGCCGCCTTCTCCGGCTCGCCGGGCGAGCTGATCGCCCACCGGGCCGTGATGGGCCTCGGCGCGGCCTTCGTCATGCCGGCCACCCTCGCCGTCCTCATGAACGTCTTCGAGCGCGACGAGCAGCCCAAGGCGATCGGCATCTGGGCCGGCGGCGTCGGCCTCGCCATCGCGATCGGGCCGATCACCGGCGGCGTCCTCCTGGAGCACTTCTGGTGGGGCTCGATCTTCCTCGTCAACGTGCCGGTGGTGCTCGTGGCCCTGGCCCTCATGGCCTGGCTGGTCCCCGAGTCCAGGGACCCGGCGCCCGGCCGGATCGACCTCGTGGGCGTCCTCCTCTCCGTCCTCGGCCTCGTCCTCCTCGTGTACGGGATCATCCGCGGCGGCGAGCGGGCGTCGTTCACCGAGCCGGGGGTCCTCGTCCCGGTCCTCACCGGCCTCGCCGTCCTCACCGCCTTCGTCCTGTACGAGAAGCGCAGCGACCACCCGGCGCTCGACGTGTCGTACTTCCGCAAGCCGGTCTTCTCGGCCGCCGTCGCCGCGATCGCCCTGGTCTTCTTCGCCCTCATGGGCGTGACCTTCTTCTCCGCCTTCTACCTCCAGAGCGTCCGCGGCTACAGCGCGCTCGACTCCGGGCTCCTGCTGCTGCCGCTCGCCCTCGCGCAGATGGTCTTCGCGCCCCGCGCCCGGCTCGCCGTCGCGCGCTTCGGCGCGCGGGCGGTCTGCGCCTGCGGCATGGCCGCCGTCGCCCTCGGCCTCGGCGCCTTCGCCTTCTTCGACGCGGACACCCCGGTGTGGGTGATGGCCCTGGTCTTCCTGGTGCAGGGCGCGGGCATGGCGCACATCATGCCGCCGGTCACCGTCGCGATCATGCAGTCGCTGCCGCGCGAGAAGGCGGGCTCGGGCTCCGCGATCAACAACACCTTCCGGCAGGTCGGCGGCGCGCTCGGCGTGGCGGTCCTGGGCTCGGTCCTCTCCTCGGTCTACCGGAGCGAGATCGAACCCCACCTCGACGTCCTGCCCCCTGCGGTGCGCACCACCGCGGGCGAGTCCCTGGAGGCCACCCTCGCGGTCGCGGAGAAGCTCCACGCCGACGCCCTGACGGCCCCCGCCCACCAGGCCTTCCTCGACGCCATGCACATCACCGCCTTCGCCTCGGCGGCGACGGCCGTCGTCGGCACGCTGGTCGTCGCCGCCTTCCTGCCCGGCCGCACCCCGCCCCCGGGTGCCCCGACCCGGGGCGCCCCGGAACCGGCGGAACCGGCCCACCGCTGAACCGGGCGCCCCGGCCCCGGCCGGTCCGGGCCCCCGTCCCCACCGGGCGAGAATGGGAGACGGCAGATTCCCCACGACGAGAGGCGGCGCGCGTGTCCCTGGCGGACGGCGAGAACCCCGGAGCTCCGGGCGGCGACGCGCCGGAGCGCGAGCCCCGCACGGACCGCGCGCCCGCGCCCGAGCCCCACGCGGACGCCGACGCGCCGGAGCGCGAGCCCCGATCCACCGAGGACCCGGACCCGGACCGGGAGCCGTGCGGCGAGGGCGGCCCCCGCCGCGGGCGGCCCCGCAGCGAGGCCGTGGAGCGGGCGATCTTCGACGCCGTGATCGGGCTCCTGGAGGGCGGGGTGCCGCTGGGGGACATCTCCATCGAGCGGATCGCGCGGACCGCGGGGGTCGGGAAGGCGACGATCTACCGCCGCTGGGCCGGCAAGGAGGACCTGCTGGTCGAGCTGATCCGGTCCGTCGAGCCGCCCGACCCCGAGCTCCCGGGCGTCTCGGTGCGCGACGACCTCGTGATGATGCTGGAGTTCATGCGCCGGCGCGGGCTCGCCAAGCGGTCGTCCGCGCTGCTGCGGAACATGTTCACGCAGATGCAGACCCACCCGCGGCTCTGGGACCAGTACCACCGCACCGCCATCGAGCCCCGCCGCCGTCGCGGCATCGAGGTCCTCCGGCGGGGCGTCGCCACCGGCGAGGTGCGCGCCGACCTCGACCTGGACCTGGTCAACGACCTGTTCATCGGGCCGCTCCTGCTCCGTACCGTCCTCCAGCCGGACGCCGACCTCTCGCCCGACTTCCCCGCGCGCGTCGCGGACGCCATCCTCGACGGGGTCCGGCCGAGGGACTGACCCCGCCCGACCCGCACGAATGTGCGCGTTCTGTCACAGCCCGCCCGAACCGGCCTCCGGCCGGAACCCCGCCACACGCCGCGTCCGTCCTTGGGGGAGTGCGCGGGGCCACGTATCGCCTAGGGTCGAGCCCGGGTCCCGGAGCACGGACGGCACGGACGGCACGGCAAGACGAGCGAGGGCAGCGATGGCGCGGGTGGACACGACGGGGACGGAGCACGGCGGAACGGGAGGTACCCCTTCCGGGTCCCGCGACCGGTTCCGCTCCGCCCTCGGCCGCCTCCGGCGCGACCCGGGCATCTGGCGCCGCGGCATCGTGCTGGCGCTCTGCGCCCTCGTCCTGACGCTCCTGATGGCCTTCCACGCCCGGATCCCCAACCGCGTCGGCAACCTCGGCAGCCTCACCGAGACCTTCCTGCCCTGGCTCGGCCTCTTCGTGCCGGTCCTGCTCCTCCTCGCCCTGCTCCGCCGCTCCGCCACCGCGCTGCTCGCCCTGCTGCTCCCCGTGGTCGTCTGGCTCAACCTCTTCGGCGGCCTCGTCGCCGACAAGTCGGCCTCCGGCGGCGACCTCACCGTCGCCACCCACAACGTCAACGCCGACAACCCCGACCCGGCCGGGACCGCCCGCCGGCTCGCCGGCTCCGACGCCGACGTGCTGGCCCTGGAGGAGCTCAAGGCCGACGTGGTGCCGGTCTACGAGAGGGAGCTGGCGGAGAAGTACCCGTACCACTCCGTCCAGGGGACCGTCGGCCTGTGGAGCCGGCTGCCGCTGCGCGACCCCCGCCCGGTCGACATCCACATGGGCTGGACCCGCGCCATGCAGGCCACCGTCGTCGCCCCCCAGGGCGAGCTGCGGGTGTACGTCGCCCACCTGCCGTCCGTACGGGTCAAGCTGAACGCCGGCTTCACCGCCAACCAGCGCGACACCAGCGCCAACGCCCTCGGCGAGGCCATCGCCAAGGACCGCGCCCCGCGCGTCGTCCTCCTCGGCGACCTCAACGGCACCATGAACGACCGCGCCCTCAACGCCGTCACCTCCCAGCTGCGCTCCACCCAGGGCGCGGCCGGCGACGGCTTCGGCTTCTCCTGGCCGGCCTCCTTCCCGATGGCCCGCATCGACCAGATCCTGGTCCGGGGCGTCGAGCCGGTCTCCTCCTGGGCCCTGCCGGAGACCGACAGCGACCACCTCCCCCTCGCGGCCCGCATCGCCTTCTGAGCCGCCGGGATCCGGGCGTACGGCGGACCTTCCGGGATCTGCGACAATTTGTTTTGGAAGAAAACAAACCCCTGGATCCGGAAAGGGTCTCCCACCCATGCCCGTGGCCCTGATAGCCCTGGCCATCTCCGCTTTCGGCATCGGCACCACCGAGTTCGTGATGATGGGCCTGCTGCCCAACGTCGCCGGCGACCTCGGCACCACCGTCCCCACCGCGGGCCACCTCGTCTCCGCCTACGCCCTCGGCGTCGTCGTCGGCGCCCCGCTGCTCACCGCCCTCGGCTCCCGCCTCCCGCGCAAGCGGATGCTGCTCCTGCTGATGGCCCTGTTCACCGTCGGCAACCTCGCCTCCGCCCTGGCCCCCGACTACGGCTGGCTGCTCGCCGGCCGCGTCCTCGCCGGCCTCCCGCACGGGGCCTTCTTCGGCGTCGGCGCCGTCGTCGCCGCCCGGCTCGTCCGCCCCGACCGGCAGGCCCGCGCGGTCGCCACCATGTTCCTCGGCCTCACCGTCGCCAACATCCTCGGCGTCCCCGCCGCCACCCTGCTCGGCCAGCACCTCGGCTGGCGCGCCACCTTCGTCGTGGTCACCGCCATCGGCCTGGCCGCGCTCGCCGCCCTCGCCCGGCTCGTCCCCGACCTCCCCGTCGACGAGCGCCAGGGCCTCGGCCGCGAACTGCGCGCCCTCGGCCGCCCGCAGGTGCTGCTCGGCCTGCTGACCGCCGTCCTCGGCTTCGCCGGCGTCTTCGCCGTCTACTCCTACCTGGCCTCCATGACCACCGAGGTGATGGGCTTCGGCGAGTCCACCGTCACGATCGTCCTCGCCCTCTTCGGGATCGGCATGACCGCCGGCGCGCTCGCCGCCGGACCGCTCACCGACCGCGCCCCGCGCCCCACCCTGTACGGCTCCCTGGCCGCCCTCGCCGTCACGCTGGTCGCCTTCCGCTTCACCGTCCACGTGCCCTGGCTGGCCCTGGTCACCGTGGTGGTGCTCGGCGCCGTCGGCTTCATGACCACCACCCCGCTCCAGATGCTGGTCATGGAGAAGGCGAAGGACGCCCCGACCCTCGCCTCGGCCTCCAACCACTCCGCCTTCAACCTCGCCAACGCGGGCGGCGCCTGGGCGGGCGGCGCCGCCGTCGCCGCCGGCTGGGGCTGGACCTCCCCGGCCCTGGTCGGCGCGGCCCTCGCCGCCGTCGGTCTCGGCGTCGCCGTGCTCGCCGGCCTCCTCGACCGTACGGGGAGGACGGCGGAGGGGGCCTCGCACGTCGTCGCGCGAAGCCCCCTGGCCACCGGGGAACCGGTCAGGACGCCGGTGTCTCCCGCCAGCGGTTCGTGATCGGCAGCCGCCGGTCCTTGCCGAAGCCCTTCGCCGAGATCTTGGTGCCCGGCGGGTACTGGCGCCGCTTGTACTCCGCCGCGTCCACCATCCGCAGCGTCCGCGCCACCAGCTCCGCGTCGAAGCCCGCCGCCACGATCGCGTCCGTGCCCCGGTCCCCGTCCACGTACAGGGCGAGGATCCGGTCGAGCACCTCGTAGTCCGGCAGCGAGTCCGTGTCCACCTGGCCCGGGCGCAGCTCGGCGCTGGGCGGCTTCACGAGGGAGTTCTCCGGGATCGGCGGGGTCTGGCCGCGCTCCTCGGCCGCGCGGTTGCGCCAGCGGGCCAGCCGGAAGACGTCCGACTTGTAGACGTCCTTGATGGGCCCGTAGGCGCCGACGGAGTCGCCGTAGAGGGTCGAGTAGCCCACCGCCAGCTCGGACTTGTTGCCCGGGGCGAGGACGAGGTGGCCCTCCTGGTTGGAGATCGCCATCAGGGTGGTGCCGCGCAGCCGGGACTGGAGGTTCTCCTCCGCCAGCCCGGTGAGTCCGAGGGCGGCCATGTACGCGTCGAACATCGGCCCGATCGGGACCGTGCGGAAGTGCAGCCCGGTACGGCGGGCCAGTTCGGCCGCGTCGTCCTTGGAGTGCTCGGAGGAGTACTTCGACGGCATCGACACCCCGTGCACCCGGTCCGCGCCCAGCGCGTCGCAGGCGATCGCGGCGACCAGCGCCGAGTCGATGCCGCCGGAGAGGCCGATCACCACCGAGCCGAAACCGTTCTTCGCGACGTACGCGCGCAGTCCGATGACGAGCGCCGAGTAGACCTCCTCGTCGTCGTCGAGCCGCTGCGCGTAACCGCCCGTCAGCTCCGCCTCGGTCAGCGGGAGCGGCTCGCCGGCCGGGCCCTCCAGGACCGCCCGGTCGATCCGCAGCCCGTCGTCCACCACCGTCCCCGGCGCCGGGGCGTCCGGGTCGGCGGCCGGCAGGTCCAGGTCGAGGATCACACTGCCCTCGGTGAACTGCGGGGCCCGCGCGATGACCTCGCCCGCCGCGTCCACCACGATCGAGTCGCCGTCGAAGACCAGCTCGTCCTGCCCGCCGGTCGAGGCCAGGTAGGCGGTGGTGCAGCCGGCCTCCTGGGCCCGCTTGCGGACCAGTTCGAGCCGGGTGTCGTCCTTGTCCCGCTCGTACGGCGAGGCGTTCACCGAGAGCAGCAGTCCGGCGCGGGCGCTGCGCGCCGCCGGCACCCGGCCGCCCTCCTGCCACAGGTCCTCGCAGATCGCGAGCGCCACGTCGACCCCGCGGACCCGCAGCACCGGCAGGGTGTCGCCCTGCACGAAGTAGCGGAACTCGTCGAAGACGCCGTAGTTCGGCAGGTGGTGCTTGGCGAGGCGGAGCACGGCCCGGCCGCGGTGCAGCACCGCCGCGGCGTTCTCCGGGGAGCCGGCCGGGCGGCCGAGCCGGGGCACCGCCCGCTCGGTGCGGTCCAGGTAGCCGACGACCACCGGCACCTCGCCGAAGCCCTCGTCGGCGAGCCGCTCGGCGAGCGCGAGCAGCGCTTCGCGGGAGGCCTCGACGAAGGACGGCCGCAGGGCCAGGTCCTCGACGGGATAGCCGGTCAGCGCCATCTCGGGGAAGGCGACGAGATGCGCGCCCTGCCCGACGGCGTGCCGGGTCCAGTGGACGATCGCCTCGGAGTTCCCGGCGATGTCCCCGACGGTGGAGTCGATCTGATTCAGCGCGAGGCGTAGTCGATGCACGCCCCCCAGTGTAATCGTCAAATCGACGCTATGTCCTGGGAACCGCACCCCGCCCCTGCCCGCGGAACCGTTTCGCCCCGACATGCGCAGAAGTCTGCCGCCACCTCCTCGCCGGCGGCGGCCTGCTCGTCCTCGGCATCCTCGTCCCCGCCGCGCTCCTCGCGTTCCGCACGCCCGAAGGGGTCCACCCCGAACACCGGGAACCTTCCGGCACTCCCTGACGTCTGACCCCGTATGCCCGGAAAGGTCACGCGCGCGTCCGCCGCCCTGCTCCTCCTGGGGGCGCTCGCGTACACCGCCTGGGTCCTCGAAGCCGTCGTGCGGACCGATCTCGACCCGGTCCGCACGTACGTCTCCGAGCTCGCCGCCGCCGACCAGCCGCTCGGCGGCCTCTTCCGCGCCACCGACCTCGCCGCCGGCCTCCTCGTCCTCGCCGGCTCCGTCCTCGGCCTCCGCGCCGCCCGCGCCCCCGAGGACCCCGCGCCCGGCGTCCCCCGCTGGGCCCGCACCGACCCCGGGCCCGCCGGCCGCCGCCCCTGGCTCCGCGCCGGCTGGGCCGCCCTCGCCCTCTTCGGCGCCGCCACCGCCGTCGACTCCCGCCTCCCGCTGAGCTGCGCCGCCACCGCCGACCCCGCCTGCGCCGCCCGCGAGGCCGCCGGACTCGTCCCCGCCACCCACACGGCCCACGCCGTCAGCTCCGGACTCGCCATGACCGGCGCGCTCGTCGCCATGGCGGCCCTCACCCTCGCCGCCCGCCGCTACGGCCTCTGGCCGCTCCTGGCCCGCACCGGGCCGTTCGTCGTCGGCCTCACCCTCGCCGCCACCGCCTGGACCCTCGCCGCCGTCGCCTCCTTCGAGTCCGGCGGAGGCCACGCCGCCCTCGGCGCCGCCCAGCGCCTCCAGGTGCTGCTCGTCGCCGTGTGGATCGCGCTCCTCGCCGCGTCGTCGGCCCGGGAGGCCGCTCGCACGGGCAGAGCCGGCCGTATCGGGGAGGACACCCGACCATGACCTTCGTACGCCTCGGGGGCCTCGCCCACCACGTCGCCGTCGACGGCCACGGACCCGTCTGCGTGCTCTCCGCCGGCCTCGGCCTCGCCTGGTTCGACTGGGACCCGGTCGTCCCGCTGCTCGCCCCGCACCGCACCGTCGTCCGCTTCGACCGCCCCGGCCACGGCCTGACCCAGGAGAGCACCGCACCCCCCACCCTCGCGGGCGAGGCCGACCGGATCGCCGCCCTCCTCGACGCCCTGCGGCTGCCCGGGCCCGTCACCGTCGTCGGCCACTCGATCGCCGGACTGCACGCCGAGGGCTTCGCCCGCCTCCACCCCCACCTCACGGCCGCCCTCGTCCTCGTCGACTCCTCCGTCGAGGACCACCCCCGCCCCGGCGGCCCGGCCCTCGCCGCCGCCGCGGAGGCCGCCGGGACCGCGCTCACCGCCCTCGGCCTGCCCGCCGCCCTCGGCCCCGCGCTGCGCCGCCTCGCCGTCCGCCCCGACCCCGCACCGCCCGCCGGGGTCCGCCGCGTCTACCGCGCCTCACGCGTCTGGCGCGGCGCCCTGCGCGAGAACGCCTCCTACGGCTCCGTCGCCGCCGAACTCCTCGCCCTGCGCCGCACGCACCCCCTGCCGCCCGCCGCCCCCGTCACCGTCCTCGCCGCCCCGGACGGCTCCGCCCGCTGGGAGGACCGCCAGCGCACGCTGGCCCGACGGCTCGGCGCCCGCCACGTGGCGGCCGTGCCCTCGGGCCATCTGGTCATGCGGGACGCCCCCGGCACGCTCGCCCGGGTCGTCCTCCAGGCGCTTCAGGAAGCGGCGTAGACGCTCGCGCAGAAGGCCTTCAGCTGCTCGTCCGACAGCTGCTGCGCCAGGTCGGCCTCGCTGATCATGCCGACGAGCCGCTTGTTCTCGATCACCGGGAGCCGCCGGATCTGGTGGCTCTGCATCTCCTCCAGGACCGCGCCCACGTCGGCGCCCGCGTCGATCCAGCGCGGCGTGCCCTGCACGATCGCTCCGCAGGTCACCTTCGCCGGGTCGTGTCCCATCGCCACACAGCGGACCACGATGTCGCGGTCGGTGACGATGCCGCACAGCCGCTCGTTCTCGTCGGCGACGGGAAGCGCCCCCACGTTCAGGTCACGCATCATCTGCGCGGCGCGGTCGAGCGTCTCGTGTTCCGGGATCCACCGGGCTCCCGGGTGCATGATGTCCTTCGCCGTGGTCATGGGGTGCGTACCTTTCGTCGAACGTCGTTGTACGTACGTCGTCCCCGAGCGCCTCTCATTCTCCTGGCACGCGTCGGCCCCCGCGACCGCAGCGGGTCACGGGGGCCGGGGTCGCGCCGGTCCGGATCAGGCGGTGGCGCCGCGCTTGCGGAGCATGTCCGCCATCAGCGCGATCTCCGACTCCTGGGCGTCGACCATCCCCTGGGCGAGGTCCCGCTGGATGTCCACCGAGCACTTCTGCACACAGCCCTGGGCCATGTGCACCCCGCCCTTGTGGTGGGCGGTCATCAGCCGCAGGTAGAGGATCTCGGCGTCCTTGCCGGACGCCTTCCGCAACGCGTCGAGCTGCGTGTTCGTCGCCATGCCGGGCATCAGCGCGCCGTCCTTCGCGGCGGCGTCACCGGTGACGGGCATGCCCATCCAGCTCATCGGCGCGGTGCCCGACTCGACCTTCGGCAGGCCCCACACGTCGAGCCAGCCGAGCATCATGCCGCGCTGGTTGGCCTGGGTGTTGGCGATGTCGTACGCGAGCCGGCGCACCGAGTCGTCGGTCGTCCGGTCCCGGACGATGAAGGACATCTCGACGGCCTGCTGGTGATGGACCGACATGTCGCGGGCGAAACCGGCGTCCGCCGAGGCGGTGTCCGGGGTCCGCGGCGCCTCCTCGCGCTCCGCCGAGGCGACCGTGACGGCCCCCGCGGCGAACAGCACCGACAGGGCGACCGCGGTGATCGCCGCGTACCGGGTGCGGCGGGCGCTCACTGGCCCATCCCGGCGCCGCCCACGCCGTCGGCGCCGACACCGCCGGTGCAGGCCGCACCGGGCTCCGGCGTCTGCTTGCCCTGCACGTACTTGGTGAAGAAGGCGTCGACGCGCGGGTCGCTCGCGCTGTCCACGGTGACCTGCTTGCCCCAGGCGGAGAGCATGATCGCGCCGGTCTGGTCGTCGACCGGGCTCATCAGCGTGTACGGGGTGTCGGAGACCTTCTCCTTCAGCGCCTTCACGTCGGCCTCGGCGGCCTTCTTGTTGTACGTCACCCACACGGCGCCGTGCTCCAGGGAGTGCACGGCGTTCACCTCGGGGACGGCCTTGTCGTAGACGTCGCCGTTGCAGTTCAGCCACACCGGGTGGTGGTCGCCGCCGACCGGGGGCTTGGTGTCGTAGGTGACGGCGGTCTCGACGTGGTTGCGGCCCAGCTTCGCCGCGTCCCAGGACTGCTCGCCGGAGATGGGGGCCTTGGCGGCGGCCTCCTTGGCCTCCTCCTCGTCGGCCTTCTTCATCAGCACGAAGGTGCCGAAGCCGACGAGGCTCAGCACGACGACGGCGGAGATGCCGAGGGTGAGGAAGCGGTTGCGGCGCTCCCGGGCCTGCTCGGCGCGGCGCATCTCCTCTATTCGGGCGCGGCGGTCGGCGGTGGTGGAGCGGTTGGCGGCCATGGTGATGTCGTCCTTCTGGGAAAGATAAAAAGGGGGAAGTCGTCGTTCGGGGAAAGGCGCGGGCCTAGGTCCGGAGAACTTGAAGGACGTGCAGGTCCGGGGCGCGCGGCCGGACCCCGGGATCCCGCCCGGCACCCTCGCCGGCGAGCGCGTCGAAGCGCGGCAGCCGGTCCTCGGCGTGCAGCGGCGGATCGAGGGGCGGGGCGCTGAGCACCGCGGGGGAGAGGGCCGGGAAGAGGGAGCAGTCGCCCCGGTCGTACGGGCAGACGTACGCGGCCGGCCCTGTTCCGGGGACGGGGGTGGCGGTGGGCCCGACGGATGCCGGGGCCGTGGCCCGCTCGTGCCCCGGATGGCCGCCCGGCCCCGACGGACCGCTCCCCAGACAGACGAAGAGCGCGGCGAGGAGCGTCGCCACGGCACTCACCAGTGCCATGGGACGCGCGTGCCGGTACGGGCGTTCGAGCCGTAGGGCTCCCATGGGCGCAGATCGTAGTGGGAGAGAGGCCTCCGTGGGCCGAACGGGGTAGGACTTCCCCAGGTCCTCGGTTACCTGTGTCACACCCGAACAGGCAGTATGGGTGTGCAACGTGCGCGAAACCATGTGGTGGGATGCTCAGGTGCCCCCCGATGTGCCCGAGGCGGTGGGAGCAGGCGGCCTGACCAGCGAGGATGGGTGTGGAAATGGACAAGCAGCAGGAATTTGTGCTCCGTACGCTCGAAGAGCGCGACATCCGCTTCGTGCGTCTGTGGTTCACCGACGTGCTCGGCTTCCTCAAGTCGGTCGCCGTCGCCCCCGCCGAGCTGGAGCAGGCCTTCGACGAGGGCATCGGCTTCGACGGCTCCGCGATCGAGGGCTTCGCCCGCGTCTACGAGTCCGACATGATCGCCAAGCCGGACCCGGGCACCTTCCAGATCCTGCCCTGGCGGGCCGAGGCCCCCGGCACCGCCCGGATGTTCTGCGACATCCTCATGCCGGACGGCTCGCCGTCCTTCGCGGACCCGCGCTTCGTCCTCAAGCGGGCCCTCGCCAAGGCGTCCGATCTCGGCTTCACCTTCTACACGCACCCCGAGATCGAGTTCTTCCTGCTGAAGGACAAGCCGCTCGACGGCTCGCGCCCCACCCCGGCCGACAACTCCGGCTACTTCGACCACACCCCGCAGAACGTCGGCATGGACTTCCGCCGCCAGGCGATCACCATGCTGGAGTCGATGGGCATCTCGGTCGAGTTCTCCCACCACGAGGGCGCCCCCGGCCAGCAGGAGATCGACCTCCGGTACGCCGACGCGCTCTCCACCGCCGACAACATCATGACCTTCCGCCTGGTCATGAAGCAGGTGGCGCTCGAACAGGGCGTGCAGGCGACCTTCATGCCGAAGCCGTTCTCGGACTACCCCGGCTCGGGCATGCACACCCACCTCTCCCTCTTCGAGGGCGACCGGAACGCCTTCTACGAGTCGGGCGCCGAGTACCAGCTCTCCAAGGTGGGCCGCTCCTTCATCGCGGGCCTCCTCAAGCACGCGGGCGAGATCTCCGCCGTCACGAACCAGTGGGTCAACTCGTACAAGCGCATCTGGGGCGGCTCCTCCCGCACCGCCGGCTCGGGCGGCGAGGCCCCCTCGTACATCTGCTGGGGCCACAACAACCGCTCCGCCCTCATCCGCGTCCCCATGTACAAGCCCGGCAAGACCGGCTCCTCCCGGGTCGAGGTCCGCTCCATCGACTCCGGCGCCAACCCCTACCTGACCTACGCGGTGCTCCTCGCCGCCGGCCTCAAGGGCATCGAGGAGGGCTACGAGCTCCCCGCCGGCGCCGACGACGACGTCTGGGCGCTCTCCGACTCCGAGCGCCGCGCGATGGGCATCGAGCCCCTCCCGCAGAACCTCGGCGAGGCCATCGCCCTCATGGAGAAGTCCGAACTGGTCGCCGAGACCCTCGGCGAGCACGTCTTCGACTTCTTCCTCCGCAACAAGAAGCAGGAGTGGGAGGAGTACCGCTCCGAGGTGACGGCCTTCGAGCTGCGGAAGAACCTGCCGGTGCTGTAGCCGCAGGTCAGAGCGCAACCGGGAACTTCTAGCGCTCCGGGCGGTCGGCACCTCAGCCGACCGCCCGGAGCCGTCTCACCCCTCCTGGGCCGTCTCTGGGCCGTGAATGGTCGCACCCAATGCCTCGTAGACATCGTCCACGGCCCTGAGGGTCCGTTCGTGGCTGCTGGGCATCAGGTGCGTGTAGACCCGGAGCGTGAATCCAGGGTCGGTGTGCCCCAGGTACGTGCTCAGCGCCTTGATGTTCTCCCCGGCCGCCAGCAGCACCGAAGCGTAGAAGTGCCTCAGCGCGTGCATCCCGTGCTCGCGGGCTGCGGCGTGCCGCTCGTTCGGCCGGGGCTCCGGAATGACGCCGGCCGTGACGAGAGCGGGCTTCCAGACCCGGGTGTTGAAGTCGGTACGACGTACCGCGCCGCCTCCCGGGAGGGAGAACACCAGCCGCTTCGTGACGAGAGGCCCGCCAGGCCGCAGCCATGGAAGCGTCACCTCCACCGGAGGGAACTTCTCACGGTGCTCTCGTAGGGCTTGCCCCACGTGCTGAGACAACGGAGCATCACGTTCCTTTCCACCCTTGGGTGGAGCGAAGACAAGGTGACCGTTCACCACCTTCACCTGGTTGTCGATCCGCAGCCACTCGCCGCGGAACTCGTGCGGGTCGTCCGGCAGACCGAAGATCTCGCCCTGGCGAAGGCCGCAGCCGCCGCCGACGTCGACCGTCGCCCCATAACGGCCGGGGAGCGCGCGCTGCACCGTGAAAACGCGCTGAGCGGTCCACGGATTCACCCGTGGCGCCACCGGTGCGGGCTGCCGGACGGTCCCGGCCTTGCAGGGATTCTTGAGCAGCAACTCGTCATCGACGGCGCTGGAAAGGACCGCCGAGACGCTGGCGAAGATGACCCGCCTGTACGAGGACACCGGTAGCGCGCGTTCGAGCTCGCTCAACCAGGCCCGGATGTGCTCCGGCCGGAACGAGTCCAGCGGTCGCGTGCCGAGGTACGGAAACGCGTGCAGCCGAAGGTGGATGTTCACCGTCGTGCGCGTCGTCGGATCCGTGGTCTGGGAGGCAAGCCACTTCTCGCCGTACTCCCGGAACGTGATGCGGCCGGCGGACGGATCGATGTACTGGCCGCGGTTCATGTCGGCCTCGATGGCGGACAGCCACTTGTCTGCTAGGCGCTTCTGCTTGTCCGGGAAGCTCTTGGACTTCTCGGTGCCGTCGGGACCGATGTAGCGGGCCCGGTAACGGAGTCCGAGGCCATGACGGTCGGTCCTGACCCGGCGCTCCTTGCCGTCGGCGTCGATCTCGGTCTTGTACCAGCGGTCCTGGACGTGGCCGGCCATGGGAGGGTGCGGTTCCTTTCGGCGTACGGGAAAGGCCCGTGCCGCCCCACGGGCGGGGGTGGCACGGGCCGGGGAGAGAGGATTCAGGCTGCCGCGTCGAGCTCGCTCTGCTTGGCGACCCACGCCTGGACGGCGACGGGGTCGTACCGGACGTGGCGACCCGCGCGGAATCCGGGCGGGCCGGTGCGCTGCTTGCGCCAGTGGTAGACGGTCTCCAGGGGGACCTCGAAGAGGGCGGCGATGTCCTCCGGGGTGAGGTACCGGGCGGGGAGGCGGGTGTCGGGCTGGGGCGTCTTGGCGGTGGCCATCGGTCTCCTTCGGCTCGGTCCGGGGTGCTGGGAACCCCGGAAAGTGCTGACAGAACTGACAGAACCTCGCCGTATGGCCTCTGACCTGCGGGTTTGGCCACTTTGGCCGCTGTGACAAAACCTCAAAAAACTCTGACAGAACCTCGAAAACCTAGGTTCTGTCAGACCGGGCGGCTCGGGCCCCAGGGGAGGTTTTTTGAGTTCTGTCAGAGTTTTCGGAGGTTTTGTCACAGCTCCGGAAACCCTTATTTTCGCAGGTCAGGGGGCTAGTCGGGAGGTTCTGTCAGTTCTGTCAGCGGTTTCGGGGGTTTTCAGGCGGCGGAGGTGACGCGGGGGTGGGTCTCGTAGCGGGGCGAGGGCGGCCGGCCGCCGCGCGTGGTGCGGGGTGGCGGAGGCTGCTGTCGGAGCCAGCCGTGTTCCTCCAGGAGGTCCAGGGCGGGGTCGAGGTCGCCCATTGCGGCGAACTCGCTGCGGGGCATCGCGCGAAAGAGGTCGCGCTTGGTGAAGCTCGCGGTACGGGTCTCGCTCAGGTGGGTCAGCACCGTGTGGGCGGCTTCCTGGGCGGGGTCGGCCTTCATCGCGTTGAACACGTCGAGGGCGTGGGCGGTGAAGTAGTCGCCGAGGCGCGTCGCGGCGGCCATCGTCTCGGCGGCGATGGGCCGGTGCCACGCGTCCTCGGGGTGGGTGGCGAGGTGAAGAAGCCCGGCGATACGGGCGACCGCGCCGTCGCGCTTGCTGGCCCAGTTGATGACGGGCCAGAGGGGGCCGTCCTTGCGCAGACGGGACTCGGTGACGCGCTGGTAGGCGAGGAGGACGGCGTCCGCCTCGGGGGTGAGGGTGAGGGTCGCGGGTTCGCTCCAGGCCGCGAGGGTCAGCGCGAGGTGTCCAAGCTTCTGGGCGTAGGCGCCGGCGGTGTCGGGGGCGAGGAGTTCGGGGGTGAGGTTGCGGTAGCCGACGAGGGACTCGGGCTTGGAGTAGAGGAA
>NZ_JBEZNU010000054.1:0-25187 GCF_040653375.1 Streptomyces sp. NPDC047974
ACGCGGGTCTACTCGGTGACCATCACAGGATCATTCGGGAAGGTACGCCCTCCGCGTCCCACCCGGAGCTGATCCACAGGTCTTGAGCATTGCTCTGGTCCGGGTCCCCATGTAGCGTCATGGCTAGGAGCTTCTACGGACCACTCGTGGAGATTCATCGCAGGACCTGCGACCGCTGGCCGAACTGCAGCCTGCGACGATGTGCCTGTGAGCTATGACCTTGCTGTGTGGGACGGCGACCGTCCAGTCGACAACCGCCAAGCGGGCTCGATGTACGACGAGCTCTACGAGCGCTACCTAGAGTCGGACGATGTCGTCGTGCCTCCGGCGCCGCGCATCGTGACGTATGTGGAAGCCCTCGTCGCGCGGTACCCGGATGACGTCGACCACAGTGTCGTATGGGCGTCGACCCCAGTCATCGATGAGGCGTCGGGCCCGATCGTGTACTTGGTCATGTCTTACGGCAAGGCCGATGAAGTGTCCGAGTACGCCGCTGAGCTGGCCCGCGAGCAAGGCCTCGTTTGCTTCGATCCGCAGGGAGAATGCCTCCGGCCGTGAGCTGGCTGTTTCTCTCAGCGGGTGGACCAGAGGAAGATGCCCGAACGACTTCAGTGGTGCTGCCCAGAGAACGACAGAACAGACCGCTGACCCGTGCCGCGCCACGCGGCGATAGAAGGTTTGCAGTGCCACGCGGTCGGGGGCGGGTGCTGGCAGCACGATGTTCGACTCCTCGTGTTCTGGTGGTGGGAGTCAAGGAGTAGTTGTCGGCTGAGCATCGGCTGGGAGGAGTTGAACGATGCCAACCCAGGGTGGCTTTATTCACGGGTTGTGAAGCCCGTTGTTCACGGGTTTGGGAGGCGCCCAGATCCACGGTCGGGTGATGTTCACGAGTTTTGAAGTCGCCAGGGTTCTTGCCACGGGAGCATCGGGATGCTCCTGGTGAAAGGGCCTGGTCATGCCGCAGATGTCGAAGATCGAGCTGTACGCGGCGATCCGTCGCGACCATCGCGGCGGTATGAAGATCCGGGAGATCGAGCGCAAGTACAACGTGTCATGGCGGACGGTCCGCAAGGCCGTGGACTCGGTCTGGCCCGAGCCGAGGAAGCAGCTGCCGCCGCGGCCGACCGCACTGGATCCGTACAAGCCCCTCGTCGATGAGATGCTGCGGACGGATCTGGACGCGCCGCGCAAGCAGCGGCACACGATCACGCGGATCTTCCACCGCCTGGTCGAGGAACACGCCGCGGACGTCTCCTACCAGATGGTCCGGCGCTACGTCTCCGACCGGAAGCCGCAGATCCTCATCGAGTCGGGGAAAGCACCGGTCGAGGCATTCGTGCCGCAGACCCACCAGCCCGGCATGGAGGCCGAGGTCGACTTCGGCGACGTCACGATCCGGCTCGCCGGCGAGCTTGTGACCTGCTATTTGTTCTCGTTCCGCCTGTCCTACTCGGGCAAGGCCGTTCATCGCGTCTTCGCCTCTTGCGGCCAGGAAGCCTTCTTCGAAGGGCACGTCCACGCACTGCGGACGCTGGGCGGAGTCCCCCGGAGCAAGGTCCGTTACGACAATCTGAAGGCCGCCGTCGCCCGGGTGCTGGGGCTGAGCCGGGCCAGGGTGGAGGCCGACCGGTGGATCGCGTTCAGGTCGCACTTCGGGATCGAAAGCTTCTACTGCCGACCCGGTATCGAGGGCGCCCACGAGAAGGGCGGAGTGGAGGGGCAGATCGGCTACTTCCGCCGCAACCACTTCACCCCGGTGCCCGAGGTCGACTCGCTGGCCGAGCTGAACGACCTCGTTGACCAGTGGGATCTTCACGACGGACGGCGCCGGATCGGCTCGCGGGCGAGGACGATCGACGAGTACTTCGAGGTCGAGCGGCCACTGCTGATGCCGCTGCCGGAGGAGCCGTTCGAGACAGGTCGGCTGTTCACTCCGAGGGTTGACCGTTACAGCCAGATCGCGGTCCGCACGAACCGCTACTCGGTGCCGGTCCGGCTGATCGGCAAGCGGGTCCGGGTCGTGCTGCACGCCTCTCACCTGGTGGTTTTCGATCGGAACGTGGAAGTTGCCCGGCATGAGCGTTTGATCGCGAAAGGCGGATGCCGCCTGGATCTGGACCACTACCTTGAGGCCCTGATCCGCAAGCCTGGCGCGTTCCCCGGCGCCACTGCACTCGAACAGGCCCGCTCTGCGGGCAAGTTCACCCCGGTCCACGACGCCTGGTGGGCTGCGGCGGTCAAGGCCCACGGCGACACCGCCGGCACACGGGCCTTGATCGAGGTTCTGCTGCTGGCCCGGCACGTCTCGCATGAGCACCTGGTGGCCGGCCTCGCGATGGCTCTGCGGGCCGGGGCACTGACCGCGGACGCGGTCGCCCTCGAAGCCCGCAAGATCGCCCAGGCCGAAGACGAACCCGCCGGGAATCCTGCGCCGGCCGGTGCCGCGGGGGCGACCGTGACGTTTCTGCACGAATGGCGGCTCGCGCATCTTCCCCCGGACACCAGGCCGCTGCCCTCGGTGACCCACTACGACCAACTGCTCCGCCGCCGTCGCGCCAGCGGCGGTGAACACCGCGAGGGAGAAGCACAGTGACCCTGCCCCGCCAGCGAGGACTGACCGAGCAGGCCGCCAACACGGCCATCGACACCGCCTGCCGCCTGTTGCGGCTGCCGTCGATCAGGAACGAGTTCTCCGACATCGCCGACCGGGCGCTGAAGGACCAGATGACCTACCGCGGCTTCCTCGCCGAGCTGCTGATGGCCGAGTGTGACGACCGGTCCAGGCGTCGTTCCGAGCGCCGGATCAAAGCTGCCGGATTCCCCCGGGACAAGTCCCTGCGGACCTTCGACTTCGACGCGAACCCGAATATCGACGCGGCCACCATCCACACGCTCGCCAGCTGCGAATGGATCAAGAAGAGCCAGCCGCTCTGCCTGATCGGCGACTCCGGGACGGGCAAGTCGCACATGCTGATCGCGCTGGGGACCGAGGCGGCGATGGCCGGCTACCGGGTCAAGTACGTGCTGGCGACGAAGCTGGTGAATGAGCTGGTCGAGGCCGCCGATGAGAAGCAGCTCTCCAAGACGATCGCCCGCTACGGCCGCGTCGACCTGCTCTGCATCGACGAGCTCGGCTACATGGAACTGGACCGCCGCGGCGCCGAACTCCTCTTCCAGGTGCTGACCGAACGCGAAGAGAAGAACAGCGTGGCCATCGCCTCCAACGAGTCGTTCGGCGGCTGGACCAAGACGTTCACCGACCCCCGCCTCTGCGCGGCCATCGTCGACCGCCTCACCTTCAACGGCACCATCATCGAGACCGGCACCGACTCCTACCGCCTCGCCAGCACCCGAGCACGCGCCGAGGAGGCAGCCAAGGCCGGCTGATCCCTGCCACTACCTTCCTCGATGGCCCGCCGCCCTCCGGGCGGCGGGCCGTCCTCGCCGAACCCAGTCGTTCCGCCCGGCAGGCTCACTCAGTCCACCGTCCGTGAAGCGGCCGCTTCGATGCCTGATGCCCGCAGCTTCCGCGCCAGGAGCTCCATCTCGGGCAGGGTCCCTGAGTACTGCCCGGTCAAGACCTGCTCCAGCACGGCCCGGACGCCGTCCAGGCCGATGCCGAGTTCCGCTCGCAGCACCCGCATGATGGCGGCGTTCCTCGTCGGCGGGGCTACCCGCAACCTTGCCCGCCCGTGCTCGGAGAGCAGTCGGCCACGTAGTTCCTCCGGCAGGTCACCGCCACACACAGCCAGGGCAAACCCGCAGGCCGGACACGTCGACTCAACATCCCACCGCAGTGCCTCGCCTACCAGCGCCTGAACACCGCACCACTCCGCCTCGGCACCGCATCCCTGGCACACAGCGGAGTACCTGATGGACTCAACCAAGATCGACTTTTCCATAGTCCCACCCCTCAAGAGGAGAGGTTAGACGGCAGGCAGCGAACGTCTTTCCGGGGCGCCAACATGCCCCCCTGACACCCGAGCCAGCGGTCAGGCCGCGCTGGTCCATGCGCTGACGCTATCTCTCGTGAACATTCCAAGGCCCAGTGATCACCAACTGACGCCCGAACCGGCAGACAAACGCTGCTGCTGAACGTGAACAAAGCCACCGGTGACCTGCGTCGCCCGCAAGGCTGATGGGGTGCACGGTTCCGGCATGTCAGGGAGTGGATCACCGGTACACCTGCGTTCATGATCAAGAACCTGGTGCGCGGTGCGACCGCGCTCTGCCTCGCTCTGTCCCCTCTCGCCCTTCCGTCTGCGGCCACCGCCGCCCCCGCGGCGCCGGCCGCGGCGCAGGTGCTGAACCTCGCCGACGCCGTCGACCTGGTCCCGGTCGCCGACGAGTCCCGTACCGGATACACGCGGGACAAGTTCAAGCACTGGAACGCCGGCCTGGACGCGGCCGACGGCTGCAACACCAGGGCGGAGGTG
Organism: Streptomyces sp. NPDC047974; assembly: GCF_040653375.1. NCBI lineage: Bacteria > Bacillati > Actinomycetota > Actinomycetes > Kitasatosporales > Streptomycetaceae > Streptomyces > Streptomyces sp. NPDC047974. The sequence continues at coordinate 4,437 of NZ_JBEZNU010000054.1, forward strand.
CTGCAGGCGGAGGCGGTCGAGTCGCCGGCCGTGGCGGCCGGCTGCAAGCTGTCCGGCGGTGAGTGGCTGTCGTACTACGACGGCCAGGAGGTCACCGACCCCGCCAAGCTCGACATCGACCACATGGTCCCCCTCGCCGAGGCCTGGGACTCCGGCGCGAGCGCCTGGGACGCCAAGCGCCGCGAGGCATACGCGAACGACCAGGACGCCGCCGCCTCGCTCGTCGCCGTCACCGCCCGCACCAACCGCCAGAAGGCCGACCAAGACCCGTCGACCTGGATGCCGCCGCACCCCGACGCCCAATGCCGGTACATCGGCGAATGGACCGCGACCAAACTCCGCTGGGGCCTCACCGCGGACCAGACCGAGGCCGACGCCCTGAAGGTGTACGCCGAAGCCTGCGAGACCACCGTCGTCCACTACACGCCGGCGGCGTAGCCGGCCCCGGAAACGCGCAGTGCCCCCGCCAAAAGGCGGGGGCACTCAGGGGAAGGGCAAACGACCAGTCGGCTCTCCCCCAACAAGACCACGGTAGCCCGGGAGTTGCCGCTACTCGGGCTGTTCCCGGCGGCGACCACCTGGATGGGCGACGGCAGCACGCCGGCCGTGACAGGCACGTTGACGACCTACACACCGCCTCGGCGCCGACGGACAGCAGGACCGGGCAAGCGCGGCCGCCGCGCTCGTTTCAAGAATCCGTTTCATGATCAGATAACCGGCCGGGACCCGCGCGGGGGACGCCTTCACCCCGCACACCACACCCCCGAGTCAGCGCGGCGCCGGCGGACACGGGGCCCAGGATGAAGTGCCCATCTCGCACGCAGTGGGGCTGCTGCTGGAGGCGTACCCCTCTCGCCTGATCAGCCTGGACGCGATCGTGGCGCAGCTCGATGAGCCGTACGCCGAGGGGACGGACGCCGGGCGGTAACGGCGTGAACAGGTGTGGGGCCCTGCCGGATACGGCAGGGCCCCACACGCATTCCGGGCGACGGCACCACGGTGCACTCACCGGGAATAGATCAACTCGGCTCCCCAGGGAAATGCTGCCACAGCTCGTCAACGCGGCTTTGAATGTCCAATACTGTTTCCAGAGTGCGCTTCATTCCCGCGTAGTTGTTAGCGCGAAGGTGTACGGCGAATTGTTGGCCCACGGATTCTGTCACCGCTCCCAGCGATTCCAGGAGTTCTTGCCTACTGGTAACTTCGTCCAATTCGATCAGATTATCTACCTGCCCCCGACGTTCGACTAGGAGCAGTCTCGTTTTTCTGATCCTTTCTTTGAGATCGTCCAAACGCCCCTGGAGGAAATCCCTCATCGTATATGGACGTTGGCTCTCCGGCAGAGGCGTTGCCGCCTGCCGTGGCGGGGGAGGTACCAGGACCGTTGCGGCGGCGGCTTCCCGAAAGTCCGTCATGAACTCGATCGGGGAGCGCAGGTACACGCTACCCAGGTCTTCGGCGGCGTCGACGGGACCGCCGGGCTTGTCGGAGGCTTCTGCGGCTGCTTCCCACAGGGCGTGGAAGCGGTCGACTTCGGCGGTGGGGTCGGGTCGTCGGGCTCTGCTCGCGAGTTCGGTGACGAGGAGTTCGAGCAGGCCCCAGGCGGGGAGTCGGGGGTGGGCGAAGACGTCGCCGATGCGGCTCCGGCTCGCTACGCCGTTCCCGAGCGCGTCGACCAGGTCTCGCAGGGACGGCCAGCCGGCGCGGCGGTGCAGGGCGTGCAGCTCATCGCTGAGGGTCCGGCGAGGGCCTGGCGGGAGGGTGGGGGGTGTCTGCTTGGCCACGCGCTCTCCGGGGCTGTCCGATGGTGTCCAGAAGTGTCCGACGGACACCGTACAGCGTCCGAACGCGTAGTCCTGCGTCCGGAGTTGTAGCCGCTCGTCGGACAGCGTCCCGGGCCCGATTCGCGGCCGGAATCTGGAGGAGTCCGAACGGAACTCACCCAGGAGAACGGCATGTTCAACGTGTCTACGGCGCTCGATCTGCTCACGCAGGGGCTGCTGACGGAGCTTCCCTCCAGCCTGATCACGGCGGCGGTGGTTGCTGCTGTGGCTTGGGCCCTGCGCCGCCGCCGCAAGCGGAACCACCCGGAGGGCGGGCAGGACGGGGACTGAGCCCGGCAGGGGCCTGCGTAGCCGCGCAGGCCCCTGCTGCGTTTTTCCTCGCCTGTGGGCGGGATAGGGCCCCTGTGCGGCCCCCCGCTTGGGGGCCGGCTGCGGTCACGCCAGGAGTGCGCGGCGGGAGAGGTATCCGCACCGGAGGCCGCCGCCGGGGTGCCATTCCAGGGCGGGCTCAGCTGTGGTGCCGTGCTCGGGGCAGGAGGGGGTGGGGATGATGCCGCCGCAGGTCTTCTGTGTGCACGGGCAGGCTGCGGTGGGGGCGGTGTCGGGGAGGGCGTGGCGGACGACTCCGCCGGCGGGTGTCTGTGCTGCGTGGCCGCGCAGGCTGCTGGGCCAGGCGAGGGTGACGCGCAGTCCGCCCGATCCGGGGCGAAAGCGGTCGATGACGCGCACCGCGCCCGGTACGGCGATCGGGTCCGTGCCGGGGGCGGTCAGGCGGCTGACGGAGGCGTCGTCGGCGGCGAGCACGGCGAGGGTGTCGGCGGTGCCGTCGTCGGCCATCCAGCCGGTGAGCCGGTCTTCTCCTTCCGGGTCGTCGCTCAGCTCGACCCGGGGGTCGGCGAGCTGGAACCGACGTGGTGCTTCCCCGGTGGGGCGCAGGTGGAGGGCGGCGGTCGGGAGGGTGGAGGGGATGGCGATCTTGTCGTGTGCGAGGAGCCAGGCGACCACGGTGGAGCGGGTGAAGGTGGGGTGGACGTCGTCGCCGCCGGTGGGGGTGGGGAAGTCGGCGTGGCGGCGGCGCCAGTTCACGACGGCCGCGCGGCCGACGCCGGCGATCCGGGCGGCTTCCGCGAGGAACATGACGTCCTCGGCGGGGGTGATGGGGTTGAGGGCGGCGAGGGGGGAGCGGTGGCCGGCGGGGGTGGCGCGGAGGGCGTGCCAGTCGACGGAGGGGCGGGTGACGGGCAGCAGGGCGACGTCCTCGGCGGAGTACAGCGGGACGGTGGTCACGCCGCCGTGGTGCTTGTAGTCGATGGTCACCGTGGTGGTGGGGGTGAGCCAGCCGAGGCGGACGGCGTGGTCGAGGTCGATGCGGCGGACGCCGAGGCGGACGGCTGCCTGGTCGGGGCCGAGGGGGACGTGCCGGTCGAGGATGGCGGGGAGGTCGCGGCGGCGGGCGAGGGCGGCGACCTGGTCGGGGTGGACGTCGGGGTAGGCCGACTCGCCGCCGAGGTGGGCGAGGAGGCCGGCGCGGGCGAGGTGGCCGATCGCGGCCGGGGTCACGCGCGGCCGGCAGCGGGGCAGCGGGGTGCCGAGGGCTTCGGTCAGCCGCTCTGCCGCCCACCAGGCGCCCGCCGGCCCGGGCAGTGCCGCCCGGATTGCCTCCGCGTCCGTGCTCTCCACCACGGCCCGCGACCACAGGCCGGGTCCGGCGTCGGCGGCCGGGACCGCCCTGGAGGCGGCGGCCCACCGCCACGCCGCCACTGACACCCGCAGCCGGCTTGCCGCCTGCTGCTCGTCGTACGTCTCACGCATCGCTGGCTCCGTTCTCGATCGCGGCCTGACCACCAGGCCGCGCCGGAAACATCCCGAAAGATCCCGTTTGCTGTCAATAGCCGGATCTTCAGGGCGAGTTGGGGTCACACCGCACAAGTCGCGTACGCGTACACGAGGGCAAGAATCACCCTCCCGGGGAGGACGGCGGAGGCGCCGTCGCGGCGTTCTGGAGGCACGGCAGCACGCCCCCCGGGGAGGACCAGGCGGAGGAGGAGACCACCGCGGCCTCCTCGTGACCTGCCCCTCCGGCGTCCACTCACCACGCCCCGGCCACTCACCACCGCGCTGACCACGCACCCCTGTGCACTGCCCTGACCTGCAAGGGTCAGTACTTGGGTCACTGTTCGGGCCACCCACGGACCGGGCCGTCCCCAGTGAAAGTTCGGGCAGCTCCGGGCCCGTAACCGGTAACCCTCTCGCCGCCCTCGCCCCGGTCCCGGTCCTGACTCTGGGGAGGTGGCAGGGGTGCCGCCGGGGACGGGGGCATGAGGTAGGCCACGATCAGCATGCAGAGGCCGGCGACGGCGACGAACGCGCCGCCGGCGGTGCCGACGAACGCGAGGGTGCTGGCACCGAGGTGGTCCATGACGATCGCCGAGACGAGGGCGGCGATGACGGCGATGAGGACGACGATGACGACAGCGGTGATCCGGGCGGTCTGTCGGGTGGACATGGCGAGTTCCTCTCGGGCGGGGTCTGAGCGGCACCGGTGCGGTGCGGGCGGTAGGTGAGCAGACACGGGTGGTTTGCGTCTCGGCGAAAGTGCGGTCCGGCGTCGGGGCGACAGTCACGCCCCGAGGGATTAGCCCCGCAAGAGGCGGTGCCAGCCCCTACTGCCTACTGATCGCAACGCCGCGTTGGGAAATCGCGTGAGCCTGTCTCGTGGGTCACACCGGGGTCTCGTGCGTCAGCCGCGCGGCGGTGCGGCCCGTACAGCGGGGTGCGGCCGGCGGGGCGGGTCGCCGACCCGCCGGGGCAGGGCGGGGGCGGGCAGGGAGAGAGTGCCGGACGGCGGGGTTAACCGCGCAAGGAGGGCCCGGCCGCCTGGCGGAGCCGTCCCTCGCCGCCTGCGGGGCCGCGGGGCGGGTGAGAGGGGGGCTCCCTTCACGACTCCGCCCTTGTGGTCAATCGAGAGGGCCCGGATACGGCTGATCCCCGCCACGTCGGTGGCGGGGATCAGGCGGCCGCGGGCCGGGGGTGGGACCGGTCCCAGCGGCCTGGGCCGGGGCTGCGGTGAGGAGGTCAGCCGCTGATGCCGACAGAGGAGACGTAGGCGTAGGCGCCGTAGTCGGAGTCGAGGTCTGTGATCACGTCGTCCCAGATCTCGTCGATCGTGTCGGCGTCCTTCTTCGCCCAGGCGTCCACCAGGTCGCCCCAGATGTACCGGACGGTGAGGGTGCGCTGGGAGAGGGTCGGGCGCCGGCGGGCCTCGGGGACGTGTGCCTGGTCGACGGGGTAGATCTCCATGCGCTGGCCGCGGCCCTCGTTGTCGAGGTGGCGGGCGAGCCAGCCGGAGCGGATCAGGTTCTCGCGCCGCCTGCCCCAGTACGCGGAATCGATCTTGTCCCGGTTCGCCGCCGTGGGCGAGACCTTCCCCTTGCTCCGCATCCACGTCCGGATGGTCCGCGGGGACACGCCCTGCTCGCGCAACGCCTCACGGCCGGCCTTGCTGTCGAGATACCGCAGCCGGGCCGAAAGGCCACGCTGCGAGGTGACCGGCGAGGAGATACCCGAGGTGTAGACGATCCGGTTGAGCTCCTGGATAAGGGCTTCCCCGCCCTTCATTCCACGCGCTTCGAACCGCTGGAACTCTCCCCAACGAGACCACAGGTCAGGTGAACCGGCCATTACTTCTTACCTCCCAGAATGTAAGTGTCCTTCACCTTGACCTGCGCGAGGTCCCGACCTTCCGAGAAAACCTCGCGCCACTCTCCCGTGAGGTGGAGTTCGTCGGTACCGGAAACCTGCACGACCTGGAGACCGGCGGCGCGGGCCTTATGGGCTTTCATCCACAGGTTGGCGAACGCCTTCGAACGGATGATGTGCATCCAGTCCGGGCGGCGAATCTCGCGGTTCGCGCTCGACTCCCCGATGGTCGACACGAACTTCGAATACATCGCCTTCACGTAGGCCACGGTCAGTTCGTCGCCCTCGGCGATCGCGCTCCGGCGCACCTCGGCCAGCGCGCGGCGCATCTTCTCCAGCAGGGCCTCCGTGGCGCCGGAGACCAGGGAGCGGTGGATGACGGGCGCCTCGGCGAGGCCCTGGCGAGCGCAGTCGAGGAGCTGGCGGAGGGTGGACTCCGTGACCCACAGCTGCCCGGGCTCCAGCCGTGCGCCGAGGGGGTTGGGCAGGTCGGTGTGGTCCCAGTCGGCGGGGGTGATCAGGTGGACGCCGGCCTTCTTCGGGTCGTGCACGCCGCTGGTGTCCTCGCGCAGCTGCCCGATCGGCAGCCAGCACTTGAGCGCGGACAGGTAAGCGGCGTTCATGTCGAGCGCGGTCACCTCGAACTGATCACCGCTCTTGGCCGCCTTGAAGATTTCCGGATTCCGCCACTTCGGGCGGCCCTCCCAGATCTCGTCTGCGCCCTTCTGGGATTTCTTGTGCAGGATATCGGCGGTGGGCGGGAACTCGGAATGCTCGTACCGTCCGCCGACCCTGGACGATTTCATGAGTGCCATCACGTCCGGAATCGCCATCTTGATGAGCGCGGCCTCGGCGGCTCCGAGGTCGCCGCCCTGCTCGGCGAGGATGTCGTGGACGCGGTCGGTGATCTGCTCCATCACCGACCCCGACGCGTAGCCGGCCGTTCCCTTCCGCCGCGCAGCCGGAGCCGGAGCCGGAACGGAAGAGGGAACGGCGGCCACGGGCACAGCCGGAGCGGCCGGGGCGGGGGAAACGTCCGCGGGCCCAGCGGCCGGAGCGGCCGGGGATACGACGGCGGCCGGGCGGGGTGCGGGCGCGGCCACGGCGGTGGCGGCTTCGACGCACTCCTCGGCGCTCAGGTGCTGAGGGAAACCGTCGACTTCGTCCACGGCCGGCTGCCCGCACAGCACGCACGACCCCACCGGCAGCCGCAGGACAGCCGCCGCCGCCTCGGCCGGAAGCAAGGTCGGGGCGACTGGCGCGAGACGGACGGGAGGAACCGCGAGGACGCCCGGCTGGAGAGAGGCCGTGGCACCGTGCAGAACGCCGACCGCGTGCGTGGGCCCGGCCAGCAGGTCGAGCACGGAAATCCCGTAATGCGCGGCAAGGCCGTCGACATCCTCCAACGACCAGTGGGCACCGCCGGACTGCTTGCGGGACACCTGGGCCTGGGACAGACCGAGCGCAACGGCCAGTACGGCCTGACGCTCACCGGTTCGCGTCATGAGCGCCGCGACCGTAAGCCTGAGACTTTCCTCGGTACTCAGCATGATGCAACCCTAGCCCATTTCATGCGCAATACGCATACTGAATGCGAATGTTGAACGTCTGTGCGAGGAGTCGACGTTTCAGTCGGTCCAGCGCCCGCCAGAGTCGGTCGTCCCGGCCCCAGCCGGGATCGCAGACGTGGACGGCAATGCTCTGGCGCACCTCACCCAACGCGCGGGGCCGGATACCCGGCCACTAGCAGCCACGCGGACTGCATGGGGAAAGCGGGTGACCCAGCCACCGCACGCGACCCGTAAGCCGCCCTCGTCACCGACCACAGCCGCGTCCTCGGTCCCGACCACCCAGACATCCTGGCCAGCCGTAAAAAGTTCGACCGCTGGGCGATGGAAGCTGCCGGGGCGTAGCCATCGGTGGGAGCTGCCGCCCCTCGGGTGGGTGGTCTTGGAATGTGGAAAGGGCGGCACCCCTGGATGGGGTGCCGCCCTTTCGGCGGTGTGCGGTGGGGGTCAGCCGGTGTACCCGGTGGCGATGAGGTCGGCGGCCTGGCGGCGCTGTCCGGCGACGGCGTGGGAGACACCGAGGGCCTGGACCATCTCCAGAGGGACGGCGTCCATGTCCGGGACGGCGGGGCGCTGGTCGGCGGGCAGGTTGTTGCGGGCGGCGAGGATGAGGGGCGTCACCAGCTGGTGCGCGGGGACCCGCAGCGCTTGGCGCAGGTGGAGCGGCACCTCACCCCATGATGGGTCGTCTTCCCCGGGCGGCTCCCGTCTCCGCTCTCACCGCCGGCGCGGACCCGGGCTCGGGCGGCGCCGCTTCCCGGGGCGTCCCCTTGCCCGCGCGTGGGCGACGCGCCCTGTGCCGCGGGCTGCGGGGTCACGGCGCCGTCTCGCTCGTCCTTCACGCCCCCGTCCCCGGGCATGGCGCAGGAGCCGGTACAGGTGTGAGTGGCCAGTCCCACTGCTCCTCCCCCGTCGCTTGGATCGCCTCACCGCAGTATCGCCGCCGGGCCGGGGCTCTGCGGCGATACCGGCGAAGACCCGCTGCGTTGAGGTGAAGCTGCACGCCGCCTCAGGATGAACTACGAGGCGGCTGGCTGCTGGATGTCCACCCCCGCGACCGACGCCTGTGTACCCGGGCGTCGCTGGCTGATTCAAGCGAATCGGTATTCGCAAAGGTACTTACCGGTGCATACTCGGGGGCATGGCAGACACCACAGTGAAGGTCAGCGCCGAGACCAGGGACCGGTTGGCCGCCGTCGCCGAGGCGCGGGGCATGAGCCTGCGTGCCTTCCTGGCGGACCTGGCCGTCCAGGAGGAGAACCATCTTCGGCTGACCCGGGCGACCGCCGAGTTCCGCGAGGTCACCCGGCGGCCGGGCATCGCCGAGGCGTTCGACGACGCGTTCCCCGAGGACGCCCCGGCTTCCCGGGACGCTGCCCGCCGGGCGGCCTGACCTTGGAACTGCACGTCGATCTCCGGTGGCTCCTCGACCGCCAGGAGGACCTGCTCGGCAAGGAGCTCGGTGTCCGCGACTGGTCCGGCCTGGTGGCCGCCGTCGCCCGGCACAAGGTCAACACGCCCGGCCTCGACGCCGGCGAGCCGGACGCCTACTGGCGCGCTGCGGCGCTGCTCGATGCGCTCATGCTGCTGCGCCCCTTGCCGGCCCGGAACGCGTTCTTCGCGTACGGCGTGGCCGTGGCGTACATCCGGGCGTCCGGGAAGAGCGTCGATGACGCCTTCGAGCCGTGGGAGACCCTGTTCCGCGACATCCGCGGGCTGCGGCTGTCGGTGTACGACATCGCCGACCGGCTGCGATCGATGCAGCCTGAGGTGTAGCAGAACCGGCTCCCACTCCGTCTGTCCAGTACCGCCCCCCGCACCCGGCAGGGGGCTTTCGTAATAGCGCCGAAGAAGCCGAGCCGGAGGCGGACGGCCCCGACGAAGTCGAGGTCCCGCCGGCGTACCGCTTCGTGGACCGGCTCAAACGCGGCTGGCACATCGCCTTCGGCTGGGACGAAGCGCTCGCCTACATGATGGTCCGGGGCGGGGCTCCGGCCGGACCGTCCCGAAGAGCCACTTCCCTTCGGCGAGCTGGAGTCCCCGTACGGGCCGCTGCGCCCGGTCACGTCGCCGGATCCGAGCGACGAGGCAGTCCTACGCGGCGCGCTCCACTCCGCCGGCGTGAAGGCGGCGGGCTCTGTGCTCGTCGCCCTGCACCGCGTGTGGCTGGAGTACACCCGCGGGTCGTCGCCAGGCGGTTTCGAGGGCGGGGAGCAGATACGAGGTCAGAGCGGAAGCGTTATACCGAGCTCCTGCATGGCTGAGGACGGAGGGCCACCTTCGGAGCGCTCGGTCTTGCGCCCCTTGACGGTGGGAGCGAGGGTTCGTGGGTCGATGGCCTCGGCGGGGGCTGAGCCGGCGTAGAGCCCGTCGGGGGCCGTGTCCCGGTCGTGTGGGAGCACCCAGAAGACGCGGCGGCGGAAGGTTCCGGAGGCGCGGGAGGCCTTGGCGTTGGTGCTGAGGATGGCGTAGCCGACCATGCGGCCGTCGCGGTGGTAGGCGGGCTTGCCGGAGCGGGTGGGCAGCCGGTCCAGGCTCTGGCGGACGTAGTCGAGGCGGGAGACGTCCTCGAGCCAGACGATGTCGGTCTCGTGCTTGAGATCGTTCTCGCTGATCAGGGAACTCATGACGTCTCCTCGTGGGCGAGCAGTCCGATGCCAGGGTAGTACTTCCTCGAATTCGACAAGATCATCTCTTTCGGGGAGGACAGGCCGAGGAGTTCGCGGGCCCTGGCGGCGAAGGTGCGGCTGGTCATGGCGAGGCAGCCCTCGCTGGTGCACCAGTCGCGGTAGGCGTCGTACAGGGTGCGTTGTTCGGTGCGGTAGTCGGGGCCCTGGAGGCAGGCTTCGTCGAAGAAGCGGCCGGTGTGGTCTTCGGTGTCTGCGTAGGCGGTGGTGGCGATGCGGACCTTGTCGGGCCCGGTGAGGTCTTTCTGGCCGCCGAGGTAGCGGCGGGCGCCGTCGATGAGCCAGTTGAGGATCCCGGGGCCTTCTTCGGCGACGAGGATGTCGGCGAGGTTGTCGATCTTGCGGTCGTCGGAGACGGTGCGTTCGAAGGGGATCAGGCGCATGCGGCGCCAGAAGGCGAAGCCGCCGGTGCCGACTTCGGGGCGGTGGTTGCCGAGCAGCCAGAGGTGGTGGGTGGGGGCGAAGGAGAAGAAGTCCTGGCGCATGCGGCGTGCCTTGATGCGGTCGCCGCCGGTAAGGAGCTTGACGCGGGCTTCGTCGAACTTGTCGCCGGGCTTGACCTCGGAGCAGACCACGACGCGTCGGCCGTGGAGTTCGGCAAGGTCGGTGGGGTGGCCTTCGAAGGGGCGGGCCATGAGGAAGCCGGGCGGAGCGGCGTCGGCGTAGTCGCCGAGGAGCTTCATCAGCACGTCGAGGAGGACGGATTTGCCGTTCTTGCCGGCGCCGAAGAGGAAGGGCATGACCTGGGCTCCGACGTCGCCGGTGATCGAGTAGCCGAGGAGGAGCTGGAGGAAGCCGATCATCTCGGCGCCCTGGTCGTCATCGCCGAAAGTGTCGTCGAGGAAGCGCCGGAACCGCGGGATCGGTGTCACGGCCGGGCCGACGGTGGTGGAGCGGGAGTGGAAGTCCTTGTTGGGGTCGGGGACGCGCAGGAGGCCGGTGCGCAGGTCGACGATGCCGCTCGGGGTGCACAGGGCGTAGGGATCGGCGTCGAGGTGTTCAGCCTTGAGGACCATGCCAGGGGCGGATTTGGCCTGGGCGAGCAGGGCGTTGATGCCGGCGGTGCTCAGGGAGCGGCGGCGGTGCTTGCGCAGGGTTGTCTCGGGATGTTCGCCGGTGGGGTCGGTGAGGGCAAGGTGTTCGCCGATGTCGCCAGCGGCCCACAGGACGGAGTCATCTTCGTCCACCTGCCAGCGGGTGGTGTCCCAGCGGTACCAGCCAAGGCCCGGGACGTGGCGGTAGTCGGCTTGGTAGAGCCGGACGAAGAGCTTGGCGTTGCCGCGGTCGGTCAGGGAGTCGGGGAGCAGGCCGTGCGCGGTGGCTGGGGCGGTGGTGTGCGGGGCGGGCAGGGGTGTGTCCCCTGCCTGCTGGGGCGGCAGGACGGGATTGGACTTGGCGATGATCTGGGCGGCCAGGACGTGAGGGTCGAAGTCGAAGAGCATGTTCGGCTCGCCGCCGGTGGGGGTGGTCACGGGCGGCTCCCGGGGTTGAGGGGGCGTCGGGCGCCGGCGGTCATACCGCTGCGGATGATGGCCTCGGCCCGGTGTTCCTGGCCGGGGCGGGCGTGGCGGGATGCTTCCAGGAGGGCGGTGTGGGCCTGGTGCTCGTCGAGGTGGCCTGCGGCGACGAGGCCTCCGACCGTGTACGCGGCGCGGTTGAGCTTCTCGGAGAATCCGGCGCCTTCGGGAGTGTGCGCGCAGTCGGCGACTTCGGCCAGGACCGCGCCGAGGATGGCGACGACGGGGTCGCCGCCGTGCCGTGCGGCGGCGACGGCCTGGCGGGCGCGGCCCGGCACCGGGCGGGGTGCGGGAACGTGGGCGGCGGGGAGGTGGTGGGTGCGCTGGAGTTCTTGGGCGAGCCAGTCCGGAAGCGGGGCAGGGACGCGTGCCGTGTCGAGGGGGGTGTAGACGCCGGCGTCGGTGCGGGTGCCGGGCGCGATGATGTAGCCGCCTTCCGCGCGCACGTCGACCTGCCAGGCGAGTGCGCGTTTCTTCCCCGATCCGGCGGAGCTCTGCCAGCGGCGGGCGTCAGTGGCGCGGTACCAGACGTGCAAGCCTCCGGACGGGGTGCGGACGCGCAGCGTGGAGGTGTCGTCGGCAGGATTCGGCTGCCCGCGGAGCGCCGCGAGGACGGCCATGGTGTGGAAGCCGGTGGTCATTTGGGACACGTCGATGTCGTCGGCGATGGTGATCCCGGGCAGGAGCCGTTTGCGGTCCGGTGGTGGGGCGGGGTGCATGTCGAGGTCGATGACGACGAGGCCGGCCGGGCCGCAGGAGACTGCGACGCCCATCTGCGGGCGGGGCCCCCACCATTGCTGAATGCGGTGCATGTCCAGCGTGGCGGCGTGGAACCCATGGCACCAGCGGCCTTCCGCGCGGCACAGGCAGGTGCGGTGGTCGTGTCCTGGCTCGCGGCAGCTTGAGCAGCTCGCGGCGGGAGTCTTTCTGCCCGGGGCGAGGGGGTGCACGGGCCAGCCGTGGCTCGCACACCAGCGAGCCAGGGCCAGCGACTGAGGGGCCTGGGTAGCGACTGCTGAGTCGCTGGAGGAAACCCGCAGGTCAGCAGGCATCTCGTTCCTCCATCAGCGACTGAAGCGACTCAACATCGGAGACAGACTAGCGAAAACGTCCGTTCGATCCGACAACTTACGGCCACGCGCGTCGCACATGGACAGTTCCAGCGACCGAGCGACTGGGGGCAGCGACTGGACTGCTTCAGTGGCTGCCCCCAGTCGCTCCCTAAAACTCCAGGTCACAGGCCTGAAAGGGATCCGAACAGCGACTGAAGCGACTGAAGGCCCGTATATATGACGCGCACACGCGCGATAAGTTCAGCCCATATATCGAAACTCAGTCGCTTCAGTCGCTGCCCATTCCATCGCACCCCATCTGACCTGCTGATTTACTCCAGCGACTGAAGGCACCGTGGGCCGCTGCCTTCAGTCGCTGCCTCCGCTGAACATCACCTGCCCAGCGATCGACCCCAGTCCGGCCCCCAGCAGCTGGGCTCCATGCTGGCCATGCACCGCCGGGGCCAGAGGAGGGGGTTGAGGAACATCGGAACGAAAACCGGCGCTAAGCCATCGTCGCCCCTGATGGGCGGCCGGCGGGTCGTCGGGGGCGAAGCCGGTCTGAAGTCGTCCTACAGATAACACCCCAATATCTGCGGTAGCTTGATCCGTCATCTGCGGTGACGTTCTCCGGCCGCTACGTGAAGCGGCCCTGTTATCTGCGGCAAAGGGGAAGCGGTGTCCGTCGTCGTGCAGCTGCCGACTGGGAAGGCGTTGACCGTTCGGGCGGCGGCCGACGTGTTCCTCGACTCGCTCGGCAACCCGAACACGGTCCGGAACTACGGGGTCGGGGTCGGCAAGACCGCCGAGCGGATCGGCCAGGGCCGGCCGCTGGCGTCGGTTGCGGACGACGAGATCGGCGAAGCCCTCGAACTGCTTTGGGGCACTGCGGCAGTCAACACGTGGAACTCCCGCCGGGCCGGAGTGCTGTCCTGGCTCGGCTGGTGCCGCGAGCGCGGCTACGAGGGCCCGACGGTGCCGACCTGGGCGAAGCGACTGGCGGTGCCGGACTCCGAGACCCCGGCCCGCTCGAAGATGGCGATCGACCGGCTGATTGCCCGGCGTGAGGTCCACCTGCGGGAGAAGACGCTGTGGCGGATGCTCTACGAGACCTCCGGGCGGGCGGAGGAGATCCTCGGCGTGAACATCGAGGACCTGGACTTCGCCGGGCGCCGCTGCCCGGTCAAGGCGAAGGGCGCCCGGACCAAGGCCCGGCGCCGGGGCCAGGTCCGCGAAGACTTCGTGCTGGAGACCGTGTACTGGGACGCAGGCACCGCCCGGCTCCTGCCGCGGCTGTTGAAGGGCCGCACTCGCGGGCCGGTGTTCGTCACTCACCGCAAGCCCGGCCCCGGCAAGGTCATCAGCCCGCGCGACGTCTGCCCGGACACCGGGTTCGCCCGGCTGTCGTACGGGCAGGCCCGCGCCTTGCTCGACGAACACACGGCCGTACGCGGGCCGGGTACGGGCTGGGACCTGCACGAGTACCGCCACTCCTCCCTGACCCACCTCGGTGAGCAGGGAGCGTCGCTGCTGATGCTGATGGCGAAGTCCCGGCACAAGAAGCCGGAGAACGTCCGCCGGTACTTCAAGCCGTCCCCCGAGGCGATCGCCGAACTCACGGCTCTGCTCGCCCCGGGAGGCAGCCGCCGCTGAACGGCTCCTGCCGGGGCGGAGCCAGCCTATCTAGGAGCGCTTCGCAGGCTGGGAAACAGGGCCCGGGCTTGCTCGGGGTCCGGTGAGACGAAGACTCCCTCTGCCGCCACCAGGACCGTGGAGAGGTCTTCTTCGGTGGCGATCGAACCCGTCACGTACACCTTGCGGCCCTCGGTGCCCGTGACATGGGCGAGCACGCGCAGCGGGGATTCCAGCGGAACGGGGCGGTGGTAGCGCATCTGAAGGGAGACGGTCATACCCGGTATTCCGGCGGTGGCGCAGGCCCAGCCCATCAGCTCGTCCAGCAGCATGGCGCTGATGCCGCCGTGTCCGTAGCCGGGCGGCCCTTCGTGGGCGATGCCCAGGGTGCAGGTGCCCGTGGCGCCGCGGTCGAGTCGTGTCACGTGCAGGGGCGGGGCGAGCGGGCTGCCGGTCCCGGTGACGGGGCTGTACATCCGCACTCCGCCCGGGAACTCGTCGACCTCAGGGACTTCCGCTCGGGTGCGGGGATGTCCGGTCAGTTGCGCGGTGAGCCGGTGTACGCCGTCTGACACGCGGTTCAGGGTGCTTGGTGCGGCTGTGGTGCGGACGGCCGCGTCGACCAGGGCGCGCAGCTCGTGGCCGAGCGCGGTGATCGCCGTCCGTCGCCGGTGGAGTTCCTCCTCGTCTTGTCGCTCGGGGGCGGTGCTGGTGGCGGAGCGGTGGGGCAGGGGCGATGTCATCGGGGCTTCTCGGTGCGTGGCCGCATGCAGCGGCCGGGCGGAGGGATCAGCTCGGGGCCGGGGCCGGTGGCGGGGGGATGTCTCGTACGAAGACGGGCTTGAGGTGCTTGTCCGGCAGTGCGTCGGGGAGCTGTTCCCAGTCGAGGACGTGGGAGACGACGCGGGCGGGGTCGACGGTGCCGGAGGCGGCGAGGTCGAGGGCGTCGGGGATGTGGGAGCGGACGTTGTCGCGGGCGATGCGCAGGGTGACGCCGGTGAGGTACATGTCGAGCAGGGGGAGTTCGCCGGGCCGGAAGTGGTTGCCGGCGGACTCGCAGATGCCTTCGGGGGCGAGAGATCTGACGGCGAGCGCGAGCTGGTCGACGCGGCCGGTGGCCTCGACGGCGATGTCGAATCCGTGCGGGATCGGTTCGAGGGTCTCGGCGCTGCGGGCGCCGAAGCCCTCGGCGAGCTTGCGGTGTTCGGCGTCGGGGTCGACGTAGAGGACGTCGGAGGCGCCGAGCGCGCGGGCGATGTCGCACACGTACAGACCGATGCTGCCCCGGGCGACGACCAGGACCCGGGCGCCGGGACGGGCCTTGAGGTGGGGGGCGATGAGCCGCCAGGACAGGGACCAGTTGTCGCTGGCCGAGGCCATGGCGACCGGGTCGAGGCCGGCGGGCAGCGGGACGAGCATGGCGTCGGCGTAGGGGACGCGGACCAGGTCGGAGAAGAGGCCGCCCCAGCTGCCGCCGATCGGCGCGCCGTACATCGCCATGTGCGGAACCGAGGCGCAGTGGGCGGTGAGTCCTGCGCGGCAGGGGGCGCAGGTGCCGCAGCTGATGGACCAGGGCACCACGACCAGGTCGCCGGGGGCCACGGTGGTGACCTGGTCGCCGATGTCGGTGACGCGGGCGACGCATTCGTGGCCGAGGGCGAACGGCGGGTCGATGAAGCCGTGCCCGGCCAGGATGGAGGAGTCCACGTCGCAGGAGGTGGCGGCGACGGGGGCGACGATCGCCTCCTGGCCGGACCGGATCTCGGGGTCGGGTGCCTCGCGCCATTCGACCGTACGGCGGGCGATGTAGGTCAGTTCACGCATCGGCCCGCTGCCCCTTCGCCAGGGCGACCAGGTCGGCGTAGCGGACGACGGAACCGCCCGCGCCCCAGGTGCCCTCGGGCTGCTCGTGCACCAGCACCCACACCCGCAGCGCCTGGTCCGGGGACAGGCCGGCGGCGGAGAGCACGGTGGCGGTGGCCTCCTCGACCAGGCCCGCCTTGCGCCGCTCCGAAAGAGCCCCCTGGGGAACCGTCACCTCGACGAGGAAGCGGGGCTCGTCGTCCTCGGCCGTCTTCTGCGCACTCTCGGGCAGCTCGGTGAGGTAGCTCCACGCCTGGGCGCGGAAGAAGGCGGTGTCGGGGGCGCCCTCCCACCGCAGCAGTACAGCGGCGAGCTCTTGCTGGATCGTCACGCGGCCCTGATCGGTCAGGGCACCGGTCGGGACGGTCAACCGGATCATCGGCATGGCAGCTCCTCGGTCTTCGACAACCTCTCGTTATGACAGTCGTCATAACGAGAGGTCACGCTAGACTATGACGATCGTTATAGCCAGAGGAGATGTGCAGGTGACCAAGAGCACCAGTGGTACGCCGTCCCGCGAGCGGATCGTGGCCGGCGCCGCCGACATGATCAGCCGGCGCGGACTGAGCGCCACGAGCATCCGAGAGATGGCCAAGCACGCCCAGGCACCGCTCGGCTCGACGTACCACTACTTCCCCGAGGGCAAGCAGCAGCTGGCCACGGAAGCGGTCCGCTACACGGGGGAATGGGTCGCCCGCAGCCTGCGCAAAGAACTCGAGGCCGGCCCCACCGCCGGCCTGCGCGCCTTCCTGGCCCTGTGGCGGGGAATCGTCGTCGACACCGACTTCCACGCCGGCTGCCCCGTCCTGGCCGTGGCCATCGAGGAACCCCCGGCCGACGAGGTGCCGCCCGCCCTGGCGGCCGCGGCCGAGGTCTTCGACCAATGGGAGGGCCTGCTCGCCGACTCCCTGCGCGCACACGGAGCCGACGCCGAGCAGGCGGCACAGGTCGCCACGCTCATCGTCGCCGCCGTCGAGGGCACCGTGGCGCTCTGTCGCGCCAAGCGAAGCACCGAACCCCTGGACCGCGTCGCGGTGCAGCTCCAGACCTTCATCGACGCCACGATCAAGAGCTGAGGGCTTCATTGAGGGCGCCCGCCGCAGCGCGGTCGGCCGCCCCGCGCGAAGAACGGGGCCGTCGACCGCGCGCAGCCCCTACGCGCCGAGTGCGGCGCGGACGGCTTCGGCCTTCTTCTCGGTGAACACGCCGCTTTCGAGGAGGGAGAGGACGGACAGGACGCCTCCGCGGGAACCCCAGCTGCCCTCGTCGATCACCCGGAAGGTCACCCACCAGGCCGGCGACGGCTCCGGCATGCCGCAGGCGTCGGCCATCGCGGCCAGGACGCGTTCGATGACCTCGGCACGGACTTCCCGGCGCCAGTCGCCGTCCATGACCGTCACGTCGATCACCATCGCGTCGGCGCCCGGGCCCGCGTCGGCCAGAAGCCGGCCGCCGATGGCCATCATGTCGGGCTCGCGCTCGGTGAAGTGCACCTGGAAACCGACTCGCGCGGCCGGGGCGAACTGGCCGACCTCGGGCACGAGCACGGCGTCCGTCAGCGTCTCGGCCAGCCTGCGGCGCTGCTCCGGGCCCAGGCGGCCCTTCGGGCAGTTCACGGTGATGACGGTCATGACTCTCCTTATGACGACTGTTATAGGTCGAGCCTACACCGCGATATAACGGCTGTCATAACCTGTGTGGTCGGAGCAGCTCGTTGCGGCTGCGCTGGATTGCAGGGCCAGCGTCACTCGCCCTCGGATGCGTGCTTGTCCCGCAGCGGCCGCAGGCCGCCGGGCAGGTCCGGGAGCTGGAAGGAGTACCGGCCGAGCATGTTGACGTGGTGACGCACGAACGGGGAAAGGCGTGCGACGTCCTCGTCGCGGACCTCGAAGCCCTCCCCGCGCAGCTGGGCGACGGCGGCGTCCATGTACCTGGTGTTGAACAGCACGAGCGCATTCAGGACCAGGCCGAGCGCGCCGATCTGGTCCTCCATGCCATCCTGGTAGCGCTGGTAGAGCTGCCCGGCGCGGCCGTGGAAGATCTTCCGTGCGAGCGCGTGCCGGCCCTCCTGGAGGTTGGCCTGCACCTTGATCTGCCGCCGGTAGCCGGGCTCGTCGGCCAGGCGCAGGATGTGCAGCGTCTTGGCGATCCGCCCGTAGTGCGCGATCGCGTCCCCGAGCGGGGTGGGGCGGCCTTCACGCGACAGCATGCGGATGACGTCGTAGGCGCGGACAGCTCCGGTGTGGATGGAGCCGATGATCCGCAGGATGTCCTCCCAGTGCCGCTCGATCCGTGCGAGGTCGACCCGGCCGCGTGCCGCGTCCTGGAAGGCGCCGTAGTCGGCCGCGCGGTCGATGCGCCACATCTTCTGGTCCGGCAGGTCCGCCAGCTGCGGCGCGTACGCGAACCCGGCGAGCGTGAGCAGCCCGAAGACGATGTCGCTGTATGAGGCGGTGTCGGTGACGATCATCTCCGGGCGCTTGCCGCCGTCGCGGTCGTAGAGCACGTCCAGCACGTACAGGGAGTCGCGCGGGGTGCCGGCCACGACCTTCCCTCCCAGGCCCGCCGCCTGGTCGTTGATCATGTTCAGCCAAGTTGCCCCGCCCCGGCGGCCGAAGAACTTGGGGTTCGGCCGCGCGTACACCGACGGCACAGGGACGACGAACCGCATCCCGTCGACCGAGGCCACCAGGCCGCCGCCCCACGCGGCCGCGAGGCCGATGGACGCCTGGTGCTCGATCAAGGTGGCGTTCGCGGCCCGGTACGTCGCGAGCCGCAGATACGTCTGGTCGACGTGGGACAGCCGCCCGTACTTCAGCGCGTCCGCCCCGCCGATCACGGGGGTGTAGCCGACGTTGCAGCTGTGGGCGACCAGCAGCGCGGCGATCGTGACGTGCAGGTCCTTCAGGCGGGGCCCGGCGCCGGTCACCGAGGTGAACGCCTGGTCGGCGCCGGTCCACGAGAACACCTCCAGCAGCACCTCGGGCAGGTCCACGCGGGGCAGCATCGCGTTCACCGCGGCCCGCAGGTCGAGCAGGGAGGCCGGTTCGGGCTCCGGCTCCAGCGCGGCGAAGTGCAGCCGCCCATCGTCGTCGAAGACGATCTGCGCGTTGTCCGGCAGCCGCCCGGCGACCTCCCGGTACGTCCCGTCCAGCAGCGCGGCCCGAGCCGCCAGGTGCTCGCCGGCCTGGCCGGGCAGTCCGAGCGAGGCCAGCACGGTCGGCCTCGCCTGCTCCCACGCCTCGCCAGCCAGCAGCTTCGCCCGCGGGTCGCCCCACTTCGAGGAGTTCTTCGCGAACACCTGCTTGCTCCGCAGCATCCGGTGCAGCTGCTCCAGGACGCAGAACGTGTACGCCTTCCAGTCCACTGTGCCCGGCTCCAGGTGCGGCGCCGCCAGTACCAGGCGCCGCCACGACCCGGTCAGCAGGCCGGTGTCGATCTCGGCCGGGCCGACCTTCTTGCGGCCCATCAGGTCCGGCAGCAGCTTGAGCGCGGCCAGCACGGCCTCGCCCTCGGGGGTGGCGCCGAAGTCGACGACCTCGACCAGGAGGTTCAGGAATGGACGGACCGTGCCGAACCGGCCCACCAGCATGGACCGCCACGCCTCGTCCGCGTCGGAGTCCAGCGGCGGCGTCAGCTCGAACAGCGCCGCGATCGCGGCGGCCAGCTCGTGCCGGGGCACGACCGCCTCGATCCGCTCCCACATCGCCTCGAACGACTCCACCGCCGGCCCGGTCACCTCGCCGGTGTCGGTGTCGACCAGCTCGCTCGTGGTGTCGAACACGACCTGGAACGCGGTCGCCAGCTTCGCCGACGCCCGCTCGACCCGCGGAAGCGTCTTCATCTTCTCCTTGATCGTCTCGCGCTCGGCCTTGGCCAGCAGCTTCGTCGCGATCAGCACCTCCAGGAGGTCGAGCGCGTCGTCGACGGCCCGGGTCGTCAGGTAGACGGTCGTGGCCAGCAGCGTCGCCAGCCGGCGGGAATCACCGTGACGGCGCAGCAGCGACGCCTTCCCGTCGACCCCGTACCGGGACAGCTCCGCCAGCCGCCGCGGCGGGACCGCCGACACGTCCAAGTCACCCATCCCGAGACCGGCGATCTCCTCCGCGCGCTTCAGCGCCGCCTTCATCTGTGGGCCGGACACCCGTACCGGCCCGCGCCGCAGCCGGTCCAGCTCCGAGACCCGCTCGCCAGCCGGGACGGTCAGCAGCGAGTCCAGCACCGCCCGCTGGCCGGTGCTCAGCAGGCCGTACAGGGTGTCCCACAGCCGCTGGTTCGCCGCCTCGCGCACCGAGGCCACCAGCCGGGCCAATCGGCTCGCCCCCGGCAGCAGCACCCGCCCCTCGCGCAGCCAGCTGGCCGCCGCGTCAAACAACGCCTTCGGCCCGTCCCCGGTCGTCCACGCCCGTGCGTCCAGCCACGCGACCAGTTCCTCGCGGATCTCGGCGAAGTCCCGCCAGCCCCCGGCCTCCTGGATCTCCCCGGCGTGCGTACGGGCCGTCCCGTCCCGCTCGCCGTACAGCTCCAGGCACGAGACGTCCACGATCTCCAACTGCTCGGCCAGGTACCCGGCCACCTCCACCGGCACCTGCCGCGGGTCCGGCATGAACCGGCCCAGGAACCGCACGCTCGTGAGCTGGACCGCGAACCCGAGCCGGTTGTGGGCCCGGCGCTTGGCTTGCACCGCCTCCCGGTCCGTGTCGTCCAGGAAGAAGTACCGCTCCAGCTCCGCCCGCGAAGGCGTCTCGTGAAACGACCCGTACCGGGCCGCCTGCTCATCCGTCAGAAACTCGACCGCCACAACAGCTCTCCGAAGATCGACAACAGCGACCCTCGAAGGCTCCGACGCCCAATAAGGATCTTCAGAGTGGTCATCGATCGGGTGACGGTCAAAGGCGGATAGCAGACGAGGCCTTCGGGCAGTGGTTCGAGATGTCTGACGTCTCAAC
>NZ_JBEZNU010000055.1:0-13983 GCF_040653375.1 Streptomyces sp. NPDC047974
CGGTACCGGACCACCGGCACCACCACTCGCCGCCGCGCCGGCATCCGGACCCGGACGCGCACTCTCGACAACCGACATGACCAACCAGTCCTTTCCGGTGAGGTGAGGGGTGAACGGCCCCGACGGGCCTCCCGGAGACGACTCTGCTGCGGCCGGAGCGCGTTACCCAGCCCCGTGGTGTCGCCAGCGCCGCGGAAGCTAGCACTCACAAGGCCACCTTCGGCTCCCCGTTCCGCCCGCCGTCCCGGCACACTGGAGCAATGGACACCCCCACCGCCCTGGGCGAATTCCTCCGCAACCGCCGCGCGCAGCTGCGGCCCGAGGACGTCGGTCTGCCGGCGCACGGCCGCCGCCGGGTGCCGGGGCTGCGCCGCGAGGAGCTGGCCCTGATCGCCGGGGTCAGCATCACGTACTACACGCACCTGGAGCAGGGGCAGAGCACCAACGCGTCGGACAGCGTCCTCGACGCGCTCGGGCGTGCCCTGCGGCTGACCCCGGACGAGCACACGCACCTGCGGAACCTGGCCCGTCCGCCGCGTACGCACCGGGTGGCGTCCTCGCTGCCGGAGCGGGTGCGGGACACGACGCGCAGGCTGCTGAAGGCGATGCCGGACGTGCCGGCGGTCGTCCTGGACCGGCGCAACGACGTGCTGGCGTGGAACGCCCTCGGGCACGCGCTGCTCGCCGGCCATCTCGACCCGGCGAGCCCGGAGGACCCGGAGAACCGGCCGAACCTCACCCGGATGCTGTTCCTCGACCCGCACACCCGTGACCTGTACGCGAACTGGCGGGACGAGGCCCGGATCTCCCTGGCCGCGCTCCGGCTGGTGGCCGGGCGCTGCCCGGAGGACCGGGCGCTGGCGGAGCTGATCGGCTCGCTGATGCTCCAGAGCGAGGACTTCGCGGACCTGTGG
Organism: Streptomyces sp. NPDC047974; assembly: GCF_040653375.1. Lineage (NCBI taxonomy): Bacteria > Bacillati > Actinomycetota > Actinomycetes > Kitasatosporales > Streptomycetaceae > Streptomyces > Streptomyces sp. NPDC047974. Next base: position 915 of record NZ_JBEZNU010000055.1, read on the forward strand.
GCCGAGCATCCGGTGCGGGACTGCACGACGGGTTCGCGGCCCCTGCGGCATCCGGTGGTGGGGGCGCTCACCCTGGACTTCGAGAACCTGCGGCTGAGCGACGGCACGGGGCACCGCATGCTCGTGTACACGGCCCCGGAGGACTCGCCCGCGGAGGCCGCGCTCCGGCTGCTGTCCACGACCCTCCACTCCGAGGCGCCCGGTGAGGTCCGGTGAGGGAGGAGAGGGAGGAGGTCGGGCGGCTGAGCGCGGCCGGGGGGCTGTTCGAGGCGCGGGACGGGGTGTACGTACGGGGGCCGAGGACCCTGCGGGAGTTCGTGGAGGCGGTCTGGGCGTTCGGGGACCGGGTGTTCCTGGTCTCGGAGGACGGCGCCGTCACCTACCGGGAGTTCTTCGACGAGGCCTGTGGTCTCGCGCGGCGCCTGGTGGGGGAGTACGGGCTGGGGCGCGGGGACCGGGTCGTGGTCGCGATGCGGAACGTGCCGGAGTGGCAGGTCGCCTTCTGGGCCGTGCAGTTGGCGGGGCTGGTCGCCGTGCCGCTGAACTCCTGGTGGCGCGAAGCGGAGTTCGCGCACGCGCTGGACGACTGCGGACCCCGGCTGTTGCTCGTGGACGGCGAGCGGGCGGAGCGGGTGGGGGACTGGGCGGCGGCGGCCGGGGTGCCGGGGATCGTCTTCCGGGGCGCGGCGCGGCCGGGGTTCGTCGCGTACGAGGCCGACGACGACCCGCTGCTCGGGCCGCCGGACGTCGAGGTGTCGGGCGAGGACGACGCGACGATCTTCTACACCTCGGGGACGACGGGCCGCCCGAAGGGGGCCGTCGCCACGCACCTCGCGCAGGCCGGTGCGGCCGTCCATCCGCGGTACTTCGCGGCGGCGGCGGCCGCGGCGCGGGGGGAGCGGCCGGGCGGCGGGGCGCCGGTCGTGTCGCTGATGACGTATCCGTTCTTCCACGTGGCGGCGTTCACGGCGCTGTACGGCGTGATGGCGGGCGGCGGGACGCTGGTGACGATGCGGAAGTGGGACGCCGCGCGGGCCCTGGAGCTGATCCGCGAGCACCGTGTCACCCACTACGCGGGGGTGCCGACGACCGCGCTCCAGCTCCTCGCGCTGGCCCGCGAGAGCGGCGATCCGCTGGAGACCCTGGTGCAGCTGAGCACCGGCGGGGCGGCCGCGCCGCCGGGGATCGTGGCCGGGCTGGCGGAGGCGTACGGGGAGCGGATCCAGCCGCGGAACGGGTACGGGCTCACCGAGACGTGCGGCGGGATCTTCGCGAACACGGGCGACGAGTACCGGCGGCACCCGGGGAGCGTGGGCCGGCCCTCGCCGGCGACCGAGGCGCGGGTCGAGGCGCCGGGCGCCGACGGCGTCGGAGAGCTGTGGGTGCGCGGGCAGTCGCTGTTCCGGGGGTACTGGCGGAACGAGGAGGCGACCCGCGCCGCGTTCGCGCCCGGCGGCTGGTTCCGCACCGGCGACCTGGCGCGGAGGGACGCGGACGGGCGGGTGTCGATCGTCGACCGGCTCACCGACATGGTGGTCAGGGGCGGCGAGAACGTGTACTGCGTCGAGGTCGAGGGGGTGCTCCAGGAGCATCCGGACGTGGTCGACGCGGCCGTCGTCGGGGTGCCGCACCCGCTGCTCGGCGAGGAGGTCGGGGCGGTCGTGCGGCTCCGGCCGGGGGCGGCGGCCGGCGCCGGTGAGCTGCGGGCGCACGTGGGGGAGCGGCTCGCCGCCTTCAAGGTGCCCGCGCACGTCCTCGTGCGGGACGAGCCGCTGCCGCGGAACGGCGGCGGGAAGGTCCTCAAGGGCGCGCTGCGGGAACTGCTCGCGCCCGCCGGCGGCCTCGGGGGGTGAGCCGCGGGGTGGGCCCCTGCGGGTTCAGCCCCGGCTGACGCGGACGCGGAAGTTGCCGTCCGCGTCCTCGTCGAGGACGCCTATCCGGATGCCGTTGGCGCGGTCGGTGAAGGTCTCGCCGGGGCGGAAGGGGGCGTCGGAGAGCTCGGCGTGGACGTTGGGGCGGCGGGTGCAGCCGCCGCTGGTGCGGTCGCTGTCGGCGACGGTGACGGGGCCGTGGCCGGTGTCGACGTCGGCCTCGATGCGGTAGACGAGGACGCCCGGTTCGCAGACGGCCTCGTCGTTGCCCTCGCGGGTGCGGACCTCGACGGCGTAGCCGGTGGTGTCGGAGAGCGGGACGAAGACCAGCTTGGGGCCGCCGGAGAGGGCCAGCGGGGTCAGCAGGTGTTCGCTGGTGCCGGTGGCGGAGGCGCAGCGGATCTGGTCGTTGTCGAGCCAGCCGAGCTTCCACTTGTGCCAGCCGAGGAGGTCGTTGTTGGCCCCCCAGTCCTCGGACATGATGTCCCAGTGGCCGACCGTGCCGCCGCCGTCGGCGGTGTAGAGGTCGGGCAGGCCGAAGACGTGCCCGTTCTCGTGGGGCAGGACGCGGTAGCCGGTCTCGGGGTAGCTGCCGGAGCCGTCGTCCTGGCGGCTGTAGACGAAGGACGTGTTGGCGAGCGGGACGCCGTCGGCGTAGGGGGCGTCGTCGTTCCCGGAGAAGGTCACGGAGAGGACCGTGTCGAGGGCGGAGGGGCCGGCGTTCGGCGTGACCAGGACGTTGACCAGGTCGTAGGCGCTGAAGTCGACCTTGGGGTCGGCCGCCTTCACGATGTCCTCGACGAAGGAGCGGTAGCCCGGCTCGTAGGGGGCGCCGCGCTCGATCCCGTACGAGGAGAACGGCCGCGGCATCCGCAGCCAGTCGGGTATCGGGGTCTCGGCCCGGTACTGGAGCCGGCCGTAGGAGCTGACCCGGAACCAGTCGGAGGTCTGCGGGAAGAACTCCCGGAACCGGGCCGTCGCCGTGCCCTCGCCCTGGGCGTCGGGGAAGTCGACCATGAGGGTCAGCGCGCGGATCCGGCCGGTGGAGCGGGCGTACCCGGGGGCGGTCGGCAGCCCTTCCGACATCTGCACACCGAGGGTGGTGGCGATGCGGCACGGTCCGAGGCGGGTGGTGTCCGGCGCGGCGGCCACCGGGCCGGCCGAGGCCGGGGCGGGCCCGGGGAGCGTGGTGCTCGCGGAGACGAGCACGGTGAGCATCAGGGCCGAGGCCGCCGCGAGGGCGACCGGTCTGCGTATCCGCCGGCGGGTGTGCTGCATGCGGTCGCCTTCCGGTCGGGGCCAGGTCAGCGGCGTGGTGCGCCGTGCGATCAGCCTGTGGGGAGCGGGGCGGGGGCGCGCGCCGGGTGGACCGATCGTGGGTATGCGCCCACGGAACGTCCCTGTGACTCAGGTCACAGCATGGCGCGAAATAACCGGGGATTCCTTCCCCGTTTAGGAGAGAGTCCGACGAAGTGGGGAGCGTTTCCCCGGATGGCTCGAAAGGTCGAGGAGGTCGTGGCGTGATCCGCACCGACGGAGAAGCCCCCGCGGGACGGGGCGCGGCGGGGGAGTCCCCCGTGCGCCGGGTGCCCCGGCCCCGCGCCGACGCGCTGCGCAACCGCGAGCGGCTGGTCGCGGCGGCCCGCGAGATGTTCGTGGAGTTCGGCTGCGCCGTGCCCTACGACGAGATCGCGCGCCGGGCCGGCGTCGGCAACGCCACGCTCTACCGGAACTTCCCCGAGCGCCCCGAGCTCGTCCACGAGGTCGTCCTGTCGATCCTCGGCCGGCTCACCGAGCGGGCCGAGCGGGCGGCCGCCGAGGAGGACGACACCTTCGCCGCCGTCAGCCGCTTCGCGCACGAGGCGGCCGACGAGCGGGTCGGCGCGCTCTGTCCGATGCTCGACGGCACCTTCGACAAGGACCATCCCGACCTGGTCGTCGAGCGCGAGCGCCTGGGGGAGGCCGTCGAGGGCCTCGTCCGGCGGGCCCAGGCGGCCGGCCGGCTCCGCGCCGACATCGCCGTCAGCGACCTGATGATCGGCGTCTCCCAGCTGACCCGGCCGCTGCCGGGGAGCGGCTGCGAGGACTTCGCCCCCTTCGTCCACCGCCATCTCCAGATCTTCCTCGACGGCCTGGAGGCACCCGCCCGTTCCACCCTGGAGGGCGTCCCGGCGACCCTGGGAGACCTGAGGCGGGAGACGTGACGCCAGGCTTCCGCTGAGCCGCTTCCGGGGCTCCTCCACCGAGCCCCGGGCGGCCCCCGAACTTTTTCAGAACGTCCTTTTTCTTCACCTACGCACCAAGAGGTGGCTACCCCCATGCCCGAAACCGCCGGCACTCCCCGGTCGACGGCCGCTTCCCAGCCCGACCCCGGCCGCTGGAAGGCACTCGTCTTCATCGCCCTCGCCCAGCTGATGGTCGTGCTCGACGCGACCATCGTGAACATCGCCCTCCCCTCCGCCCAGCAGGACCTCGGCATATCGGACGGCAACCGCCAGTGGGTCATCACGGCCTACGCCCTCGCCTTCGGCGGCCTGCTGCTGTTCGGCGGCCGCATCGCCGACCTCTGGGGCCGCAAGCGCGCCTTCGTCGTCGGCCTGATCGGCTTCGCCGCCGCCTCCGCCCTCGGCGGGGCCGCGACCGGCGAGGCCATGATGCTCGGGGCCCGCGCGCTCCAGGGCGCCTTCGGCGCGCTGCTCGCGCCCGCCGCGCTCTCGCTGCTCGCGGTGACCTTCACCGACGCCAAGGAGCGCGCCAAGGCCTTCGGCATCTACGGCGCGATCGCCGGCGGCGGCGGCGCCGTCGGCCTGATCCTCGGCGGCTTCCTCACCGAGTACCTGAACTGGCGCTGGACCTTCTTCGTCAACATCCCGTTCGCGATCGTCGCCGCCATCGGCGCGTACCTGGTGATCCGCGAGCCGGCCGGCGGCCGCAACCGCTCCGCGCTCGACATCCCCGGCGTGATCCTCTCCACCCTGGGTCTGGTCGCGCTCGTCTACGGCTTCACCCGCGCCGAGTCCGAGGGCTGGAGCGACGCCGGCACGATCGGCATGTTCGTCGGCTCGGCGGTGCTGCTCGGCGCCTTCGTGCTCGTCGAGGCGAACGTGAAGAACCCGCTGCTGCCGCTGCGCGTCCTCACGGACCGCAACCGCGGCGGCGTCTACCTCTCGCTCGGCCTCGCCGTCATCGCGATGTTCGGCCTCTTCCTCTTCCTGACCTACTACCTGCAGGTCGTGAAGGGCTACTCGCCGGTCATGACGGGCTTCGCGTTCCTGCCCATGATCGCGGGCATGATCATCGGCTCGACCCAGATCGGCACGCGGCTGATGACCCGGGTCCCGCCGCGGCTGCTCATGGCCCCCGGCTTCCTGACCGCCGCCGTCGGCATGCTGCTCCTGACGCAGCTGGAGGTCGGCACCTCGTACGCCGGCCTGATCATGCCCGCGCAGCTCCTGCTCGGCCTCGGCATGGGCACGGCCTTCATGCCGGCCATGTCGCTCGCCACGCACGGCGTGGACCCGAAGGACGCCGGCGTGGCCTCCGCGATGGTGAACACCTCGCAGCAGGTCGGCGGCGCCATCGGCACGGCCCTGCTGAACACGATCGCCGCCTCGGCGACGACCGCGTACCTCGTCGACCACGCGGCCGGCGCCACCACCCCGGCCGCCCAGAAGCTGCTCCAGCTCCAGGGCATGGTCGAGGGCTACACCGCCGCGATCTGGTGGGCGGTCGGCATCCTGTTGGTCTCCTCGGCCATCGCGGCCGTGCTGATCACCACCGGGAAGCCGGACACGGGCGTGGTCGCCGGATCCGGCGCGGGCACGGACGACGAGGTGAAGGTCCCGGTCATCGCCCACTGACCCCCGCGATCCCCCGGAGGTCCCCTGCCCTGGTTCCGCTCAGCGGAGCCAGGGCAGGTCCGCGTCCGGGCCCGTCGGTTCGAGGCCCTCGGCCATCACCCGCATGATCGTCCCGAGCTGTTCGACCTGCTCCGGGCTGAGCCGGTCGAACATCGCCTGCCGCACCGCCTCCACGTGCCCGGGGGCGGTGCGCCGCAGCACCTCCACGCCCTCGTCGGTGAGGAGCGCGAACTGGCCGCGCCTGTCGGACGGGCAGTCCTCGCGCCGGACCCAGCCGTTCTTCTCCAGGCGGGCGATCGCGTGCGAGAGCCGGGAGCGGGTGATCTTGGCGCTCCTGGCGAGCTCGGTCATCCGCAGCCGGCGGCGCGGGGCCTGGGAGAGCTGGACGAGCAGGCCGTAGTAGACGTGCGGCATGCCCGCGTCGCGCTGCAACTGGCGGTCGAGGTGATCCTCCAGGAGCGTGGTGGCGTGGAGGTACGAGCGCCAGACGCACTGTTCGCCGTCGCTGAGCCAGCGGGGTCCGGTTTCGGTCCTGTCTCCCATGTCACCCATCGTACGACCCATCCTTGAAAGTTGAACTATGTAGGTTTACGCTGCAGACGGAGAGCTTGAAACTTCAAGCGTCCGGAACCGGCCGTGAAACGGAGACCCGCCATGGACACCGCCCCCGACGCGCGGATGCCCGCGCTCTACCTGTCCCACGGCGCCCCGCCGCTCGCCGACGACCCGGTCTGGCCCGGCGAGCTCGCCGCCTGGTCCGCCGGGCTGCCCCGCCCCAAGGCGATCCTCATGGTCTCCGCCCACTGGGAGGAGGCCCCGCTCGCCCTCGGCGCCACCGAGACCATCCCCCTCGTCTACGACTTCTGGGGCTTCCCCGAGCACTACTACCGGGTACGGTACGAGGCCCCCGGCGCCCCCGGGCTCGCCGCGGCGGTCCGCGCGCTGCTCCGCTCGCCCGGCACGCCCGTGCAGGACATCCCCGACCGGGGCCTCGACCACGGCGCGTACGTGCCCCTCGTCGAGATGTACCCCGACGCCGGCATCCCGGTCCTCCAGATCTCCATGCCCACCCTCGACCCGCGCCGGCTCATGGACATCGGCCGCAGGCTGGCCCCGCTGCGCGACGAGGGCGTGCTGATCGTCGGCAGCGGCTTCTTCACCCACAACCTCGCTGCCCTCCGCCACACCGGCGGCGGCGTGCCCGGCTGGTCCGCCGAGTTCGACGCCTGGGGCCACGAGGCCCTCGCCGCCCGGGACGTGGACGCCCTGCTCGACTTCGAGCACAAGTCCCCGGCCGGCCGCCTCGCCCACCCCCGCACGGAGCACTTCGCCCCGCTCTTCGTCACCATGGGCGCGGCGGACGCGGCCGGCGACCTCGACGAGGGGCGCTCGGTCATCGACGGCTTCTGGATGGGCCTCGCGAAGCGCTCGGTCCAGTTCGGCTGAGCGGCCCGGCGCCGAGCCCTATCCGTACGCGGGCGGGTTCAGCTCCACCGACCGGACGGCGGCGGCCAGCGCGAGCGGCCCGCCGACGTCCAGGGCGGTGTCGGTGAACTTGATCGTGTGGTCGTCGCCGTGCGCCGCCGCCCGCGCGAACACCTCCTCGGGCGCGAGCCCCGTCCCGGCCTCCGGAACGCCCTCCCGCGGGGTGTAGGCGGCCGTCACCGCCGCCGAGGCCGCCCACGCCGCCTCCAGACTCGGCACCCACAGGGCGCGGGGCAGCGCGGGCAGCGTCCGCAGCACCGCGTTCGGCGCCGTCGCCGCGTGCACCAGCATGATCGGCTCCCCGTGCCCGTGCGTCGCGTACCGGTGCACGGCCGCGGTCACCAGCTCGCCGAGCAGCGCCCGCGCCGCCTCCGGGCCGGCCGCCCCGCCCCAGACGGGGAAGGCCGTCAGCTGTGCGAGCCGCTCCCGGATCCCGCCCTCCTGCACCGGAACCGGCGGTACGGCGGCGAGCGCGGCGGCCGCGTCCGGTGCGGCGGCCAGCGGGGCGAGCGGCGGCAGCGGCTGGTGGCGGGCGGCCCAGTAGCCGAGCGCGTGCGCCAGCTCCGCCCGCCGGGGCGCCGTCTCCCCGCCGGGCGCGAGCAGGGTCCGTACGGCGTGCCCGGTCCGGATCACCGGGTGCGTCGCGCTGCCCGCGATGCCGGGCAGCAGCCGGGGCCACCACTCCGCGAGCACCTCGCGCCACGGCCGGTCCGCCAGCTCGCGGGCGAAGTAGCGGGTCCAGTCCGTGATCCGGACCGGATCGCCGAGCGCCTCCCGCCAGTTCGCGGCGGTCACCGGGGCGTACGGCGCCGGGGCCTCCTCCAGCTTCGGCGCGTACGCGTCCAGCCAGCGGTGCACGGCCGCCGCGTGCCCGTGCCGGGCCAGCGCCTCCACCGCCATCGGCGCGTGGTTGGTGAGCCACCCGTGCCGCTCGGGACCGGTGGAGTGAAGCCGTTCGAGAGCCTCGTCGAGGATGCCGGTGGTGTCCGTGTCGGTGTCCGTGTCGGTGTCCATGGCCGGGACGGTAGGCCCGGGAGGGCACGGCGGGTAACGGCCGAGCGACCTACACCGCAGGACGGAGGCAACCCGGGGCCGGGGAAGGAGCGTCGTAAGAGGAGAACGGGGCGAGCGGGGGAGTGAGCCCGACAGTGTGACGCCCCTCTCACCGACAGCGAGGTCGGAAGCCCCGGAGGGCTCGGGGGATCCCCCCTGACCTGCGGATCCGCGCGCACGGCGGTCCGCCGGGCCGGGCGGGGGTCGCGCAGGATACTGCATGATCGCGAAAATCCTGAGCCTCCTGGGAATTCTGTCCCGATTCCGGTCGTTGTTTCCGTCGGATGCAGGGCACCCGGAAGGGTGTCGCGACCTACTCAGCAAGGGAGCACGCATGGCAACCCGTGCCGTCGCCCGTCGTCAGTCCACCGCCAAGAGCGGGGGCGGCCGGGCAAGCAGCGTTCGCGCCGTGGGCGGGGAGATCGCCGACCGCGACCTGGTCGGCATGTACCTCGACGAGATCGCGCGCACGCCCCTGCTCGACGCCGCCAAGGAGGTCGAGCTCTCCCAGACCATCGAGGCGGGCGTCTACGCCCGGCAGATCCTCGAAGGGACGGTGACGCCGGCCGCCGACGCGGCGGGCGGGAGCGAGACCGGCGGGGCGACCCGCGAGGAGCTCGAAGCGCTGGTCGAGGACGGCGAGCGCGCGAAGGACCTCTTCATCAAGTCCAACCTGCGGCTCGTCGTGGCCGTGGCCCGGCGCTACCCGCGCAGCGGGCTGCCCCTGCTCGACCTGATCCAGGAGGGGAACGCGGGCCTGGTGCGCGCGGTCGAGAAGTTCGACTACGCGAAGGGCTTCAAGTTCTCCACGTACGCCACGTGGTGGATCCGCCAGGCCATCACCCGGTCCATCGCCGACCAGTCCCGCACCATCCGGCTCCCCGTCCACCTGGTGGAGGAGCTGGGCCGGATCCGCCGCGTCCAGCGCGAGTTCAACCGCGAGCACGGCCGCGAGCCCGAGCCCGCGGAGGTCGCGGAGGAGCTGGGCTCGACCCCGGAGCGGGTCACGGACGTCCTGGACTGGGCGCGCGACCCGGTCTCCCTGAACATGTCGGTGGACGACGAGGGCGAGACCCAGTTCGGCGACCTCCTGGAGGACACCTCCGCGATCTCCCCCGAGCAGTCCGTCCTCACCCTGCTGCGCAGCGAGGAACTCGACGACCTCATCGACAAGCTCGACCACCGGACCGCCTCGATCATCCGCATGCGGTACGGCATCGAGGACGGCCGGGAGCGGACGCTCACGGAGGTCGGCAAGGAGCACGGCCTCACGCGCGAGCGCATCCGCCAGATCGAGAAGCACGCCCTCCTGGAACTGAAGAAGATGGCCCGGGACACCGGCTTCGACGCGGTCGCCTGACCCCCGCGACGGCCCCCCGCACCCGGGAGCCCGGCCCCTGGTGCGGGGCCGGGCTCCCGGGTGGGCAGGCGTCCCGCCGGGGGCGCCGCGGGTCAGCGGGTCGCGTTCGCCAGGCGGGTCGCCAGAAGGCCCAGGCGGTCGCGGAGGGACGCCGGCGCGTGGATCGTGAAGTCGAGGCCCAGAAGCGCCAGGCGGACGGCCAGCCAGTCGACCGAGTCGGTCACCCGGGCCCGGAGGCGGCAGGAGTCGGGCCCGGTCGCGACCGGCACGAGGTGCGCCGGCAGCGCCGCGGCCACCTTCTCCGGCGGCGCCGCGAACTCCACGTCCAGCTCCACCTCCCGCTCGCCCTCCCCGTACGCCCGCGCCATCGACCGCACCAAGTACGCCCCCGCGTCCCCCTCCGGCAGCTCCCGAGGAGCGAACCGCGCGCCGGTCGCGAGCGGATCCGACACCCGGTCGACCCGGAACGTCCGCCAGTCCTCACGCCCGAGGTCGTACGCCACGAGGTACCACCGGCTGCCCGTCGACACCAGCCGGTACGGCTCGACCAGCCGCTTCGACTCCTCCCCGGCCCGCGCCCGGTAGCCGAAGCGCAGCCGCTCGTGCCCGGTGACCGCGCCGGCGAGCGTCGTCAGCGTGGACGGCGCGACGGTCGCCCCGTCCCCCCGGGTCAGCGGCAGCGTCGCCGCCTGGAGCGTGGAGACCCGGTGCCGCAGCCGCGCCGGCAGCACCTGCTCCAGCTTCGCCAGGGCCCGTACCGACGCCTCCTCGACGCCCTCGACGGCGTGCCCCGCCCCGGCCCGCAGGCCGACGGCGATGGCGACGGCCTCCTCGTCGTCGAGGAGCAGCGGCGGCATCGCCGCACCCGCGACGAGCCGGTAGCCGCCCACCGCCCCCTTCGTCGCCTCCACGGGATAGCCCAGCTCCCGCAGCCGGTCGATGTCGCGTCGGATCGTGCGCGCGGAGACCGCGAGCCGTTCGGCGAGCTCGCTGCCGGGCCACTCGCGCGGCGTCTGGAGGAGCGAGAGCAGAGTCAGGAGTCGTGCCGGAGTGTCCGTCATGCCCCCAGCATGCGGCAGAAATAGGACGCAACCTGACCTACATCACTCCTATGGTTCCTTCCATGAGCGCACACGAGACCGACGCCGCCACGGGGGCGGACAGCACCACCACGGGGGACAGCAGACGCTGGATCGCCCTGGCCATCGTCATGACGGCCGCCTTCATGGACCTGGTCGACGCCACGATCGTGAACATCGCGATCCCCAGCATCGAGCACGACCTCGGCGCGAGCTTCGGCGCGATCCAGTGGATCACCGCCGGCTACGCGCTGGCCTTCGCCGCCGGCCTGATCACCGGCGGCCGCCTCGGCGACATCTACGGCCGCAAGCGGCTCTTCCTCCTCGGCACCGCGGGCTTCACGCTCGCCTCCGCCCTGTGCGGCCTCGCCGCGAACCCGGAGATGCTGGTCGCCTCCCGCCTCCTCCAGGGCGCGGCGGCGGCGATGATGGTGCCGCAGGTGCTGTCGATCGTCCACGTCACCTTCCCCGCGCACGAGCGCGGCAAGGTCTTCGGCATGTTCGGCGCGGTCGTCGGCCTCGGCGCGGTCTCCGGCCCGCTGCTCGGCGCGCTGCTCACGGAGTGGAACATCGCGGGCCTGGAGTGGCGCCCGATCTTCCTGATCAACCTTCCGGTCGGCATCGCCGCCCTGATCCTCGGCCGGAAGTACATCATCGAGTCGAAGGCGCCGAAGGCGCTCCGCCTCGACCTGGTCGGCGTCGTGCTCGTCACGGCCGCGCTGCTCCTGCTGATCTACCCGCTGACCCGGGGCCGCGAGCTCGACTGGCCGCTGTGGGGCCACCTGATGATGGCGTCCAGCCCGCTGGTCTTCGGCGCCCTCGTCGCGTACGAGCGGTACAAGACCCGGAAGGACGGCTCCCCGCTGGTCGAGCTCTCGCTGTTCCGCGTGAAGTCGTTCGCCGCGGGCATCGCCGTGCAGCTGACCTTCGGCATCGTGCTCGGCGTCTTCTTCCTGGTGTGGACGCTCTACATGCAGATCGGCCTCGGCTGGAGCGCCCTCAAGGCGGGTCTGACCGGCGTGCCGTTCTCGATCGCGGTCTCGGTGGCGGCCGGCCTGTCGGTCCAGCTCCTCGTGCCGCGCTTCGGCCGCAAGGTGCTGCAGACGGGCGCGCTGACGATGGTCGCGGGCATCCTGCTCTACTTCTTCCTCGCGGGCCGGTACGAGGCGGGGATCTCGCCCTGGCAGATGATCCCGGCGCTGGTGGTGATGGGCCTCGGCATGGGCCTGATCGTGGCGCCGCTGACGGACGCGGTGCTCTCGGAGGTCCCGAAGGAGCACGCGGGTTCGGCGTCCGGCCTGATCAACACGACGGGCCAGATGGGCAACGCGATCGGTCTCGGCCTGGTCTCCGTGGTCTTCTTCGGCGTGATCGACGACCGGGGTCCGGCCAAGGTCCCGGCGGACGTGACGGACGCCTTCGTCGACGCCTTCCGCAACTCCCTCGGCTGGGTCGCGGTGGTCCTCGCCGTCATCTTCCTGGTGATGTTCGCCCTGCCGGCCCGCCCGAAGCAGCACCTGGAGGGCGGGGACGCGGACGGCGCCGACGGCGCGGGCGGTGGAGAGCCGGACGGCCTGGTGGAGAAGGCCCCGGCGCTCGTCTCCTGAGCCGTACCCGGGGCCTGACCGTGAGGGGCGGTGCGCCACGCGAGCGCACCGCCCCTCGTCGGGTTCAGATCACTTCTTCAGCGCGCCGAGGAACCGGTTGGCGTTGTTGAGCGGCGGGGCGCCGGGGGTCGTGAGCTCGGTCCACGGGCCGAGCACGTCCGTCGGCGTGCCCACGCAGTCGAGTACGTCCGGGGTGCCGGTCTCGATGTCGCACAGGGTCTCCCACACCTCGCCCTCCTTCGTGAGGACCTGGATGGAGACGTGGTTCGCCTGGGACGCGACGGAGACCGAGCAGGCGCTCGCCGGGTAGCCGGGGTGGAGCATCGGGTCGGTGAGGTCGGTCCACACGAACGGCGTGACGGTCGGCGTGACGTCCCGGATGCCGACGTAGGTCACCCCGTTGCTGAGTACGCCCTTGACCTCGCGGCTCTCGGCCGGGTTGTAGGCGTCGACGTCACTGCAGGGCCCGGTGGGCCCGGTGGCACCCGTGGCTCCGGTGGCACCCGTCGCACCCGTCGCACCCGTGGCGCCGGTCGCGCCGGTGGCGCCGGTGGCGCCGGTCGGGCCTTCGGGGCCGGTGGCTCCGGTGGCTCCTGCCGGGCCTTCGGGGCCGGTGGCTCCGGTGGCTCCCGCCGGGCCCTCCGGACCTGTGGCGCCCGTGGCTCCTGCCGGGCCTTCGGGGCCGGTGGCTCCGGTGGCTCCCGCCGGGCCCTCCGGACCTGTGGCGCCCGTGGCTCCTGCCGGGCCTTCGGGG
>NZ_JBEZNU010000055.1:14081-23460 GCF_040653375.1 Streptomyces sp. NPDC047974
GGCCGGTGGCTCCGGTGGCTCCCGCCGGGCCCTCCGGACCCGTGGCTCCGGTGGCTCCCGCCGGGCCCTCCGGACCTGTGGCGCCCGTGGCTCCTGCCGGGCCCTCGGGACCCGTGGCTCCGGTCGCACCCGCCGGGCCGGTCGCGCCCGTGGCGCCGGTCGGACCGGTCGGACCGGTCGGGCCCGTGGCGCCGGTCTTGCCCTTGTCGCCCTTCGGGCCCTTCGGACCGGTCGGGCCGGTGGGGCCCGTCGGGCCGGTCTTGCCCTTGCAGCCGCCGGCCACCGTCGCCGGGTCACCCGGAACGGCCTCCTGCGCCAGCAGCTCCTCCAGGGAGGCGGCCGCCTCGGAGCCCGGCAGGGCCCGGGTCTTGCAGCCCGTCATCGGGTTCGACACCGCCGTGTCCGAGGCCGGGGCCTGCGGGGTGCCCCACGCCGAGGCGGTCGGCGCGAAGCCGGTGAGGACGAGCGCGACCGAGGCGAGCGCGCCGCCGCCGAGCCAGGCACGACGCCGGGGCAGCGGGCCGAGCGGGGACCGGGTCCTGGGGTCAGGACGCATGAGGGTGCTCCTTCCTCCGCCGGCGCCCAGCGGCGCCGGCGCGAGTGCCGGTGGGGGAATCCGCCGCGGGGGACCACGGCGGATCCGGATCTGCGAAGTCCGAAGTGGGATGAACTTCCCATCAGGTCATCGGACCGTCGCCGCGCCGCCTTGACGGCCCCCGGGGCACTCTCAGCGCACTGGCGTAGCGGCGCCAGCCGAACGGATGCGTACACGCCGGGGAACCCGGAACCCCCGGTCGGCGCGCCGCCGCCGTGCCCGTACCGGCCCGTGCCTACCGTCGCCCCCCGACCGAACCGCGAGAAGTGGTGTTGCCATGCGGCCGTCCCTCTGCTTGTGCATGATCGTCAAGAACGAGTCCTCGGTCATCGAGCGGTGCCTCGCCTCCGTCCGAGACCTCGTGGACACCTGGGTCGTCTCCGACACCGGCTCCACCGACGGCACCCAGGACCTGGTGAGAAGGGCCCTCGCCGGCATCCCGGGGGAGCTGGTCGAAGAGCCGTGGGTGGACTTCGGGCACAACCGCAGCCTGAACATCGCCCGGGCCCGCGCCCGCGGGGCCGACTACCTGCTGCTCCTCGACGCCGACCACGTGCTCCGCCAGGACGGGCCGCTGCCGGAGCTGACCGCCGACGCGTACATGCTGCGCCACGCGGGGGAGGTCGAGTACCGCATCAAACGGCTGGTCAGAGCGGCCCTGCCGTGGCGTTACGAGGGCGTCACCCACGAATACCTGACCGCGGACCGCGACCACGAGCAGCGGAACCTGGACGCGCTCGTCATCGAGGACCACGCCGACGGCGGCTCACGGCACGACAAGTTCGAGCGGGACGCCCGGCTCCTCGGCGCCGAACTCGTCCGCGACCCGGGCAACCCCCGGACCGTCTTCTACCTCGCCCAGACCATGCGCGACATGGGCCGCACGGGAGAGGCGATCGGGCTCTACGAGCGGCGCGCGGCCATGGGCGGCTGGGCCGAGGAGGTGTACTACGCGCTGCTCCAGGCCGGGGTGCTGGCCGCGGAGGCGGGCGACTGGCCGGCCGCGCAGGACGCCCTGGTCCGCGCCTGGGAGGCCCGCCCGGAGCGCCTGGAGGCGGTGTACGAGCTGGCCTCGCGGCTGCGCGTGGCCGGTCGGCACCACACCGCGCACGCCCTGCTCGGCGCCGCCCTCGACCGGCCCGCGCCCGCCGACGACCTGCTCTTCGTCCAGCCGTGGGTGTACCGCTGGGGGCTGCTCTTCGAGTACTCGATCACCGCCTACTGGGTCGGCGACCACGCGGCCGCGCTCGCCGCCTGCGACCGGCTCCTCGCCCTGCCCGACCTGCCCGCGCCCTACCGCGAGCAGACCACCGCCAACCGGGAGTTCGCGATCCGCGCCCTCGGGGTGCCGGCCCAGGTCTGAGCCGGCACCCCGGAGGCGACGGGGAGTCAGGGGAGTCAGCGGACCCGGGAGCGGGCCTCCATCGCCCCGCGGGCCGCGGCCTCCGACTCGTACACCTCGCACATGTGCCGGCCGTCCGGGGTGGCCGTGTGCTCGACCTCCCAGAGGCTCAGCTCGCTGCCGTCGAGCAGCAGGAACTGGTGCTCGTAGAGGGTGAAGCCGGCGTCCCGGCCGCCCTCCACCGGGCAGTTGCGGCCGAAGACCTGGGTGATGTGGTGGGCGAAGGCGATCCGCAGCCGGCGGGCGGTCCGCTCGCCGGGCCGGTCGCCGTTCTCCGCGCGCCGCAGGACGCGGCGGGCGTGGTCCGCCGAATTGTCCGGCACGTACATCCGGGGCTGGGCCGGTATCGGATGGGCGAGGAGCGCGCCGAGCGCGGCCAGGTCGTCGTCCTCCTCCAGCGGACGCCCGTCGGACCGCTCCACCGTCCACTCCGGCAGCGGTCCCGAGGGCAGCCGGGACGCGGCGAGCCGGGCCTCGGCCTCCTCCGCGTACAGCTCGTGCTGCTCGGCACCGTCCCGGCCCGCGTTGTGCGCGAGCTCCCACAGGACGAGGGCGCTGCCGTCGGCGAGCAGATAGGTGTGGCGGTAGGTGGTGCGGTTCAGGGTGGAGCTGTGGTGCGAGGAGTGCAGCGCGGTGGAGTGGGCGAGCGCCGACTCCAGGCGCTCCACCATCGCGTCGGGCAGGTCGAAGGAGTTGAGCGCCCGGCCGAGGAGCCGCTCGACGTGCGTCTCGGTCGTCTCGTACGGATCGAGGTGATCCCGCGGATCGTTCAAGAGGGTCTCCAGGCCGTCGCCGCATGTCACTTGGTGCTTGCTTAACGTAGTCCCTGGGTCCGACAACGGGGTCGGGGTTACGGAAAACGAGGGGCCCGAGGCGGAAGTTCCCGCAGGCGCGAGCCTCTCGACTCCCGTGCGGTTACCGGGAGTACGGTCGTCTACCCCCTGCCGTACAGCTCCCCGTACGAAGGGAAGTCGCCGCCCGGCCCCCGCCGGCCGCCCGGCGCCGCCAGGACCGCCCGGACGATCGCCCGCGTCACCAGGTCGGCACCGGCCGCCAGGATCTCGTTCAGGGCAAGCGGCCCCGGCGCGGCGGGCAGCTCCCGCGCGCCCGTGGCCAGCGCGAAGACCGTGTCCCCGTCGTTCATCAGATGCACCGGCCGGATCGCCCGGGCGATCCCGTCGTGCGCCGTCCCCGCCACCTTCTGCGCCTGCGCCCGCGTCAGCGCCGCGTCCGTGGCCACCACCGCGAGCGTGGTGTTCATCGGAGGGGCGGCGGAGGCCGCACGGGCCTCCGCGAGCCGCAGGGCCGCCGCCTCCCGCACTGCTTCCGGCGGCGGCACGGGCAGACCGCCGCCCTCGAAGAGGCTGCCGTACAGGACCCCCGTCTCCGGGTCGAACGCCGACCCCACCGCGTTCACCACCACCAGGGCCCCCACCGTGATCCCCGACCCCAGACGGACGCCCGCCGTGCCGACGCCGCCACGCACCCCGCCGACCACCGCGCCCGTCCCGGCGCCCACCGCGCCCGTCCCCACGCGCGCGTGGTCCCCCGAAGCCGCCGCGGCCGCCACCGCCGCCCGCCCCGTGGCGGCGTCCGGACGGGCCGCGAAATCACCGCCGCGGCCCAGGTCGAAGACGCACGCCGCCGGCACCACCGGCACCACGTGCGCCGGATCCGGCCCCACGCGCACCCCCCGCCGGTGCTCCTCCAGCCAGGCCATCACCCCGGCGGCCGCCTCCAGGCCGTACGCGCTGCCCCCGGTCAGGACCAGCGCGTCGATCCGCTGCACCAGGTTCCTCGGATCCAGGGCGTCCGTCTCCCGGGTGCCCGGCCCCCCGCCCCGTACGTCCACGGCGGCCACCGCCCCGCCCTCCGGGGCGAGCACCACCGTCGTCCCCGACAGCGCCCGCGCCCCGGCCACGCGCGCGTGCCCCACCCGCACACCGGGCACATCGGTGATTCCGTCGGACGAGGGCGCGTCGGCTGTCATGTCCCCTTCCTACCTCAGGAGGGGCCGGCCGTCCTGGCGACCGGGTTGCGCGCGGTGAGCGCCACACCCACCGCCACCGCAGCCGCCGCCACGAGCCCCGCCGCGAACACCGCCCACCGGCCCGCGAACGAACACAGCAGGATCGCCAGCGACGCCCCCGGCAGCACCGCCTGCTGCGCCAGACCCACCTTGAAGTACCGGGCGTGCAACAGCCACACCGACAACAGGAAGACCGCCGACGGGATCGTCACCGACGCCGAAGCCGCCAGCGTGCTGATGTGCGCCTTCCCGACGGCCTGCTCGACCGCGATCTCGATCCCCGCGCCGATCGCCGCCGCCGACATGAAGATCACATAGTGGCCGTACCCCCACAGGAACCCCTGCCTACTGTCCGTCAGCCGGTCGTGCGCCGGGACCACGAAATACACCCACCACGCGGCGAACACGATCAGCAGCCCGCCCGCCGCGATCGGCAGCAACTCGTTCAGCGCGTCGTTCTCCACCACCCCCGACTTCACCGCCACCGTCGCCGCCGCCACCGACTCGCCGAGCACGATGATCGTGAACAGGCCGTACCGCTCCGCGATGTGATGCGGATGCCAGGTGCTCGGCGCGTCCTTCTCCGCGTACACCGGCACCGCCAGCTCCGCCAGCGCCATCACCAGGAACACCCACGGCTGCGCCCCCTCCGGCACGAACAGCAGCGCCAGCCAGCCGATCTGCACGGCCAGCACCCCGCCCGCGTACCGCCGGCACATCGTCCGCTCCTCCGCCGACGAGGCGTGGTGCGCGGCCCGCAGCCACTGCGACGCGAGCGCCACCCGCATCACCAGATACCCCAGGTACACGACGAGGAAGTCATGGTCCTCGAAGGCACGGGAGACACCCGCGGCCAGGATCAGCACACCCGCGATCTGCACGAGCGTCACGACCCGGTACAGGACGTCGTCGTTGTCATAGGCCGAGGCGAACCACGAGAAGTTCATCCACGCCCACCAGATGGCGAAGAAGACCATCGCGTAACTCACGACGCCCTCGCCCGAGTGGCCCTCGGCGACCGCGTGCACGAGCGACGCGCCCGCCTGGGCGACGGCGACCACGAAGCACAGGTCGAAGAAGAGCTCCAGAGGCGTCGCGGTCCGGTGCGCCTCCTCACGGGAGCGTGCGGTGAGCGGCAGGAAAGGTTGTGTCATCGCCCCAGCACAGCACAGCACGGCAGGGCCGCGCCCCCCGCCGCCCCAGCCACGCGGAACGGTACGGCCTGTCGGGCGGCACCCCCGACAGGCCGCCCCTCCCCCCCGGGACCTAAGGCCGCCCGAGGAGCCGACCTAGGCCCGCCCCGCTCGCGACCATCGGCACTGATCACCCCCTGTTCCCAGGAGCAGCCTGGAAAGGCAAGGAAGAGGCCTCGAAAGGGCTCGCAAACGTCAGGGAAGTCAGGGAAGCGCCATGAGTTCCGTAGTCCAGGGCAGCAGAACCACGGGCGGGTCACCCGCCTCGTACGACACGGCTCAGTACCGCCCCGGCCGGGCCATCACCGACTGGGAGCCGGAGAACGAGCTCTTCTGGAAGTCGATCGGCAGGAAGGTCGCGAACCGCAATCTGTGGATCGCGGTCCCGGCGCTCCTCGTCGCCTTCGTCGTCTGGCAGGTCTGGTCGGTCACCGCGACCAACCTCGCGGACGTCGGCTTCACCTTCTCGACCTCGCAGCTCTTCTGGCTGACGGCCATCCCCGGACTGACCGGCGGCACGGCCCGGATCCTCTACACCTTCCTCGGCCCGATGATCGGCCAGCGGCGGTTCACCGCCCTGTCGACGGTCGTCCTCGTCGTACCGCTGATCTGGCTGGGCATCGCCATCCAGGACCCGACGACCCCGTACACGGTCATGGTCGTCATCGCCGCCCTCTGCGGCATCGGCGGCGCGAACTTCGCCTCCTCCCTCGCCAACATCGGCTTCTTCTTCCCGAAGGCCAGGAAGGGCAGCGCGACCGGCATCAACGGCGGGCTCGGCAACCTCGGCGTCTCCGTCGTGCAGCTGCTCACCCCGATCGTCATCACCTGGTCGACGATCGCCATCGGCTCCGCCCAGCACAAGGCCGACGGCACCCCTGTGTACCTCCAGAACGCCGCCTTCGTCTGGGTCCCCGTCGTCCTCGTCCTGGCCGCCGTCGCCTGGTTCGGACAGAACGACCTGAAGGTCGCCTCCACCCCGTTCAAGCAGCAGAAGATCATCTTCAAGCGCAAGCACAACTGGCTGATGACCTGGCTGTACGTCGGCACCTTCGGCTCCTTCATCGGCTTCGCCGCCGCGCTGCCGATGCTGATCAAGACCACCTTCCCGGACTACTCCGTCGCCACCTACGCGTGGATGGGCCCCGCCGTCGGCGCGCTCGCCCGCTGGGCCGGCGGCTGGATCGCCGACAAGTGGGGCGGCGCCCGGGTCACCATCCTCTCCTTCGCGGGCATGGCCCTCTCGATCGTCGGCGTCATCGACTTCCTGCCCTCGGGTGGCGACGCCGGCAACTTCCACGGCTTCTTCCTCTGCTTCCTCGCCGCGTTCTTCTTCTCCGGAATCGGCAACGGCTCCACCTTCCGCCAGATCCCGGTCATCTTCCGCGGCACCCACCTGAAGGGCCTCACCGAAGGCACCCCCGAACACGCCAGGGCCCTCAAGCAGGCCGAAATGGAATCGGGCGCCGTCACCGGCTTCACCTCCGCGATAGCCGCCTACGGATTCTTCTTCATCCCGGCGCTCTTCGGCTCGGTCGCCGTCACCAGCGCGATGTGGGGCTTCGTCGCCTTCTACGTCAGCTGCATGGTCGTGACCTGGTGGTTCTACGCCCGCAAGGGCGCCGAGGCACCCAGCTGACCCGACCGCGACCCCCTGCGGAAAGGCCCCGCCACGGCGGGGCCTTTCCGCAGGCCCGGAGCGGGACCTCGGTCCATCGAGAGGTGACCATTGCCGCCCGGAATGATCGATCAAAAGGGGTGCAATGGAGGCAAGCGAAAAAGCTGGTTCGAGCGATCGAGAAGGCGGTGCGGGCAGTGACTGCGACCCCTGCTGAAGCAACGGTGAACGACGGCGCCTGGAAGGGCTTCAAGGGCGGACTCTGGCGCGACGCCATCGACGTCCGCGACTTCATCCAGCAGAACTACACCCCGTACGAGGGCGACGACGCCTTCCTCGCCGGCCCCACCGAGCGGACCACCGCCGTGTGGCGGGCGATCACGGACAGGTTCCCCGAGGAACGCGCCAAGGGCGTCCACGACGTCGCGTACGACATCCCCTCCACCATCACCGCCCACGCCCCCGGCTACATCGACCGCGACAAGGACCTGATCGTCGGCCTCCAGACCGACGCCCCGCTGAAGCGGGCGATCATGCCCTACGGCGGCTGGCGGATGGTCGCGAGCGCCCTGGAGACCTACGGCTACCCCGTCTCCCCGGAGCTGGAGAAGGTCTTCACCCAGTACCGCAAGACCCACAACGCCGGCGTCTTCGACGCCTACACCCCGGAGATCCGCGCCGCCCGCAAGGCCGGCATCGTCACCGGCCTCCCCGACGCCTACGGCCGCGGCCGCATCATCGGCGACTACCGCCGCGTCGCCCTCTACGGCGTCGACCGCCTCATCGAGGCCAAGAAGGAGGAGAAGGCCGAACTCGACGTCCTCCCGGCCGGCGACCGCTCCCTGGAGGAGACCATCCGGCTCCGCGAGGAACTGTCCGAGCAGCTGCGCGCCCTCGGCGAACTGAAGGCCATGGCCGCCTCGTACGGCCACGACGTCTCCGGCCCCGCCGCCACCGGCCGCGAGGCGATCCAGTGGCTGTACTTCGCCTACCTCGCCGCCGTGAAGGAGCAGAACGGCGCCGCGATGTCCCTCGGCCGCACCTCCACCTTCGTCGACGTCTACCTCCAGCGCGACATCGAGGCCGGCCTCCTCACCGAGGAACAGGCCCAGGAACTCGTCGACGACTTCATCATCAAGCTCCGCATCGTCCGCTTCCTGCGCACCCCCGAGTACGACGAGCTGTTCTCCGGCGACCCGACCTGGGTCACCGAGTCGATCGGAGGCATCGGCGAGGACGGCCGCCCGCTCGTCACCAGGACGTCCTTCCGCTACCTCCAGACCCTCTACAACCTCGGCCCGGCCCCCGAGCCGAACATGACCGTCTTCTGGTCGCCGCGACTGCCGCAGGGCTTCAAGGAGTTCTGCGCGAAGGTCTCCATCGACACCTCGTCCGTGCAGTACGAGTCCGACGAACTGATGCGGCCCCGCTTCGGCGACGACACCGCCATCGCCTGCTGCGTCTCCGCGATGCCCGTCGGCAGGCAGATGCAGTTCTTCGGCGCCCGCGTGAACCTCGCCAAGACCCTCCTGTACGCGATCAACGGCGGCCGCGACGAGAAGTCCGGCGCCCAGGTCGGCCCCGCCACCGGCGCCCTCACCTCCGAGGTCCTCGACTACGACGAGGTCATGGACAGGTTCGACGAGCAGATGGAGTGGCTCGCGAACGTCTACGTCCACGCGCTCAACGTCATCCACTACATGCACGACAAGTACGCGTACGAGCGCATCGAGATGGCCCTCCACGACCGGGACGTCCGCCGCACCATGGCCTGCGGCATCGCCGGCCTCTCCGTCGCCGTCGACTCGCTGGCCGCCATCAGGTACGCGAAGGTCACCCCCGTACGCGACGGGACCGGCCTCGCCACCGACTACCTGATCGACGGCGACTACCCGGCCTACGGCAACAACGACGAGCGCGCCGACGAGATCGCCGTCCGGCTGGTCGAGGAGTTCATGCGGAAGGTGCGCAAGCACCCCACCTACCGGAACGCCGAGCACACCCAGTCCGTCCTGACCATCACCTCGAACGTCGTCTACGGCAAGAAGACCGGCAACACCCCCGACGGCCGCCGCGCCGGCGAACCGTTCTCCCCGGGCGCCAACCCGATGAACGGCCGCGACACCCACGGCTACGTCGCCTCCGCCCTCTCGGTCGCCAAGCTGCCGTACGAGGACGCCGAGGACGGCATCTCGCTCACCAACACCGTCACCCCCGACGGCCTGGGCCGCACCCCCGAGGAGCGCGTCAGGAACCTCGCCGGCGTCCTCGACGGCTACATGGCGAGCGACGGCTTCCACATGAACGTCAACGTCCTCGACCGCGACGTCCTCATGGACGCCATGGAGCACCCGGAGAACCACCCCCAGCTCACCATCCGCGTCTCCGGCTACGCGGTCAACTTCGTCCGCCTGACGCGCGAACAGCAGCTGGACGTCCTGAACAGGACCTTCCACGGCGCCCTCTGACCGACGGGCCCCGCACACACCGGAGGGACGGAGAGGGCCTCGGTGAGTCCGGCGGGCGCGTTGGTGAAGAAGCG
>NZ_JBEZNU010000056.1:0-21521 GCF_040653375.1 Streptomyces sp. NPDC047974
GGTACTGCAGGGGGGACCCTGTGGGAGAGTAGGACGCCGCCGAACAATTTTTAGCCTCAACCCCCGGACCATGTCCGGGGGTTGAGGCATTTTTGTACCCTCTTGCACGGAGTGATTGATTCCGGAATCATTTCCCGCCGTGACTCTCTTTCTCGCCGGTGTGCTCGGCGCGTTTCTCGTCGTTCTCTATCGGCTCTTCGTCGTGCCCCGCCGGGCCGCTGCCTGGGCTCTGGAGCGGTTCGTCGCCTCCGCCTACGGGCTACCGCCCCGCGAGGCGCTCGACCCCCGTCGTGCCGGACCGCCGGCGCCGGCCCATCGGACGCGGGAACGGCAGGCCGTCGCCGACGCCGCGTGGGGCGGGGACTGGGCGGCGGCCGACCGGTACGTGCGGGCGGCGGGAGAGGACTGGGACGAGCGGTGGGCCCGGCTTGAGGTGCTGCAGCAGGTCGCCGAGGAAGACGATGCCTGGCTGGACGCCTGGCGTGCCGCCGACCCCGGCAACTGCGATGCCGCCACGCTCCACGCGAGCCTCCTGGTGCACCGCGCCTGGGCGATCCGGGGAAGCGGTTACGCCCACGAGGTCTCCGGCTACGACATGAACGAGTTCCGTGCCCTGCTCCCGGCCGCGATCGAGGAGGCGCGGCGGGCCTCGCTGCTGGATCCGGCGAACCCGGGGCCATGGGTCGTCATGATCACGGCGGCGCGCGGAGCGCAGTACGGCCCGCGGGAGTTCGATCGGCTCTGGGACGGTCTCGTCGCCCGGGCGCCCCACCACTTCGAGGGCCACTGGCAGGCGCTCCAGTACTGGTGCGCCAAGTGGTTCGGCAGCGACCAGCAGATGATGAGCTTCGCCCGGCGCGCGGTCCGCAACGCCCCGCCCGGCAGCCCGCTGGCCGGGATCTATCTGCACGCGCTGGACGAACTGCTGCGACGCACGGCCTTCGCGCTGCCCGCGGGGCCCGTGGGCCGGCGGATGCTCAAGCGGGTCGCCGCCTCCTTCGAGCGGGTGGACCCCGATCACGAACTCCTGCCGGGTCTGCGGCACCGGCTGGCGGACGCCATGGTCCGCACCATGATGTACGGCCCCGCGCTGGAGCAGTTCCGGCTGATCGGGCCGTGGTGCGGGGCCGATCCCTGGCGGAGGGACGGCAACGCGGTCGTCGCCTTCGAGACGGCGCGCGGGACGGCCGCGAAGCTGTCCCGCGTCCGACCCGCGCCCGCAGCCAGGGTGCAGGACATCGGCCGCTACTGAGCGGGCTGCGGCTCAGTCCTGGACGGGATGCGCCTCCGCGTACCAGTCGGCGTAGGCGTCCGCGTCGATGGCGGGGTTGCGGAGCAGCGCCCAGAACGTGTCGTCGGGTTCCGGCGGGAGCGGCGGGCTTCCGAGGTCCGCGTGGAGGTCGTCGCGCCACAGCGGGACGTACAGGGCCCGGAGCGTGGGGATCTCCGCGACCGCCCGGTAGGCGGAGCCGCGTACCGCGTGGGCCAGTTCGACGGCGGCCGTGGCCCGGATGCGGTCGCCGCGCGACTCCGCCCACGCCTTCACCGCCCGCAGGCGCAGGAGCGCGGGGCCGTCGAGCGGAGGCGTACGCGCCGGGGCGTGCCGGGCGTCCAGGGCGTCCAGGGCGTCCAGCGCCTTG
The DNA here is from genome assembly GCF_040653375.1 of Streptomyces sp. NPDC047974. Lineage (NCBI taxonomy): Bacteria > Bacillati > Actinomycetota > Actinomycetes > Kitasatosporales > Streptomycetaceae > Streptomyces > Streptomyces sp. NPDC047974. Next base: position 1,641 of record NZ_JBEZNU010000056.1, read on the forward strand.
GCCAGCTCGGGGTATGCCGCCAGGCCGGTCTCCTCGGCCAGCCGGCGGGCCTGCTTGCCGGCCGCCTCCGCGACGCGCTCCGGAGGGGCGGTGGCGACGACGGCGCCGAGCTCGCCCAGACCGTAGAGGTAGCCCACCTTCAGGCGTTCCGACGGGTCCTCGGGCAGGTCGAGCGGGGGCGGTTCCGCGTCCGGGCCGGGCAGGGGGGTGCCCGTGTGCTCCCACTCGGGGAGGCGTTCGCACGGGCCCTCCCAGATCAGACGGCCGGCGAAGACCACCGGGCCCGCGGGCGCCGTGCTCTCCAGGCCGTCCGCCAGCCGCGTCAGGAACGCGCCGAGGGAGTCGGACCTGCCGAAGGTGGTGCCCGTCTCGTCGAAGAAGCGGCCGATCGTGCCGTACGTGTCGCGGTGCGGGTCGCAGTCGATGGCGACCCCGTCGGCGGTGACCTCGTACGAGCCGAACTGCACGTAGCCGTGGGCCCAGTAGCCCACCGCGTCCTCCTCGTCCAGGTCCCCGGCGACCGCCCGCAGGAAGCCGGTCGACTCCACGATGTCCCGGAGGCCGAGGAGCCGGTCGTGGGTGTCGAAGCGGAGCGCCTCGGGTCCCCGTCGGGTGCCGTCGTGGCGCAGCAGCGAGGCGCGGAGGTCCGGCGGGAAGACGAGCCCCAGCTCCCGCTCGGTCGCGCGGATGTCCTCCTCCCGCGCGGGAGGAGCGAGCGTGGCGAAGGTACGGGGCGCGTGCGTCAGGAGCCAGCGATCGATGCGGTCCCATGCCGCGTCCACCAGGTGCGTCGTCATGCCGCCGAGCGTAGTCAGCCCCACCGACAGAGCCGCGCCTGGGCCGCCCTGACCCCCCGTCCGATCATCGGTTGACCGCCTCCGGGCGGGTCCCCAGGGTGAGGTCGTGACGACGAACGACCTGACGACGAACGACCGTACGCCGCCGATCGGCGCGGCCCGCTGGCTCCACCTCTCCGCGGACGGCTGCCCCGCCCCGGCCTCCGCCGACCTCCCCGCGCTCGCCGACGAACTGGCCGAGGCCCTGCGCCATCCCGATCCCGAGCTCCGCGACGGCGCGCCGTACGTCGTGCTGCGGACCTGGATCGAGCGGGACGTGATCGACCGGGCGCTGCGTGCGCGCCTGGGTGCCGTGATGGCCGCCCGCTTCGACGACCCCGAGATCCAGGCGCGTGCCTTCGCACCGCTGGTCCTCGACATGATCGTCGCCCGCGGCGACTTCGACCCGGCGTGGCTCGCCGCGTTCCGGCGCTGGTACCCGGCCGAAACCGACCTGCGCGACCACGACCCCCGGCTCGGCTGGCTGCACGCCGTCGCGCACGGAGCCGACCTGCTCGGCGCCTTCGGCTCCCACCCGGACGTCGAGCCGGGCGCGATGCTCGCGCTCGCCGCGGAGCGGCTCGTGGCCCCCACCGGCACGTCTTCGCCCAGCAGGCGGACGACCGGCTCGCGCAGGGCGTCGCCCGCACCCTGAACCGGCCCGAGCTGACCGAGGCCGAGGCGCTGCGCTGGCTGGACCCGGTCGAGGCGGCCTTCGCCGCCGGGCGGGAGCCGGGCGTGCCCACGACGGCGGCGCACGTCTCCAACGCCATGCGCACGCTGCGGATGCTGTACCTGCTCGCCGACGTCGGCGTACGGCCCCGGACCGGCGCGCCCGTCCCCGTACGGACCCGGCACGCGGAGGCGCTGAAGCGGCGCCTCGCGGAGGTCCTCGCCCCGGTGTTCCAGGCCGCGTGAGGACGGTGTGGGGGAGGGCGGCGTGAGAGCGCGGTGTGACGGCCGGCGGCACCCGGCCGCCCCCGCGACGCGTCCGGCGCGTGCTCCGGGGCCGTGAGGCGCGTCTCATCGTCGCCCGGCCGCCTTGCTATGCAACCAGTTGCATAGCAGGATCGGTGGCATGGCGCTCGAACACGCGATCCTCGTCTCCCTGCTGGAGAAGCCGGGGTCCGGATACGAACTGGCCCGGCGGTTCGAGCGGTCCATCGGCTACTTCTGGACCGCCACCCACCAGCAGATCTACCGCGTCCTCAAGCGGATGGAGAACGACGGCTGGGTGGCCGCCCGCGAGGTGCCCCAGCAGGGGAGGCCGGACAAGAGGGAGTACTCCGTCGCCGACCTCGGGCACGCGGCGCTCAGCTCCTGGCTGCACGAGCCGATCGAGCCCGAGAGCGTCCGGCACGACCTCGCCGTGAAGATCCGGGGCGCCGCCTTCGACGACCCCGCCGGCCTCGTCCACGAGGTCGAACGGCACCGGCAGGCGCACACCGACCGCCTCGCCCACTACCTCGCCGGCGAGGAGCGCGACTTCCCGCCCGCCCCCGACGGGGCCCCGGACGCCGAGCGCGAGCTCCAGCACGTCGTGCTGCGCGGCGGCATCGCGTACGAACGCATGATGATCGCCTGGCTCGACGACGTCCTCGCCACCCTGCGCCGGTTCTGAGGCACGCCCCCCGGAACCCGCCCCGCGCTCTCGCGCACCCCGATCCACCCCGATCCACCCTCATCCACCCTCAAGCCCAAGGCGGTTACCCCATGACCGACGCGCTCCTCTTCAACCCCCGCACCTACGACCCCGCGCACTTCGACCCCGAGACCCGCCGGCTGCTGCGCGCCACCGTCGACTGGTTCGAGGAGCGCGGCAAGCGCCGGATCATCGAGGACTACCGGACCCGCGCCTGGCTCGGCGACTTCCTCGCCTTCGCCGCCAAGGAGGGGCTGTTCGCCACCTTCCTGACCCCCGCGGCCGAGGCCGGCGAGAGCGACGGCGACGGCACGGGCGACAAGCGGTGGGACACCGCCCGCATCGCCGCCCTCAACGAGATCCTCGGCTTCTACGGGCTCGACTACTGGTACGCCTGGCAGGTCACCATCCTCGGCCTCGGCCCGGTCTGGCAGAGCGACAACGCCGCCGCCCGCGCCCGTGCCGCCGCACTCCTCGACCAGGGCGAGGTGTTCGCCTTCGGCCTCTCCGAGAAGACGCACGGCGCCGACATCTACTCGACCGACATGCTGCTCACGCCCGACGAGGAGGGCGGCTTCCGCGCCACCGGCTCCAAGTACTACATCGGCAACGGCAACGCCGCCGGCCTCGTCTCCGTCTTCGGCCGCCGCACCGACGTCGAGGGCCCCGACGGCTACGTGTTCTTCGCCGCCGACAGCCGCCACCCGGCCTACCACCTGGTCAAGAACGTCGTCGACTCCTCCAAGTTCGTCAGCGAGTTCCGCCTGGAGGAGTACCCGGTCGCCGCCGCCGACGTGCTGCACACCGGCCGCGCCGCCTTCGACGCCGCCCTCAACACCGTCAACGTCGGCAAGTTCAACCTCTGCACCGCCTCCATCGGCATCTGCGAGCACGCGATGTACGAGGCCGTCACCCACGCCCAGAACCGCGTCCTCTACGGCCGTCCCGTCACCGCCTTCCCGCACGTGCGCCGCGAACTCACCGACGCCTACGTGCGCCTGGCCGGCATGAAGCTCTTCAGCGACCGCGCCGTCGACTACTTCCGCACCGCCGGACCCGACGACCGCCGCTACCTCCTCTTCAACCCGATGACGAAGATGAAGGTGACCACCGAGGGCGAGAAGGTCATCGACCTCATGTGGGACGTCATCGCCGCCAAGGGCTTCGAGAAGGACAACTACTTCGCCCAGGCCGCCGTCGAGATCCGCGGCCTGCCGAAGCTGGAGGGCACGGTCCACGTCAACCTCGCCCTCATCCTCAAGTTCATGCGCAACCACCTCCTCGACCCGGTGGACCACCCGGCCGTCCCCACCCGCCTGGACGCGGCCGACGACACGTTCCTCTTCCGGCAGGGTCCCGCCCGCGGCCTCGGCTCCGTCCGCTTCCACGACTGGCGGCCGGCCTTCGACGCGTACGACCGGCTCCCGAACGTCGCCCGCTTCCGCGAACAGGCCGACGCGCTCTGCGACTTCGTCCGCACCGCCGCGCCCGACGAGGCCCAGAGCCGCGACCTGGACCTGCTCCTCTCCGTCGGCCAGCTCTTCGCGCTCGTCGTCCACGCCCAGCTCGTCCTGGAGCAGGCCGCGCTCACCGGCCTCGACGACGACGTCCTCGACGAGCTCTTCGCCGTCCTCGTCCGGGACTTCTCCGCCCACGCCGTCGAGCTCCACGGCAAGGACTCCGCCACCGAGGCGCAGCAGACCTGGGCGCTCGGCGCGGTCCGCCGTCCCGTCGTCGACGAGGCCCGCACCGCCCGCGTCTGGTCCCGCGTCGAGGCCCTCTCCGGCGCGTACGAGATGAAGCCCTGACACCGCCGGTCCGGGCGGGCCGCCCGCCCGGACCCCGGCCGTCACCGGGGACCCCTACGATGATCGCTCATGAGCACGAATGACGACGACGGCAGACCCCTCGTCGACGGACGGTTCCGGCTGGTCTCCCGGCTCGGCAGCGGCGGCATGGGCACCGTGTGGCGGGCCCGCGACATCGCCCTCGACCGGGACGTCGCCCTCAAGGAGGTCCGCCCGCCGGACCCGGCCGTCGAGGCGGCGAACCCCGGCCTGACCGCCCAGATGCGGGAGCGGGCCGTCCGCGAGGCCCGGGCGCTCGCCCGGCTCTCGCACCCGCACGTCGTGACGGTCCACCACATCGTCGAGCCCGCCGACGGCTCGGCCCCGTGGATCGTCATGGAGCTGGTCGAGGGCAGCTCGGTCGCCGACCGGCTGGCCGCCGGTCCGATGTCCGTCCCCGAGGCGATCGCCCTCGGCCGGCAGGTCCTCGGCGCCCTGCGCGCCGCCCACGCCGCCGGCATCCAGCACCGCGACGTCAAGCCCGCCAACGTGCTGCTGCGCGCCGAAGGCGGCGCCGTGCTCACCGACTTCGGCATCGCCGTCCTCGACGAGTCGACCTCCCGGCTCACCGCCTCCGGCGACCTCATCGGCTCCGCCGAGTTCATCGCCCCCGAGCGGATCCGCGGCGAGGAGGGCAACCCGGCCTCCGACCTGTGGTCCCTCGGCATGCTCCTGTACGTGGCCACCGAGGGGCACCACCCGCTGCGCCGCGCCACCAGCCTCGCCACCGTCGTCGCCGTCCTCGACGACCCGATCCCGGCGCCGGTCCGCTCCGGTGCCCTCGCGCCCGTCCTCGCCCGCCTCCTCGTCCGCGACCCGGCCCAGCGGCCGGACGGCGCGGAGCTCGACCGCCTCCTCGCCGAAGCCGAACGGGCGGCGGGCGTACCCGCCGACGCCGTCCCCGCGGGCTTCGGCCCGCCGACGCCCGTCCCGTACCCGGCGCCCCTGCCCCACCCGTACGCCCAGGCCGCCCACCGGCCGCCCGCCCCGGCCCCCCGTCCCGCCCCGCGCAAGCGCCTCGCCCGCGTCGCCGGCGGCCTGGTCCTCTCCGCCGCCCTGCTCGCCCTCGGCATCACCCAGTTCCTTCCCGAGGGGGGAGACGGCGACGGGAAGCAGGCCGGGGCCACGCCCCGCGCGTCCTCACCAGGCACGACGACCGGACCCACGACCGCCCCCGCCACCGCCCCCGCCACCGCCCCCGCGACCGCCCCCGGCGACCTCCTCACCCCCGACGGGGTCCGCACCGCCCTCGCCGCGTTCCGCGAGGCCACCGGCGTCACGACGATCAAGCAGATGTTCGTCTACGACGAGTACGCCATCGCCGAGATCCCGACCGAGCAGGGCGCCAAGACCTACGACCGCTACCAGTTCCGGGACGGCAAGGTCAGCCGGCAGGGCGTCGGCGGCACCATCGGCGCCTCGGACGCCGACGAGCAGCCCTTCGACCCCGCCGTACTGCCCTGGGACGACCTGCCGGTCCTGATGCAGCGCGCCGACCGCGAACTCAAGGTGGACGCGCCCAGGACCCGGCACATCGTCGCCGAGCGCTGGACCTTCAACGAGGACCGCCCCACCCTCCTCGTCTACCGCACCAACGAATACAGCGCCGTCGGCTACCTCGCGGTCGACGCCGACGGCAAGCAGGTGCACAAGCTCACCGCGGACTGAGGCGCCACCCTCCCCCTCCGGGGGACAATGGCCCGCGTGAACCATGACGACCCGTACCTGTGGCTCGAAGACGTCGACAGTGAGGCCGCCCTCGCCTGGGTGGCCGAGCGGAACGCCGAGACGGAGGCCGAGCTGGCCTCCGGACCCGGCTTCGACGCCTTCGCCGAGCGCCTGCGCGAGGTGCTCGACGCCGTCGACCGCATCCCGTACACCACCCGGCGCGGCCCCCACCTCTACAACTTCTGGCAGGACGCCGAGCACGTACGGGGCCTGTGGCGGCGCACCACCCTGGAGCAGTACCGCAAGGACGCCCCCGAGTGGGAGGTCCTGCTCGACGTGGACGCGCTCGCCGAGGCCGAGGGCGAGAAATGGGTGTGGGCGGGGGCCCGGGTGCGGCGGCCCGACCACGACCGGGCGCTCGTCAGCCTCTCCCGCGACGGCGGCGACGCCGTCGTCGTCCGCGAGTTCGACCTGCCGTCCCGGAGCTTCGTCGAGGACGGCTTCACCGTGCCCGAGGCGAAGACCAGCATCGGCTGGGTCGACGACGACACCGTCTTCGTCGGCACCGACCACGGTCCCGGCTCGCTCACCGACGCCGGCTATCCGCGCACCGTCCGCCGCTGGCGGCGCGGCACCCCGCTCACCGAGGCCGTCACCCTCTTCGAGGGCGAGCCCGGCGACGTCTCCGCCTGGGCCTGGCACGACCCCACCCCCGGCTACGAGCGCGACTTCGTCGGCCGCTCCCTCGACTTCTTCCGCAGCGAGACCCACCTCGTCACCGCCGACGACCGGCTCGTGCGGATCGAGGTCCCCGAGGACGCCGAGGTCTACGCCCACCGCAAGCACCTGATCGTCACCCTCAAGTCGCCCTGGCTCGGCCACCCCGCCGGAGCCCTCCTCGCCTTCGGCTTCGACGCCTTCCTGGCCGGCGACCGCACCGCCGAGGCCCTCTTCGTCCCCGACGAGCGGACCGCCCTCGCCGGACACTCCTGGACCCGGCACCACCTGATCCTGGAGACCATGCGGGACGTCAGCACCCGCATCGAGGTCCTCACCCCGCGCGAGGAGGGCGGCTGGTCGCGCGCCCCGCTCGCCGACGTGCCGCCGCTGTCGGCGGTCGCCGTCACCGACACCGACCCGGACGTCTCCGACGAGTACTTCCTCGACGTGTCCGGCTTCCTCCAGCCGTCCACGCTCACCCGCGGCGACATCGGCGGCGACACCGAGATCCTGCGCCAGGCGCCCGCCCGCTTCGACATCACCGGGCTCGCCGTCGAGCAGGCCTTCGCCGTCTCCGACGACGGGACACGCGTCCCGTACTTCGTCATCGGCCCCGACCGCACCGAGGGCCCCGGCCCCACCCTCCTGTACGGCTACGGCGGCTTCGAGGTCTCCCTCACCCCGTCCTACGCCTCGCTCACCGGGCGCGGCTGGCTGGAGAGCGGCGGCACCTACGTCATCGCCAACATCCGGGGCGGCGGCGAGTACGGCCCCGACTGGCACCAGGCCGCGCTCGGCGCCCACCGGCACCGGGCCTTCGAGGACTTCGCGGCCGTCGCCCGCGATCTCGTCGCCCGGGGCATCACCACCCCGGAGCGGCTCGGCGCGGCCGGCGGCAGCAACGGCGGCCTCCTCATGGGCGCCATGCTCACCCGCTACCCCGAGCTGTTCGGGGCGATCGTCTGCCAGGTGCCGCTGCTCGACATGGTCCGCTTCCACAAGCTGCTCGCCGGCGCCTCCTGGATCGCCGAGTACGGCGACCCCGACGACGAGGCCGACCTGCCGCACCTGCGGGAGCTCTCCCCGTACCACCGGCTCACCGCCGGCGCCCCCTACCCGCCGGTGCTGCTCACCACCTCCACCCGCGACGACCGGGTCCACCCCGGGCACGCGCGCAAGGCGGCGGCGCGGCTGCGCGAGCTGGGGCACCCGGTGCTCTTCCACGAGAACACCGGCGGCGGCCACGCGGGCGCCACCGACAACGCGCAGGCCGCCCGCAACAAGGCCCTGATGTACACCTTCCTGCGCAGGCACCTGGGCTCCTGACCCCCGCGGTCAGAGCCAGCCGTGCCGCTGCGCCTGGAGCGCCAGCTGGAAGCGGTTGGTGGCGCCGAGCCGGGCCATCAGGACCTGGATGCGGCGGAAGAGGGTGCGGCGGCTGACACCGATCTCCCGGGCGATCACCTCGTCCGCCGCACCCCCGGCGAGCAGCCAGAGCAGCCGCCGGTCGGCCGGCGGCAGCCCGCCCGGGAGCGCGGTGCGGCCGTGGAAGGGCAGCGCGTCCCGCCAGGACTGCTCGAAGAGCGCCACGAGGGCCGAGAACAGTCCGCACGGCTGCACCACCAGCATCGTGGTGAACACGTCGGCCTCCCGGATCGACAGCGACACCAGCGCGTACGCCTCGTCGATGATCACCAGTTTGACCGGCACGGACGGCAGCACCCGGGCCTGTTCGCCGGCCGCGATCACCGGCTCGATCGCCTGCTCCAGATGGCCCGGCTGCTCAAGGGAGGCCCGGGAGTAGATGACCCGCTGGGTGACGCCCCGGGCGAGGGTCGCGAGCGCGTCGTCGGTGGCGCCGGGGACCGTGAAGTACGGCGGCGAGTCCAGCTGCCGGATCTGCTGCCGGGCGCTCGCCCACGCCTGCCGCATCCGCGGCCCGATCGCCTCCCCGGTCACCACCTCCACCAGGTCGTCGTCGTACGCGGCGAGCCGCTGCCGCCGGAACGACTCGAAGGCGCCGCCCACGGTGATCCGCGACTCGTCCAGCTCCGCCGCCCGGTGCCGGCCCAGGATCTCCAGGCCCGCCGCCGGGGGCACCGGGGCCACCGTGTCGCCGCCGTCGACCGCCGGGCTCGCGAGCCCCGCGTCGACCAGCTCCCCGTACGCCTCCGACAGCGCGGGCCCCTCGACCCCGGCCGCCGCGCCGACCGCCGCCAGCGGGGCCGGCGCCCGCTCCAGGAGCTCGCGGTAGACCCGCGCCGCCGTCTCGCCGAGGCCCAGGAGCCGCAGCGCCTCGCCCAGTCTCGCGTTCGCCATGGCACCCATTCTGGCCGCCGCCCGCGCCCCCGTGTGTCCGATCCGTGCCACTGGCACTCCTCGGCCCCACGGCGCCCCGGGCCGGGCTACGTTCCGTGAACCGCCGACGACCGGCGGTTTCCCGCAGGGACTCTCGACGAAGGAGCACGACGTGGCGAAGGGTCGCAAGAACGGCCTGTACGACGGCATATCCGAGGAACTCTCCGCGCTGATGCGGACCGGCTGGGCCGACACCGAGAGGCACGACCTGACCGAGTCGGAGCAGGCGCCGTACGCCGCCGCCCGGCGCGCCGCGCTCTCGGCGCGCTTCCCCGGCGAGCGCCTGGTCGTCCCGTCCGGCAACCTCAAGGTCCGCTCGAACGACGACACGTACCCCTTCCGTCCGCACTCCGCCTACGTCCACATGACCGGCGACCAGGCCCGCGACTGCGCCCTGGTCCTGGAGCCGCGCGAGGACGGCGGCCACGACGCGTACGGCTACGTCCTGCCCCGCGACGGCCGGGACGACGACACTTTCTGGATCGGCTACACCGCCGAGCTGTGGATGGGCCGCAGGCTCTCCCTCGCCGAGGCCGAGCGGGTCCTCGGACTGGCCTGCCGCGACGTCCGCGGGCTCCCCGCCCACCTGGCCGCGGGCGCCGGCGTGCCCACCCGGATCGTGCGCGGCGTCGACCCCGCCCTGGAGGCGGCCGTCACCACCGACGAGGAGCGGGACACCGAACTGGAGGACGCCCTCAGCGAGCTCCGCCTGGTCAAGGACGCCTGGGAGATCGGCGAGCTCCGCAAGGCCGTCGACTCCACCGTCCGCGGCTTCACCGACGCCGTCGGCGACCTCTCCACCGCCGTCGCCACCTCCGAGCGCTGGATCGAGGGCACCTTCTTCCGCCGCGCCCGCCTGGAGGGCAACTCCGTCGGCTACGGCTCGATCTGCGCCGCCGGCGACCACGCCACGATCATGCACTGGACCTCCAACGACGGCCCGGTCCGCCCCGGCGAACTGCTCCTCTTCGACGCGGGCGTGGAGACCCACTCCCTCTACACCGCCGACGTCACCCGCACCCTCCCCATCAGCGGCACCTTCACCGACGTCCAGCGGCGGGTGTACGACGCCGTGTACGAGGCGCAGCAGGCCGGCTTCGACGCGGTGAAGCCCGGCGCCCCCTACCGCGCCTTCCATGAGGCGGCCCAGCGGCACCTGGCGGCGAAGCTGGTGGAGTGGGGCTTCATCGAGGGGCCGGTGGACCGCGCGTACGAGCTCGGCCTCCAGCGGCGCTTCACCATGGCGGGAACCGGCCACATGCTCGGTCTTGACGTGCACGACTGCGCCTCCGCGCGCAACGAGGAGTACGTCGACGGGGTCCTCGTGCCGGGCATGGTCCTGACCGTCGAGCCGGGCCTCTACTTCCAGCCCGACGACCTGACCGTGCCCGCCGAGTGGCGCGGCATCGGCGTCCGCATCGAGGACGACCTGCTGGTCACGGAGGCGGGCCACGAGAACCTGTCCGCCGGGCTGCCCCGCACCTCCGCCGAGGTGGAGGAGTGGATGGCCCGCGTCGCGGGCTGACCGCCGGGGACGCGCGGGCCCGGATGTGCGGCCGGGCCCGCGCCCCCCACCCGGGGGGCGCGGGGGCGCGCGGCGGCGGAGGGACACGCTCCGTTGTCCGGAATCCGGCCCTCGCCCTACCGTCGTGTGACCGGCCGGACCGGCCGGACCACGCACCGTTGGGGGTGACCGTGAGGCTCCGTCTCATCTCGCTCTACTGCTCGAAGACCGAGGACGACCACGGCGAGGACGAACAGCGACTGCTCGTCAACGGCGTCCAGGTGTGGGGCGCCGAATCACCCGGGCTGAACAACCGGGACACCGCCGACCTCACCGCCGTACCGCCCGTACCGTTCGGCACGCGGGCGCGTGTCGAACTCCTCGACCACGACTCGCCGGACGACGACGACCTGCTCGGCCGCTTCTACGCCGGGCCGGCCATGCTGGGCCTCGGGGAGCTGGAGTACAGGTTCACCGAGGACGACGCCGACTACACCCTCACCTACGAGGTCGTCGCCTAGGCCGCGGGGCCCGGGCCGCGCCGCGCCGGGCCGGGCGACGCGAGCGGCCACCGGGACTGCATCATGTGATCATGATGCAGTCCTTCCTGCCCGTCCTCGAACGCGTCGCCGAGGAGATCGAGGGCCTCGCCGGCCGGGGCCGCCCGGCCGACTACATCCCGGCGCTCGCCGCCGGCGACCCGAAGCTGTTCGGGATGGCCGTCGCGGAAGTGGACGGCAGCGTGTACGGGGTGGGGGAGTGGCAGCGGCCCTTCTCCACCCAGTCCGTCACCAAGGTCTTCAGCCTCGCGCTCGCCCTCGCCAAGGAGGGCGACGAGCTGTGGGAGCACGTGGGCCGCGAGCCCTCCGGAAACCCCTTCAACTCGCTCGTCCAGCTGGAGTACGAACACGGCATCCCTCGCAACCCGTTCATCAACGCGGGCGCGCTCGTCGTCACCGACCGGCTCCACCGGCTCACCGGCGACGCCTCCGGCGCCCTGCGGGACTTCCTGCGCGCCGAGAGCGGCAACGACGACCTCGACTTCGACCGGGACGTCGCCGCCTCCGAGGGCGAACACGGCGACCGCAACGCCGCCCTCGCCCACTTCATGGCCTCCTACGGCAACATCACCACCCCCGTCCCCACCCTGCTGCGCGAGTACTTCCGGCAGTGCTCGGTCGAGGCCTCCTGCGCCGACCTCGCCGTCGCCACCGGCTTCCTCGCCCGGCACGGCGTGCGCGCCGACGGCAGCAGGCTCCTCACCCGCAGCCAGGCCAAGCAGATCAACGCCGTCATGCTGACCTGCGGCACCTACGACGCCGCCGGCGACTTCGCGTACCGCGTCGGACTGCCCGGCAAGAGCGGCGTGGGCGGCGGGATCATCGCCGTCGTGCCCGGCCGCTGCACCCTGTGCGTGTGGAGCCCCGGCCTCGACGAGCGCGGCAACTCGGTCGCCGGCGTCGCCGCCCTCGACCGCTTCACCACCATCACGGGCCTCTCCGTCTTCTGACCGCCCGCCGCCTCCCCGGGCCCGGATGCGGAGCCCCGCCGCACGGGGTACACCTCCGGTGGGGCGCCGTGAGCGCCCGGAGCGAAGGAGGTCGCCGTGGACAACCGCACCACCGGATTCGTGCAGTCCTTCAACCGCCGCGCCGGATACGGCTTCGTGCTGCCCGTCGGATCGGAGGAACCCGTCTTCTTCCGGGCCGAGGACGTCGAGGACGGGGTCCGCTCCCTCTCCGAGGGCCAGCAGATCACCTTCGTCCTCGTCCTCGGCCAGGGCCGCTTCGAGGCGCGCGAACTCCGCGTCTGACGGCCCTGCCCGGTCCACCGTCCGGAGCAGCCCCGCTACGGCCGCCCGCCCGCGTCCAGGGTGCGCCGCAGCCACTCGGTGCGGGCGGCCGTCGCGGCCCGGCTCAGCGCCGCGCCCGGGGCGAGGGTGTCGAAGCCGTGGTACGCCCCCGGCCACACGTGCAGCTCCGCCGCGCCGCCCGCCCGCCACAGCCGCTCCGCGTACGCCACGCCCTCGTCCCGGAACAGCTCCGCCGCACCGACGTCGAGGTAGGCGGGCGGCAGCCCGGACAGGTCGGCGGCGCGGGCCGGCGCCGCGTACGGCTCCACGTCCCCGGAGCCGTACGCCCCGCCCAGGTACGCCTGCCAGACGGTGGCGCCCGTGATCCGGTCCAGGGTGTCGACGCCGTCCTGGAGGCGTGCGGAGTCCTGGCGGCGCGCGGAGCCGGAGCCGTCGCCGTCGCCGTCGCGCGTCGGCCGGTCGTCGAGCATCGGGGAGAGCAGCAGCTGGCCGAGGGCCCGGGGGCCGCCCCGGTCGCGGAGGAGCAGCGCGAGCGCCGCGGCGAGGCCGCCGCCCGCGCTCTTCCCGCCGATCACGATCCGGTCCGCGTCCACGCCCAGCCGTCCGGCGTGCGCCGCCACCCACTCCAGGCCCGCCCGGCAGTCCTCCACCGCCGCCGGGTAGCGGGCCGCCGGGGCGAGCCGGTACGCGACGGAGACGACCGCGATCCCCAGCGGCCCGGCCCAGGACGCCAACACCCGGGGCAGCACGGACCGGGCGTTGCCCATGACCAGGCCGCCGCCGTGCATGTAGTACAGGAGCGGCAGCGCCCCGCGGGCCCCGGCCGGCCGGGCGTGCACCAGGGTGACCCCGGGCCCGCCGGGCGGCCCCGGCACCCGTACCTCCTCCACGGTGAAGGCGCCGTCCCCGGCCAGCTCCGGCAGTGGGGGACGGGGACGTACGGCGGCGTCCGCCGCCTGCCGCTCGGCGAGGTTCCCGAGCGTGAGCGGCTCGCGCGCCAAGCCGCCCGAGGCGGCCAGTACGGCGCCGAGTTCGGGATCGAGGGGTACGGCACGGGCGTTCTCGGGTCGGTCCATGCCACCGCACCGTACGGCCTGCCGGGCGGCGGCGCCCGTGCCAGGGTGGGGGACATGACCATCGAAGTCCGCCCGGCCTCCGTCTACGAGGACGTCCGTGCCGTGATCGGCCCCAAGTCGCCCACGGCCAACGTGTGTTTCTGCCTGAGCTACCGGATCCCGTCCAAGCTCAACAACGAGCTGCGCGAGCCGGCCAGGGGCGAGTACGTCGCCGGCCTGTGCGCCCAGGACCCCCCGCCGGGCGTGCTCGCCTACGACGACGGCGAGCCGGCCGGCTGGGCCGCCGTCGCACCCCGGGCGGACACCACCTTCGCCCGCAACCGGAAGATCCCGCACGTCGACGACCTGCCGGTGTGGTCGCTCTGGTGCGTCAGGGTCCGCCCGGGCCACCGCAAGAAAGGCGTCAGCCACGCGCTGATCGCGGGCGCCGTCGAGTTCGCCCGCGCCCACGGGGCGCCGGCGGTGGAGGCCTACCCGCTGGACAACGGCGACGCGCGGGTCGACCTGACGATGGCGTATCCCGGGCTGCGGAAGAACTTCGAGCGCGCCGGCTTCGTGTGGGCCGCCGACACCACCTCGGTGCTCTCCGGCCACCCCCGGATCCTCATGCGGTACGACCTGCGCTGAGGAGCGTCCGGCGCGGTCCTTCTCCCTCTTCACCGTACAGCGTACGGGGGGCCTTGCGGCAAGGTCCCCCGGATGCCGCAGAATCGGCGGCTGAACAGCACAAACAGATGGGGGAACACCATGTTCGACGCCGATGTCCTCGTGGTCGGCGGCGGGCCGACCGGGCTCGTGCTCGCCTCGGAGCTGCGCCTGTGGGGCCTGCGGCCGCTCGTCCTGGAGAAGGCGGCCGAGCCGAGCGGTCACAGCCGCGCGCTCGGGCTGCACGCCCGCAGCATCGAGGTGATGGACCAGCGCGGCCTGCTCGACCGCTTCCTCGCCCGCGGACAGCAGTACCGCGTCGGCGGCTTCTTCGCCGGGCTCGGCACCTCCTGGCCCGAGGGGCTCGACACCGCCCACTCCTACGTCCTCGGCATCCCGCAGAACATCACCGAGGAACTCCTCGACGAGCACGCCCGCGAGGTGGGCGTGGAGCTGTGGCGCGGCCGGGAGCTGGTCGGGTTCGAGCAGGACGAGGAGGGCGTGACGGCCGAGCTCGCCGACGGCACCCGGCTGCGCGCCCGCTGGCTGGTCGGCTGCGACGGCGGCCGCAGCACCGTGCGCGCCCTGACCGGGATCGGCTTCCCCGGGGAGCCCGCGCGGCACGAGACGCTGATCGCCGAGGTGAGGATCGGGGTGCCGTGGGAGGAGGTCCTCCCGGTGATGGCGGAGGTCCGGAAGACGCAGACGCGGTACGGCGTGATGCCGCTCGGGGACGGGCTGTACCGGGTGGTCGTGCCCGCCGCCGGACTCTCCTCCGAGCCCCGTTCCGCGCCGACGCTCGACGAGCTGAAGGAGCGTCTGACGGCCGTCGGCGGTACCGACTTCGGGGTGCGCGAGCCGCGCTGGCTCTCCCGCTTCGGTGACGCGACCCGGCAGGCGGAGCGGTACCGCGAGGGCCGGGTGCTGCTCGCCGGCGACGCCGCCCACATCCATCCGCCGACCGGCGGACAGGGGCTCAACCTCGGCGTGCAGGACGCCTTCAACCTCGGCTGGAAGCTCGCCGGGGAGGTGCTGGGCTGGGCGCCCGAAGGCCTGCTCGACACGTACCACTCGGAGCGCCACCCGGTCGGCGCCGCCGTGCTCGACAACACCCGCGCCCAGATGGAGCTGATGTCCGGGGAGCCGGGGGCGCAGGCGGTGCGCCGGCTCCTCGCGGAGCTGATGGAGTTCGACGAGGTCAACCGCTTCCTCATCGGGAAGCTCACCGCCGTCGACCTCCGCTACGACTGCGGCGAGGGTCACGAGCTGCTCGGCCGGCGGCTGAAGGACGTGCCGCTGAAGGAGGGCCGGCTGTACGAGGCGGCCCGTGACGGGCGCGGCCTCCTCCTCGACCGCACCGGGACGCTCGCGGTGACCGGCTGGGAGGACCGGGTGCGCCGGGTCGCCGGAGCGGACGCCGAACCGGACGTGCCGGCCGCGCTGCTGCGGCCGGACGGGCACGTGGTCTGGGTCGGCGACGACCCGGCGGGGCTCCGGGACGGTCTGGAGCGGTGGTTCGGGGCGCCGTCCGCCGGGTGAGACCGGCGGACGGCGCCCGGAGCCGGGCGACGGTTCAGCAGGACGGGCGCTGGGCGTGCGCCGGATCGAGGGCGTTGAGGACCAGCCGGGTCGCGACCCCGTTGTAGGAGATCCCGAGGTGCTCGGTGAACTCGGCCGGGCAGGCGTCCTGCACCCGCTGGTTGACGACGTTCGGCGCGGGCGCGAGGAACGACGAGGTGTACGGGGTGACCACCTCGTCGTAGCGGCTGGCGATCACCGTGTAGGAGACCGCCGGGTGCGTCTCGCCGCCCGCGTTGAGCGCCGTCACGAAGTCGGAGCCGGTGATCTGCTGGGAGCAGGCCGTGCAGGCCGACCCGAGGAGGGCGTCTCCGCCGGGGAAGGCGCGGGCGAGCAGCCCCATGCCCCACAGCGAGGTGCCGTGGTTGGTGGGGGCGAGGGCGACGAGCCGGCCGACGGCGGCCGAGCCGCCCAGGTGCTTGATGTAGTGACGGGGCATCATGCCGCCCTGCGAGTGGCCGACGAGGTCCACCTTCGCCGCGCCCGTCGCCGCCCGCACCCGCTCCACGAACGCGGCCAGCTGCTGTGACGAGGCGGTGATGTCACCGGTGCCGGTGACCGGGCCGAGGCCGCCGCCGTAGTTGAGCGCGTAGACGCAGTACCCGGCGGACTTCAGGCGCGGGGCGAGCCCGGCCCAGTTCGCGTACCGGTTCTCGAAGGTGCCGTGCACCAGGACCACCGGGCGCGGGTGCTCGGCCGTCGGCCGGCAGCCCCAGTCGTTCGCCCCGGAGGGGACGGCCGTCGGCGCGAGCAGCGAGTAGCCGTACGCCGAGAGGAAGTCGCCCTGCGGCGGGCCCACCGGATCGGCCTCGACGGCGGTCGGGGCGGGGGCGGCCTGCGCCGGGGCGGCGCCGGTGAGCGCGAGGCAGAGCGCGGCGGCGGCGCCGGTGACGGCGGCCGTGATCCGGCGACGGGCGGCGGTGCCGCTGGTGCCTGTGGTGCGGGAGGTGCGTGTGCGCATGGGGGTGCCTTCCTCGTGACGGGGTGATGTGTGGCGGAGAAACCTGTGACGGGGGAGAGACGCGGAAGCTACTGGCGCGTAACGTCGGGTCCACAGTGCTGTCACCGGCTCCGGCCGGACCAGGGAGGCGGAGTCCGTACGCCGGAAAACGGTCACGCGCGTGACACCTTCCGGCGCGCCCGCCTCACGCGCGTCGACACCGTCCGAAGTCCGTTCCGAGAGGGAGCCGCGAGATGGAGTACGTGCCGCAGCCGCCGTCCGGCCGGGCGCCCGCGGACGGTGCCGGCGCCCTCCCGGGGCCCGGGTCCGACGGCGGAGGTGCCTTCGCCCGGGCCCCCTGGCACGAACTGCCGCCCGGGCTCGCCGCGCTCATCCGGCCCCGCATCGACGCGATCGTCGCGGAGATGGTCGAGGCGATCCGCGTCGAGGTGGCCCCCTACCGCAGGCCGCTGGACTCCGCCGTCGGGCGGGACCTGGTGGAGTCGATACGTCGCGCCCTGCTCCAGTTCGCGGAGCTGGTCGAGCACCCCGACAGCCCGCAGGACCACCACCTGCGGCACTTCAGGGAGCTGGGCCGGGTCGAGTACCGCAGCGGGCGGACGACGGACGGCATCCAGGCGGCGTTCCGGGTCGGCGCCCGCGTCGGCAGCCGCCGGTACGCCGAGGTCCTCCAGGCCGCGGCCCTCCCGCCCGAGCTGGTGCTGCCGCTGCACGAGGCCGTCCTCGTCCACATCAACGCCCTGTCCAACGAGGCCGTCGCGGGCTTCCGGGCCGAGCGGCTGCGCTCCGAGGGCGCACTCAAGCGGGCCCGGCGCACCCTGGCCGAGCGGCTCCTCGAACCCCCGGGTCCCGGCGCCGACCGGCCGTCTCCGGAGCCGCTCGCCGAGCGGGCCGGCTGGCCCCTGCCCCGTACCCTCGCCTGCCTCCTCGTCAGGCCCGGCGGCGGCCGGCCGACGGTGCCCGGAGCCGACGCCGGACTCCTCGCCGCCCAGCGGGGCAACGACCTGGTGCTGATCGTGCCGCTGCCGGAGCATGAGCCGGGCGGGGGGACGCGGCAGGGGCCGGCCGGGCCGCTCGACCGGATCCGTACCGCGCTGCGCGGCCGCACCGCCGCCCTGGGCCCCGCCGTCGCGCCGGACGAGGCCTGGCTGTCCCTCCAGTGCGCCCGCGCCGCCCTCGACCGCAGGACGGCGGCCGGTGCGGGCGCCGGCGGGGGCCTCCCCGGGGCCGGGCTTCCCGGCGGGGACTTCGTCCTGGCCGAGGAGGAGCTGGGGGAGCTCCATCTGCTGCGGGCAGCGCCCGTCGGCCGGCTGCTCGCCACGCGGCTCCTCGCTCCCCTCGCGGAGCTGCCGCGCGGTCGGGCCGACCGGCTCGCCGAGACCCTGGAGGCGCTGCTGATGTCCTGGGGCCGCACCGCACCCGAGGTCGCCCGGGTGCTCGGGATCCACCCGCAGACCGCCCGCCGCCGGCTGCACCGGCTCGACGCCCTGTTCGGCGAACGGCTCGCCGACCCCGCCTTCCGCTTCGAGGCCCTCCTGGCCCTGCGCACCCGCTCCCTCCTGGGGGAAGGGCGCCCCTGACACCTCGTACGCGTGTACGACATACCTGTGGACGTGTATTCACCGGATCCGGTGACTGAGGCCAAGGTGAAACGTCCCTCCCGCCCCGACTACGGCCACGCTCGACGTGACACTTGGACCCATCCCTGTGGAGCGTCCGATGCAGCTGATCCCCCGTCATGACCCCCACCTCGCCGTCCGCGCGGCCGGCGCCCTGACCGTCGCCGTCCTCCGCGGCGAACTGGACCTCGTCCTCGTCCGCCATCTGCGGCCCGAACTCGACGCGCTCGTCCGCGAGGCCGACGCCCTCGCCGTCGACATCCGCCCGCTGGGCTTCTGCGACGCCACCGGCCTCGGCCTGCTCGCCCACTGCGCCCGGAGCACCCGCGCGCGCGGGGCGCACTTCCAGCTCGTCTGCGACCAGCCGTGGATCCTGCGCCTGGTGCGCCTCACCGGGCTCGACGAGCTGCTGCGGCCCGAGCCCGTGCTGCGCCCGCTGCCCTCGCCACCGCTGCCCGGCGGTCCCCGCGCCCGGGCGGAGCACCCGGTCTGAGGCCCCGCGATACGGTCGCCGCATGTCTGAAGTCCGGCTGACCACGCCCTCCTTCCTCGTCCTCGGCATCATCGACGCGCTGGGCGAGGCCAGTCCGTACGACGTCAAGGTCGAGGCGGCGCGGACCGTCGCCCCCTTCTGGTCCGTGCCGCACGCCCAGGTCTACGCCCAGTGCGACCGGCTCCTGGAGGCCGGACTGCTCTCCGAGGTGCGCCAGGAGGGCGGCCGGAACAGGCGGCTGATGCGGCTCACGGAGGAGGGCGCGACGGCGCTGCGCGGCTGGCTCGCCGACCCCTCCTTCGTCCCGGTCGAGGCGCGCGAACGGGGCATCCTGAAGCTCTGGTTCGGGGCGAGCCCGCGCGTCCACGCCCCGGTCCAGGTCGCCGAGCACCGGCGCACCCTGGAGGAGTACGAGGGGCTGGCGGACGAGGTCGGCGGGCTGCTGAGCCGCGGGCAGCGCGAGGCCCTGGAGTTCGGCATCCGCTACGAGCGGATGATGGTCGACTTCTGGGGCTGGGTCGGCAGCCGCGAGCCCGCAGAGGGTCCGGGGGAGCCCGGGGAGGGTCCGGGAGAGCCCGGGGGTGGTCCTGAACAGTGCTGACCCCTGGTAACACGACTTTGTTACCGACCGGTTGACCCCGGCCGGGACCGGCCCTACCTTCCTCCATAGTCCAGAGTGGACTATTGCGCACCCTCGCAGAGGAGGACCGCCGTGGGGCGTCCCACCAGCACCAGACGCGGAAGGGTGGCCGTCGTCGCGCTGACCGCGGTCTGCCTCGCGTACGCGCCGATCGCGTTCACCGAACTCTGGCCCTACGCCCGTCCCGGCGCGCCCGCCGTCGGCGAGTGGCTCCTCGGCCGCGCGGTCTCGCCCGAGTTCGTCGCCGACGCCGTCCGCGACCGCATGGGACCGTACGGCCGCAGCCTCGTCCCGCTGATCGTCCACTCCGTCCTCGGCGGCCTCCTGATGCTCCTGGGCCCCGTCCAGCTGCTCAGCGCCGTCCGCCGCCGGATCCGCCTCCACCGCGCCCTCGGCGTCGTCTTCGCCGCGACCGTGTACGTGTCGATGGCCGGGGCCGCCGTCTACCTGATCCGCACGCCCCCGGAGCGCGCGTTCAGCG
>NZ_JBEZNU010000057.1:0-20824 GCF_040653375.1 Streptomyces sp. NPDC047974
GACGTGCTGGTCCGCACCGTGGAGCTCGACGGGGGGCTGACGGCGAAGGTCTACAACAAGGGCACCCAGCACCGGTACTTCACCGCGACCGTCCTGCGCGGCACCTCCGTCCTGGGCGAGCTGAAGGCCGGCGGCGGCTACGACGCCACCGACACCGGGATCTTCTCCGGGTACGCCGTGACCCTCGACGCCGAGGGCAAGGTCACCGCCGTCGAGGCGGGCCCCGAGCACGCCACGCTGGTCCGCACCGAGACGCTGCTCACCGGCACCGTCGCCAAGATCTACAAGCTCAAGGAGGAGAACTACTTCGCGGTCCTCTTCCGCGACGGCCACAAGGTCGGCGAGCTCCACGCGGTGACCCGCTCCGTCGCGGGCCAGGACAACGGCGAGTACCTCGTCCTCAACCCCGACGGCTCGATCCACAACTGGATCGGCAACTCCGCCCCCGCCAAGCCCGGCCGGTACCGCCTCGCGGACGGCACGATCGTCGAGGTCGACGAGAAGGACGGCTACTACGGCCTCCGCTCCGCCACCGCCGGGAGCGGCGGCTTCATCTACCTCAAGGGCGGCGACCGCAAGGTCTACTTCTTCGGCAAGGCCGTCGTCGTCCTGGAGTCGCCCGGCACCTTCGCCGCGTACGTCCCGGGCGCCGCGAAGCAGTCCGCGCCCGTGCCGGTGACCTCCCAGCCGGCCACCCCGCCGCCGGCGGAGGTCCTGGACGGGCCGATCGTCATCGGGAAGTGCGCGGTCACCCAGGAGATCCGTTCCTCCTTCGGCGTGGACTGGCTTCTCGTCATGACCAACGACCAGGAGAAGGGCCCCTGGGCCGTCCTCAAGAACCCGCAGCACGAGGTCGTCTCCCGGGTCGACCGCGCGCACCCCGTCGACGGTGCCAACGGCCTGCGCATCGACGGCGCGGACACCGCCACGCCGCGCCTCGGCCAGCGCACCCAGGGCGGCGACACGCCCTGGCGCTACAACGCCTTCCCCGCCCTGCCGAAGGGCTGCGACGAGGCTGCCGCGCCCGCCCCCTCCGCCTCCGCGCCCCAGAACTCCGCCCAGGGCGGCCAGACCTCCGTCGTCCCGCAGGGCGGCGTCGCGGCCGGCGCCGAGCTCGCCGCCGAGGAGGGGTCCGGCACGCTGGTCGCCGCCGGCGCCGGTGCCGCCGCGCTGACCGCCGCCGGGCTCGGCTTCCTGGCGATGCGCCGCCGCACCGCCGGCGTCCGCGGCTGACCCCGCACGGGCCCGTACCCGCCCCGTCGTACCCCGCTCCCCGCCCCTTGACCCGAGCCCGGAGCGTCTCCACCCCACCCCCGGCCGGCCGTCGCGTTCCCCGCGGCGGCCGGCCGCACCCCGTCCTCCCGGAGCCCCGCATGCGCCGCCGCCGTACCGTCACCGCCGCCGTCCTCCTCGTGGCCGCCCTCGCCGGCTGTTCGGCCGGGGGTGCGCCCGACGCCGTCACCCCGCCCGCCCGGATCGTGGAGTCGGCCGCGCCGGCGCCGGCCGCCACTGCCGCGCCCGTGAAGCCGCTCGCCCGTTCGCTGCCCGTGCGGGTCGAGCTGCCGGCGGCCGGGGTGGACGCGCGGGGCGTCCTGGAGCTCGGGCTGAACGCCGACGGGACCGTCGAGGTGCCCTCGGTCGCCCAGGCCGAGCGGATCGGCTGGTACGGGAAGGGCGTCACGCCCGGCGAGACCGGCCCCGCCGTCCTCATCGGGCACTTCGACACCGAGCGCGGGCCCGCCGTCCTCAAGGACGTCGCCAAGGTCCGGGTCGGCGACCCGGTCACCGTGACCCGGGCCGACGGCACCGTCGCGGTCTTCCGGGTCCGCGAGCTGGAGCAGGTCGACAAGGACGCCTTCCCGACGGAGAAGGTGTACGGGAACACCCGCCGGCCCGAGCTGCGCCTGATCACCTGCGGCGGCGAGCTCGTCGACGGCCACCGGCCGGACAACATCATCCTGTACGCGGACCTGGCCGAGGTCCGGCGGGGCTGAGCCCCCGGGGAGCGCCCCGCGCCGCCTCCTGAGGCAGAATCGGCGGCATGACGAGCCCCGCGCCCTCCGAGCCGAACTCCGGGTCGAACCCCGAGCCGACCTCCGCCGACCGCGTCTACCGGTCCTCCTTCGGGATCGCGGGGGGTGTCTTCCTGCTCGCCCTGGCGCTCGTCTTCGCGGGCGACGCGCTGGTGCGCGGCGAGGGGCGGGCGCCCTGGCTGGCGCTGGCCGGTCTGCTGCTCGCCGTGCCGGTGATCACCGCCTTCACGATCCGGCCCGCCGTCCACGCCAACGAGGACCGGCTCCGGATCCGCAACCCGTTCCGGTCGATCGTGCTGCCCTGGGCCGCCGTCGCCGACGTCCGGGCCGGGTACTCCAGCGAGGTGTTCACGCACGAGGGCGCCAAGTACCAGCTGTGGGCCATGCCCGTCTCGCTGCGCCAGCGGAAGAAGGCGGCGCGCCAGGCCGCCCGCGCCTCCCAGGACGACCCCCACGGGCGCACCTCCGTGACCGCCGACGTCCGGGACTCCGCCTCGCGCGTCGCGGCCGGCGACCAGAACGTCGCCGACCTGCGGGAGATGGCCGAGCGGTACCAGGGCCGGGCCGGGGCGCAGGGCGCGCCGGCGGTCCGGTGGGCGTACGAGATCATGGCGCCGGCCGTCGTCGGCCTGGTCCTCCTGGTGGTGCTCGGCGCGACCGGCTGAGCCCCGGCCCGCGTCCCCCTCACCCCGCCGGTGTCCTAGGGGCAACGGCGGGGTGAAGCATGCCCCGGGCCGTTGGTTTAGCCCCCGACGATCCCGGCCGTGTCCCTAGATTGCCTGTGCCGAGACTGTGGGGGTGGGGGCAATGACCAAGGGCACCGGTGTGTCCGGGACGCGCTGTCTGGTGGACGTCAGAGCCGACGGACGATACGGCTGGCGGCTGGTCGCGCAGAACGGGCGGGTGGTGGCGCGGTCGGGGCAGTGCTTCGCCGACCACGCCGCCTGCCGGGCGGCGTTCGCGGCGCTCTGCGCGGGGCACGCGGCCATGGGCGGCGGGGTGCAGCACACCGCCACCGGCAACGGCTGGGTGTGGCTGCTGAGGGACGCCGACGGACACCCCGCGGCCTACTCCGGGAGGGCGTACGAGCGCCACTCCACCTGTCGTGCCGCCTACGCCCGCTTCCGTGCGCTGCTGACCGCCGAGGCGGCGCAGTGGACATCAACCGCCTTATGGTGAACGGAAGTTGCCTCGCAGGAGCCCCTCGTTCACGTCTCGTGGCGCGCATGTCAACCAGGCGGGACTTACGTCAGGGGCGTGACGACCGCGACGACCGATCCGAATGATCCGACCGTGCCTCCCGCCGCCGCCGGCCCGCGGCACGGGGCCCCGCACGACACGCCGCGGCGGCTGTACGCCGACCCCGGCCCCGCCGACCGCGTCTTCCGCGGCGTCGCCCGCGCCGGCGGCGGCCTCGTCCTCGCCGTGATGCTCCTCGTCGGCGGCTTCCTGCTGCACCGCGCCCGGCAGGCCCTCGACCGGGCCGGCGGCTCCTTCCTCACCACCGAGAACTGGGAGCCGGACGCCGGACGGTTCGGCATCGCCGCCGTGCTCCTCGGCACCGTCCTCATCGCCCTCGTCGCGATCGCCGTCGCCGTGCCGCTCGCCACCGGCGCCGCGCTCTACATCTCCGAGTACGCCCCGCCCGGGCTGCGCCGCACCCTGATCTCCACCGTCGACCTGATGGCCGCCGTGCCCTCGGTCGTCTACGGCCTGTGGGGTGTGTTCTGGCTGGAGGAATCGATCCTGCCGATCGCCCGCTGGATCTCCGCGTACCTCGGCTGGATCCCCTTCCTGCGCGTCGACGGCGCCGACCCCGACGACCCGCTCGCCCCGCCCACCGTCTACACCTCCTCCACCTTCGTCGCCGGGCTGGTCGTCGCGATGATGGTGGCGCCGATCATCTGCTCGATCATGCGCGAGGTCTTCTCCCAGGCCCCCGCCGGCGAACGCGAGGGCGCCTACGCGCTCGGCGCCACCCGCTGGGGCATGATCCGCGCCGTCGTCCTGCCCTTCGGCAAGGGCGGCATGATCGGCGGCACCATGCTCGGCCTCGGCCGCGCCCTCGGCGAGACCATCGCCGTCTACATGGTCATCTCGCAGGTCTTCACGATCCAGTGGCACGTCCTGCAGACCGGCACCAGCTCGGTCTCCTCGCTCATCGCCCTGCGCTACGGCGAGGCCACCGCCTTCGGCATGTCCGCCCTGATGGCGGCCGGCTTCGCGCTCTTCGTCATGACCCTGATCGTCAACTTCGCCGCCTCGTCCATCGTCGCCCGCAGCCGCTCCGGCGCCTCCAGCGACGCGTAACAGGGGAACCCCATGACCATCGCCCCGGAGCGGCCGACCGTGCGGCCGGCCGCCAAGGAGGACCCGCCGCCGGGATCCGAACGGCGCCGCACCACGGGCGGCACGCGCGCCACCGACGTGTACGCCGTCCTCGGCGCGGGCGCCGCCGCGCTCGCCCTCGCCTGGCTGCTCTTCGCCCGGCTGCTGCCCTTCAGCGGCACCGTCGGCTTCGTCCTCGTCGCGTACGCCCTCTTCCTCGGCCTCTACGCCCTGCTCGTCTCCTTCGACGAGGACGGGCCCACCGTCCGCGACCGGGTCGCCGGCGTGGTCGTCCACACCCTCGGGCTCGTCCTCCTCGCCGTCCTCGTCTTCGTCGTCGCCTTCACCCTCTGGGAGGGCCGCGAGGCCCTCGCCCACCTCAACTTCTTCACCGAGGACATGAGCCTCGCCGGGCCGCTCGAACCCCTCGACGTCGGCGGCGTCCTGCACGCCGTCGTCGGCACCCTCGAACAGGTCGGCATCGCGCTCGTCCTCACCGTCCCCGCCGGCATCGTCTGCGCCGTCTTCCTCAACGAGGTCCCCGGCGCGTTCGCGCGCCTGGTCCGCACGATCGTCGAGGCGATGACCGCCCTGCCGTCGATCGTCGCCGGCCTCTTCGTCTACGCGACCGTCATCCTGGCGCTCGGCATGGGGCGCTCCGGGTTCGCCGCCGCCCTCGCCCTCGCCGTGATGATGCTGCCGATCATCATCCGCGCCTCCGACGTCGTCATCCGGCTCGTCCCCGGCACCCTGCGCGAGGCCTCGTACGCCATGGGCGCCTCCCGCTGGCGCACCGTCCGGCACGTCGTGCTCCCCACCGCCCGCTCCGGGCTCACCACCGCCGTCATCCTCGGCACCGCGCGCGGGGTGGGCGAGACCTCCCCGGTGCTGCTCACGGCCGGCTTCACCGCCGAGCTCAACGCGCTGCCGACCTCCGGCGCCCAGGTCTCCCTGCCGCTCGCCACCTTCGAGCTGGTCAAGTCGCCCGAACCGAACATGATCGCCCGCGGCTTCGGCACCGCCGCCGTGCTCATGCTCCTCGTCCTGCTGCTCTTCGTGCTCGCCCGGATCGCCGGCGGGCGCGGACCGGGGCAGCTGACGAAGCGCCAGGAGCGGCGGCGGGCGGTGGCCTCCCGCCAGGACGCGGCCCGGTTCGCCCGCGCCTCCCTCGCACCTTCCCCGCCCGTACCTCCGAGGAGCACGTCGTGAGATCGCCCGTCCCGCTCACCCGCACCCTCCTGGGCCTGGGCACCGTGCTCTGCGCGCTGCTCGCCCTCCTCGCGGGCCCGCCCGCCGCCCAGGCCGCCGGCTACACCAAGATCACCGGCTCCGGCTCCACCTGGAGCTCCAACGCCGTCGAGCAGTGGCGCCGCAACATCGGCGCCAACGCCGGACTCACCGTCAACTTCAACGCCAACGGCTCCTCGCAGGGCCGGGAGCAGTTCAAGAACGGCACCGTCGACTTCGCCGTCTCCGAGATCCCCTACGGGCTCACCGACGGCGGCGCGACCGACGTCCCGCCGAGCCGCGGCTACGCCTACATGCCGATCGTCGCCGGCGGCACCGCCTTCATGTACAACCTCCGCATCGGCGGCCGCCAGGTCACCAACCTGCGCCTCTCCGGCCCCGTCCTCGCGAAGGTCTTCACCGGGCAGCTGACCATGTGGAACGCCCCGGAGATCAAGGCCGACAACCCCGGCCTGGTCCTCCCCGCCCGCCGGATCGTGCCCGTCGTCCGCTCCGACGGCTCGGGCACCACCGCCCAGTTCACGACCTGGCTGGCCAAGGAGCACGGCGCGGTCTGGAACGACCACTGCCGCCGCGCCGGCCGCTCCACCCCCTGCGGGATGACCTCCTACTTCCCCGTCGCCCCCGGCACGACGACGGTCGCCAAGTCCGGCTCCCTCGGCGTCTCGGCGCACGTCCGCCAGCCGCAGGGCGAGGGCGCGATCACCTACGTCGAGTACTCGTACGCCGTCAACGCGCACTTCCCGGTCGCCAAGGTCCTCAACCGCTCCGGCCACTACGTCGAACCGACCGCCCAGGCCGTCGCCGTCGCCCTCCTCCAGGCCCGCATCGACACCGACCGCTCCTCCCCCGACTACCTGACCCAGATCCTCGACGGCGTGTACCGCTCCGGCGACGACCGCGCCTATCCGCTGTCCAGTTACAGCTACATGGTCGTCCCCACCTCGCAGACCGCGCCGCACACCACCGACAAGGGCCGCTCGCTCGGCACCTTCGCCCGCTACTTCCTCTGCGAGGGCCAGCAGCAGGCCGAGGAGCTGGGCTACTCGCCCCTCCCGAAGAACCTCGTCCAGGCCGGCTTCGACCAGGTCCGCCGCATCCCCGGCGCCCCCACCGGCGCCGTGGACCTCGCCACCTGCCGCAACCCCACCTTCTCCGCCGACGGCTCCAACACCCTGGCCAAGAACGCCCCCAGGCCGAAGGCCTGCGACAAGCAGGGCGCGCAGCAGTGCGCGGACGGCACCGGCGGAGCCCGGGGCGTCCCGACCCAGGTCGGCGGCGGCTCCTCCTCCGGCGGCTCCTCCTCCGGCGGCGCGTCCTCCGGCGGCGCCGTCGGCGGCTCGTCCACCGGCGGTTCCGCCTCGGGCGGCGCCGACGGGTCCGGCTCCGGCGGCGGTTCGGTCGGCGGTACGGGCCCGGCTTCGGGCGGCGGCGCGAACGGCGGCGGCACGGGCACGGGAACGGGTTCCACCGGCGCGACCGGCACCGCGGGCACCGGCAGGTCCACCGCCGGCACCGGTGCGGCCTCCGGCTCCGGGCCGGATTCCGGCAGCGGCACCACGGGCTCCGGCGGCGCCGCCGTCGACCCCGACACCGGCGAGATCATCGCCGACGGCGGCGCGGGCGGTGCCGGCACCGGCGCGGGCGGCCCCGGCGGCGGGAACACCGTCGTCGGCACGCCCGTCACCCTCGCCGCCGACTCGGGCGCCGGCCTGCGGGGCCTCCTGATGGTCCTCTCGGCCTTCCTGCTCCTCGCCACGGTCGTCGCCCCGCCGCTCGTCGGCCGGCTCATGACCCACCGCGCCGACCGCCGGGGAGGCCTCCGATGAAGCCGAACCGCGCCCGCGCCGGCGGCCTCGGCGCCCTCCTCGCCGCCGTCGTCCTCGCCCTCCTCCCGCTGCCCCGGGACACCGCCGCGGTCGCCGCCGAGCCGGAGAGCTCGGCGATGACGAAGCGCGGCACGGCGGGCCCGTACGACGACTTCTCCGCCCTGGAGGTGACCGTCCACCAGACGAGGAACCTGCGCGGGCAGGGGGTGCGGGTCAGCTGGAAGGGCGGGAAGCCGACGAACTCCAACCGCAC
Organism: Streptomyces sp. NPDC047974; assembly: GCF_040653375.1. NCBI lineage: Bacteria > Bacillati > Actinomycetota > Actinomycetes > Kitasatosporales > Streptomycetaceae > Streptomyces > Streptomyces sp. NPDC047974. The sequence goes on from NZ_JBEZNU010000057.1 coordinate 7,692, forward strand.
CGACTACCTCCAGCTCATGCAGTGCTGGGGGGACGACCCGGCGGGACCCAGGCGCGAGCAGTGCCAGTTCGGGGCCGCCGCCACCGGCAACGGCGGCTTCGGCAGCTTCGTCGCGCAGCGGCTGATCCCGGTGGGCAGCGACCCCCGGGAGACGGAGTACGACGAACTCGTCCCGAGCCCGGAGTACCCCGGGCAGACGACGGATCCGTTCGTCCCCTTCACGCCCGTCTCGGGTCCGCCGACGACGAAGCTCACCGACTGGACCTACTACAGCCCCAGCGACACCAACGAGGAGTTCTTCGCCGTCACCCAGCCCGACGGTACCGGCGAGGCGGGCTTCCACCTCCAGTCCACCCGGGAGGCCCCGCACCTCGGCTGCGGCGACCCGCTCGGCACGGGCGCCGAGCCGCGCGGCCGGAAGTGCTGGCTCGTCGTGGTGCCGCGCGGTTCCCACGACCCGAACGGGACCCGGGGGTTCCCGGTCACCTCACCGCTCTCCACCGCCAACTGGAACCAGCGGATCGTCTTCCCGCTCGACTTCCTGCCCGTCGGCGACGCCTGCCCGGCCGACAAGGCCGAACGCCGGATGACCGGCTCCGAGCTGGTCACCGACGCCGTCACCTCCTGGCAGGCGTCCCTGTGCGCCACCGGCACCAGCCGCTTCACCTTCTCCCAGCGGGGCGAGGAGCTGGCCCGCAGCAGCCTGCTCGCCCCGACGTCCACCTCCCCGGGGCTCGCCTTCACCGTCGAACCGGTCGCGGACGGGGAGAAATCGGGCTTCGTCCACGCCCCCGTGGCCGTCAACGCGCTCACCGTCGGCTTCTACTGGGAGGCCAACACGATCGGGCTCGTCAAGGAGATCCGGCTGAACCAGCGCCTCCTCGCGAAACTGCTCACCGCCTCGTACCCGTACGACGTCCGGATGCTCACCGACAAGGCGCCCGTACCGGACCACCTGAAGGACAATCCGCAGTCCATCGTCAGGGACCCGGAATTCCTGAAGCTCAATCCGAAATTCGAGGAGGTCCCGCAGCCGCCGCAGGTCTACCCCGGCGGAATTCTCCTTTCCGCCGAACGCTCGGACACCACGAAGGTCGTCTGGGACTACCTGCGGAGCAATTCAGACGCGCGTGCCTTCCTCGAAGGAAAGCCGGATCCCTGGGGCATGAGGATCAACCCCCACTTCAAGGAGCTGGGGCTCGCCTCCCGCAGCAGCGACGAGTTCCCCAAGGCGGACCCCACCCTCACCGAGCTCCGGCTCGTGGAGGGCGAGGAGGCGATCAGCTACGGCATCGTCGAGCGCTCCCCGTACGCGAACGACATGCACGACGCCGCGCGCTGGATCCGGCGCGGCACCAACGGGGCCAAGGACAACGTCTCCCGCGACTCGGTCAGCAACGCCCTGCGCCTCGTCTCCGCCGACGTCCTGGTCGGCTCCCGGCGCGCCTACGGCATCACCGACAGCGCCTCCGCCGCCCGCTACCAGCTGCAGATCGCCGCCCTGGCCAACGCCGACGGCGCCTTCGTCCTGCCCACCACCGGCTCCATGATCCAGGCGGTCGAGCAGTTCGAGGACTCCTCCGTCGCCGGAGTCCTCGCCCCCGACCCGGCGCGGGCCGGGAAGGGCGCCTACCCGCTGACCGTGGTCGGCTACGCCGCCGCCTCCACCAGCCTCCCCGCCGACGCCCGCAAGGACTACGCCCGGGTCATGCGGTACGCGGCCGACGCCGGGCAGCGGCAGGGCACCGCCCCCGGTCAGCTGCCGCCCGGCTACGCCCCGCTGCCCCGGAAGCTGAGGCTCCAGGCCGTCGCGGCCGCCGACCGCCTGGAGCGCGGGGCGCCGGCCGGACCCGGCGACACGGCCGGGGGCACGGCCGCCGGCTCCGCCTCGGGCACCGGCTCCGACGGCGGGACGGGCACCGGGTCCGGCACCTCGTCCGGCGGCGGGACGGGCTCCGCGTCCGGACCGGGCGGGGCCGAGGGCTCCCCGCGCCCGGGCGACGCCGCCGGATCGGGCGGCGGCGCGAGCGGCGGTGGTGCCGGGGACACGACGGGGGGTACGGACGCCTCCGCCCCGCCGTCCTCGGCGCCGCCGACGTCCGGCGGGGCCGGCAACGGCTCCGGGGGAGCCCCGCCGGAGAAGCTCGCCGGCACCGGCAGCACCCCGTCCCAGCTCCTCGGCGCCGTCCGCTGGGTCCTCCTGGCGGTCCTCCTCGTCGGCGGCACGGCCGGCCTCGCCGGGCCCGCGCTCCTGGGATTCGCGGGCCGCCGCGCGGCGCCCTCGGATTCACCTAGGACAGGAATTCGTAACCTGAAAAGCGGCTGAACGTGGTGGTTCCCGGATCCACCCGTGCGGAATTGTTGTTCCCGGCCGGTCGACGGACCGGCCGGGAAATGAGAATCCGGATTCTGCTTGTGCGTCCATTCCATGACATCCGTTTTCACGGAGGAGATCAGAAGTGAACGTCAAGTCCCGCGCTCGTCTCGGTGCCGCCCTCGGTGTGGCCGCCCTCGGTCTCGGTGCCGCCTTCGCCCCGGCGGCCCAGGCCGACCCCACCCCGGTCACCCAGTACCGCACCCTGGCCGGTGTCGGCTCGGACACGACCCAGGACGTCATGAACGGCCTCGGCGACGTCGTCGTCAACGCCTTCGGCCAGAAGATCATCGCCTCCTGGAACGCCACCGGCACGGCCACCATCAAGACCAAGGCCACCGGCTGTGTGATCAACCGCCCGAACGGCTCCTCGGCCGGCATCGACGCGCTCCGCAACGCCGTGGACACCAACTCCGGCTGCCTCGACTTCGCCCGCTCCTCGCGCGGCCCGGCCGACAGCAGCACCACGGACCTCACCTGGATCCCCTTCGCCAAGGACGCGGTGTCCTGGGTCAAGCGCTCCGACAGCACCCTGCCGTCCGACCTGACGGCCGCGCAGCTCAAGGCGATCTACGAGTGCACCACCACCTCCCTCAATGGCGTGGCCCTCACCCCGATCCTGCCGCAGGCCAACTCCGGCACCCGCCAGTTCTTCCTCTCCTCCATCGGCGTGACCACCCCGGGCGCCTGCGTCACCCAGGGCGCCCAGGAGAACGACGGCACCGTCCTCGACACCGCCGGCGACATCGCCCCGTACTCGGTCGCCCAGTACACGGCGCAGGAGAAGGCCGTCGTCACCGACCGCCGCGGCGCCGCCGTGCTCGGCTCCGTCGCCACGATCGCCCCGCGCAACGCCGACAAGACGCTCAACCTCTCCTTCCCCTTCACGCGTGACGTCTACAACGTCGTCCCGACCGCGAAGCTGACGAACGCCACCATCGCCTCCACCTTCGTCGGCTCGACCTCCAAGGTCTGCGCCGCCGGCACGACGATCGCCACCTACGGCTTCGGCGCCCTCGGCGCCAACTGCGGCACCACGACCCTCAAGGGCGAGCGCTGACCGCCACGCCCCCTCGACCGCGCGCCGGCCGGGCACCCCAGGGTGCCCGGCCCCACGGCGTACCCCCGCCCACCGTCCGCGACCGCCCGCGACCTCCCGTGCCGCGTCCACGTCGCCGGCCACCATCCGCCCCGGAGGACATCCGTCCCATGCACCAGGTCACGCCCCTCAGATCACCCGTGGCACTGCTCACGGCCCTCGCCCTCCTCTGCGGCGCCCTCGCCCTCGTCCTGGGCCTGTCCACGCCCGCCTCCGCCGTCACCCGGCACGGCGGCTTCACGACGGACCCCGCCACCGGCACCCTCGCGGCCGGCCTGTCGTCCGTCACCGCCGACGGCCCCTGCCCCGCGCCCGCCGAGGCCGACGAGCCGTACGTGAAGGGCGTCCTGACCCTGGTGGCCACCGGCGACCCGACCCTCACCGCGCCGATCGCCGAGGTCGCCCCCGGCGGGCCGCTCGGCACCACCCCGATATCCGGCCCGCTCACCGGCTCCGGAGCCGGCTACGCCCCCCTCCAGGACCGGCTGCGCGAGCTGGTGCCCTCCGGGCCCCTGGACGGCCGGTACGAACTGCGGCTCTCCTGCGAGACGGCGGACTCCGAGGCGCGGGCCGCGTACTTCTCCCGGATGATCGAGGTCACGGGGGAGAACTGGTCCTCCATCGGCCAGCAGGCGACCAACCTGAAGGTCGGCTCCGACAGCGCCACCCCGCCCGTGGGCCGCGCCTTCCCGATCCGGGCCGAGATCGAACCGGCCGCCGCGGCGGGCACCGTCACCTTCCTCACCCTCGACGAGGCGACCGGCGAGATCAAGGAGCTCGGCACCGAGGACCTCGTGGACGGCAAGGCGGAGACCACGGCCACCATGCACGACACGGTCAACGCCTCCTTCCCCGTCCTCGCGCAGTACACCCCCGCCGACCCGGCCGCGTACACGCCCAGCCAGGTCCTGGAGACGTTCACGGCCGGCCCCGCCGTCACCCCGAGCCCCACGGACACCCCGACCCCCACCGGCACCCCGACCCCCACCGGTACCCCGACGCCCACGGGCACGCCGACGGACGGACCGACCGACGAGCCGACGGACGGGCCCACCGGCGAGCCGACCGACGAGCCCACCCCCACGGACACGCCCGGCACCGGTGCCACTCCCACGCCGACGGAGTCCGGATCCGCGTCCGGCTCCGGCTCCGGCTCCGGCGACACCACCGGCACCACCGGCGACCCGTCCGGCTCCTCCGGCGCCGGTGACAGCGGGTCGACCGGGTCCGGCTCCACCGGCGCCTCCCCGCAGGGCGGTTCCGGCGGCACCCTCGCCGCCACCGGCGCCGCCTCCGCCGCCTCCGCCGCGCTCGGGGCGCTCTCGCTCTGCCTGCTCGGCGCCGCCGCCGTCCTCACGGTCCGCCGCCGCGAGGCGGTCGCCCGGCCGTGACCACCGCACCGGCTCCCGCCGCCCCCCGTGCCGGGCTCGCCCTGGCCGGGGCGGCGCTGTGCGTGCTCGCCGCGCTGCTCATCGGCTTCGCCGCCAACCTCACCGTCGTCGGCCACCTCCAGCACGCCCGCGACCAGGCCACCGCGTACGACGAACTCCGCGAGCAACTCGCCCTCGGCACCGCCCCGGTGGGGCAGACGACCTACGACGGCAGGCCGCTCGCCCCCGGCGACCCCGTCGCCCTGCTCCGCATCCCGGTCCTCGGGCTGCGCGAGGTCGTCGCCGAGGGCACCACCTCGGAGGTCCTCATGTCGGGACCGGGCCACCGCCGCGACACCCCGCTGCCCGGCCAGGCCGGGACGGCGGTCCTCATGGGCCGCCAGTGGGGCTACGGCAGCCCCTTCAACGACCTGCACCGGCTGCCGTCCGGCGCCCGCGTCGAGGTGACCACCGGCCAGGGCGAGGCCGTGTACGAGGTGGTGGGCGTGCGGCGGCCCGGCGACCCGACCCGGCCCGTGCCCGGCGCCGGGGAGGGCCGGCTCACCCTGGTGACCGCCGACGGAGCCGCGTACACCCCGGAGAACCACCTCTTCGTCGACGCGAAGCTGGTCTCCGACGTCCAGCCCAGCCCGCCGCGCCCGCTGCGGCCCGGCTGGATCACCGACGCCGAGAAGTCGCTCGCCGGCGACCCGGCCGCCTGGCCGAAGATCTTCCTCGGCGCCCAGGCCCTGTTCCTCGCCGCCGTCCTCACCGTCGCCGCCCGCCGCCGCTGGGGCCCCCGCCAGACCTGGACCGCCGCCACCCCGGTGCTCATCGCGCTCGGCGTCCTGGTCTCCGGCGAGCTGACCCGCCTCCTCCCCAACCTCCTCTGAACATCGTGGAGTTGATGAAACTGTGACCGACGTGACCCACGTGACCGACGTCGCCGACACCGTCGTCCTGCCGTCCGCCGGATCCGTGCCGTCGACCCGGGCGGGCGCGCTCGAAGCCGAGGCCGTCTCCGCCTGGTTCGGCGACCGCAAGGTCCTCGACCGGGTCTCGCTCGCCATGCCCGCCCGCGAGGTGACCGCCCTCATCGGCCCCTCCGGCTGCGGCAAGTCCACCTTCCTGCGCATCCTCAACCGGATGCACGAACTCATCGGCTCCGCCGCCCTGTCGGGCCGGGTCCTCCTCGACGGCGCCGACATCTACGACCGGGGCCGCCGGATCACCCACGCCCGCCGCGAGATCGGCATGGTCTTCCAGAAGCCCAACCCGTTCCCCGCGATGTCCCTGTACGAGAACGTCCTCGCCGGCCTCAAGCTCGGCGGCGTCCGCGCGGGCCGCGACGAGAAGGACGCGCTCGTGGAGGAGTGCCTGACCCGGGCCGGCCTCTGGAACGAGGTCAAGGACCGGCTCCGGCAGCCCGGCGGGGCCCTCTCCGGCGGCCAGCAGCAGCGCCTGTGCATCGCCCGCGCGCTCGCCGTCCGCCCCCGGGTGCTCCTCATGGACGAGCCCTGCTCGGCCCTCGACCCGACCTCCACCCGGCGCGTCGAGGAGACCATCGCCGAGCTCAAGTCCGAGGTGACGATCGTGATCGTCACCCACAACATGCAGCAGGCCGCCCGGGTCTCCGACTCCTGCGCCTTCTTCCTCGCGGAGCAGGGCACCCCCGGCGCCATCGTCGAGCACGGCCCCACGGAGACGATGTTCGACGCCCCGGCCGACCCGCGGACCGCGGACTACGTCAACGGCCGCTTCGGCTGACGCGGACGGCGACACGGCGGAGGGCCGGTACGGGAACCCCGTACCGGCCCTCCGCCGTCCGGCTACAGCCCCGCGGCCGCCGCCAGGTCCTTCTTCAGCGCGCCCAGCACCTCGGCGCCGGTGGCGCGGGCGGACGCGAGACCGCTCGCGTCGGCGACCGGGACCACGACCTCCAGGTAGCACTTCAGCTTGGGCTCCGTGCCCGAGGGGCGGACGATCACCCGGGCCTTGTAGGCGCCCTCCAGGTGGTAGCGCAGGCCGTCCGTGGGCGGCAGCGACTCCGTGCCCTTGGTGAGGTCCTCCGCCGAGACGACGGTCAGCCCCGCGAGCCGCACCGGCGGGGTCTCGCGCAGGGCGGCCATCGCGTTCGCGATGATGCCGAGGTCCTCCACGCGCACCGACAGCTGGTCGGTGGCGTGCAGCCCGTGCGCGACCGCCAGGTCGTCGAGCAGGTCGGTCAGCGTCCGGTCCCGCTCCTTCAGCTCCGAGGCCAGCTCGGCGACGAGCAGCGCCGCGGTGATGCCGTCCTTGTCGCGGACGCCCTCCGGGTCCACGCAGTAGCCGAGCGCCTCCTCGTAGCCGTACCGCAGCCCGTCGACGCGGGCGATCCACTTGAAGCCGGTCAGGGTCTCCTCGTACCCGACCCCGGCCGCCTCGGCGATCCGCCCGAGCAGCGAGGACGAGACGATCGACTCCGCGAAGACGCCCCGGGCGCCCTTGTGCACGAGGTGCGCGGCGAGCAGCGCGCCCACCTCGTCGCCGCGGAGCATCCGCCAGCCGCCCTCGGCGGAGGCGTCCGGCACGGCGACGGCGCAGCGGTCGGCGTCCGGGTCGTTGGCGATGACGATGTCGGGGTCCACGGCCCGGGCCGCCTCGAAGGCCAGGTCCATGGCCCCCGGCTCCTCCGGGTTGGGGAAGGACACGGTCGGGAACGCCGGGTCGGGCTCGGCCTGCGCGGCGACGAGCGCCGGCGGCGGGAAGCCGTGCCGGGCGAAGGCGGCGGTGAGCACGTCCTTGCCGACGCCGTGCATGGCCGTGTAGACGGTCCGCACGCTCCGCGGCGACCCGGGCGTCAGGACGGCGTCGGTCCGGGCGAGATAGGCCTCCAGGACCTCCTCCCCGAGCACCTCCCACCCGTTCTCCGGACGCGGCACGTCGGCCAGCGCCCGTACGGCGTCGATCTCGGCCGCGATCTCGGCGTCGGCCGGCGGCACGATCTGCGAGCCGTCGCCGAGGTACACCTTGTAGCCGTTGTCGCGGGGCGGGTTGTGGCTCGCGGTCACCTCGACGCCGGCGACGGCGCCCAGGTGCCTTATGGCGAACGCGAGGACGGGCGTCGGCAGCGGGCGCGGCAGCAGCGCGGCGCGCAGTCCGGCGCCGGTCATCACGGCGGCGGTGTCCCGGGCGAAGTCCTCGGACTTGTACCGGGCGTCGTACCCGATGACGACAAGGCCGCCGGCCTGCCCCTTCTTCCGCAGGTACGCGGCGAGCCCGGCGGCGGCCCGGATCACCACGGCCCGGTTCATCCGCATGGGTCCGGCGCCCAGCTCCCCGCGGAGCCCCGCGGTGCCGAACTGCAGCGTCCCGGCGAACCGGACCGCCAGCTCGTCGGTGTCCCCCCGGTCGAGGAGCGCGCCGAGCTCCTCGCGGGTCTCGGAATCGGGATCCTCGGCGAGCCACGCCTGGGCCCGGGCGAGGAGTTCGTCCTGCGTCACGGTGATGCGCCTTTCGGAGAGCGGGTGGGGGTGGTGGAGCGGGTGCGGGTGGGTGATGTGCGGGGTGGGCCGCTGCGCGGAGCCTTCCCCGCCCCGCCCCTGCCCGTAACTGTCGGCAAGCCGAATCCAGCCCCGCCGGCGTTCGGGGCGCGGGGGTCCGGGGGGCGGAGCCCCCCGGTCACGGGAAGGGGCGGAGTGGGGGGGAAGCCCCGCGCAGCGGCCCCCGCCCCCGCCCGCCCCCGGACGGGCGCCCCGGCGGTCGGAGGCCGCCGCAGCGGCCCGAAGCCCGTGCGGCCCCCTGGGGCCGAGCGGTGCGCGGGGCGCGGAAAGGACTCAGATCCGGTCGAGGACCCGCGTCAGCAGTTCGCCCATCCGGGCCGCCGAGTCCCGCCCCGCCTGGAGGACCTCCTCGTGGTTCAGCGGCTCGCCCGAGAGCCCCGCCGCGAGGTTGGTGACCAGGGAGATGCCGAGGACCTCCGCGCCGGCCTCGCGCGCGGCGATGGCCTCCAGGACGGTGGACATGCCGACGAGGTCGCCGCCCATGACGCGGACCATGTTGATCTCGGCGGGCGTCTCGTAGTGGGGGCCGGGGAACTGGACGTACACGCCCTCCTCCAGCGTCTCGTCGACCTCCTTGCACAGCGCCCGCAGCCGCGGCGAGTACAGGTCCGTCAGGTCGACGAAGTTCGCGCCGACGATCGGCGACGCGGCCGTCAGGTTGATGTGGTCGGAGATGAGGACCGGCTGGCCGGGGCGCATGCCCTCGCGCAGGCCGCCGCAGCCGTTCGTCAGCACGACGGTCTTCACGCCGGCGGCGACGGCCGTACGGACGCCGTGGGCGACGGAGGCGACACCGCGGCCCTCGTAGAAGTGGGTGCGGCCGAGGAAGACCAGGGCGCGCTTCTCGCCGATCTTGTACGAGCGGACCTTGCCGCCGTGGCCCTCGACGGCCGGCGGCGGGAAGCCCGGGAGCTCGGTCACGGGGAACTCGGCCTCGGGGGCGCCGAGGGCGTCCACGGCCGGCGCCCAGCCGGAGCCCATGACCAGGGCGACGTCGTGGTTCTCGACTCCGGTCAGCTCGCGCAGTCGCGCGGCTGCGGCCTCGGCGGCCTCGTACGGGGTGGCAGTAGCGTTCACTGGCTCTCTCGCCTCGGGGAGGGGGTCCGAGGGCGGTCACCCCGGACGGAATTCATTCGCCAAGAAGCCTAGCCCGAGAATTCCTACGCGCGTAGATGACGGCGCGGACGGACATGCGATCGTTGTCTTGTCGTTTCCGACGAAAACATGCCGGCCCGCCCCTCAGCAGGGGCGCTTGCGGAGCTCCATCACGTAGTCGTGCGGCGCCCCCGCCGACTCCGCCGCGTCGGCGACCTCGCCCAGGTAGCGCGCGGACGGCAGCCCGCCCTCGTAGGCGTTGAGCACGTACACCCAGGCCGGCTCCTCGCCGTCGAGGGTGTGCACCCGGACCCGCATCCGCCGGTAGATGTCGAGGCCGACGCCCTCCCAGCGGTCCATCGAGTCCTCGTCCATCGGCGCGATGTCGTACAGCGCCACGAAGACCTGCTGGCGGGGGGCCTCCACGAGGGTGGCCAGCGCCCCCTCCCAGCCCATCTGCTCCCCGCCGAAGGTGAGCCGCCAGCCGTTCAGCCAGCCGGTGCCGCGCAGCGGTGAGTGCGGGGCGCGGCGGCTCATCAGCCGCGGGTCGAGGTTGCCGGCGTACGCGGCGTAGAGCGACATGGGTCCGAGGGTACGGGAGGGACGGGGGTGGACGACGAACCCCGAGGTGGCGGCCGCCCGAGTGCTTCCGCGGCGCCCCGGACGGCTTTTTCCGGCCCCGGCGCGAGAGACCGCGCGGCGTACGGGACAATGGAGTACGCACTTGAAGCGTGCGGGACAATGGCGTACGCACTGCACCCCATGGGGGCCGCACACCCCCGGCAGAACGAGAGCGCGAGGCGTAGATCCCAGTGACCCGGATCGTGATCATCGGCGGCGGACCCGGCGGATACGAGGCGGCCCTGGTGGGCGCCCAACTCGGCGCGGAGGTGACCGTCGTCGACTGCGACGGCCTCGGCGGCGCGTCCGTCCTGACCGACTGCGTCCCCTCCAAGACCCTGATCGCCACCGCCGAGGTGATGACCACCTTCGACTCCTCCTACGAGGAGCTGGGCATCATCGTCGCGGACGACACCCCGCACGTCGAGCAGGCCGCCCGCGTCGTCGGCGTGGACCTCGGCAAGGTCAACCGACGGGTGAAGCGCCTCGCGCTGGCCCAGTCGCACGACATCACCGCCTCCGTCACCCGGGCGGGCGCCCGGGTGCTGCGCGGCCGCGGCCGGCTCTCCGGCCGGCAGGCCATGGACGGCTCCCGCCAGGTGGTCGTCACCGCCGCCGACGGCACCGAGGAGACGCTGACCGCCGACGCCGTGCTGATCGCCACCGGCGGTCACCCGCGCGAGGTGCCCGACGCCAAGCCGGACGGCGAGCGGATCCTGAACTGGACGCAGGTCTACGACCTCAAGGAGCTCCCCGAGGAGCTCATCGTGGTCGGTTCCGGCGTGACCGGCGCCGAGTTCGCCGGCGCCTACCAGGCCCTCGGCTCCCGCGTCACCCTCGTCTCCTCCCGCGACCGGGTGCTCCCGGGCGAGGACCCGGACGCGGCCGCGGTCCTGGAGGACGTCTTCCGCCGCCGCGGCATGAACGTCATGGCCCGCTCCCGCGCCGAGTCCGCCAAGCGGGTCGGCGACCGGGTCGAGGTCACCCTCTCGGACGGCCGGGTCATCTCCGGCACCCACTGCCTGATGGCCGTCGGCGCGATCCCGAACTCCGCCGGCATGGGCCTGGAGGAGGCCGGGGTCAAGCTCAAGGACTCCGGGCACATCTGGACCGACAAGGTCTCCCGCACCACCGCCCCCGGCGTGTACGCGGCGGGCGACGTCACCGGTGTCTTCGCGCTCGCCTCGGTCGCCGCCATGCAGGGCCGGATCGCGATGTACCACTTCCTCGGCGACGCGGTGGCCCCGCTCAACCTGAAGACGGTCTCCTCGAACGTCTTCACGGACCCCGAGATCGCCACCGTCGGCTACACGCAGGCCGACGTCGACGCGGGCAAGATCGACGCCAAGGTCGTCAAGCTGCCGCTGCTGCGCAACCCGCGCGCCAAGATGCAGGGCATCCGGGACGGCTTCGTCAAGATCTTCTGCCGCCCCGGCACCGGCATCGTGGTCGGCGGCTGTGTCGTCGCCCCCCGGGCGAGCGAGCTGATCCACCCGATCTCGATCGCGGTCGACAACAATCTGACGGTCGAACAGATCGCAAATGCTTTCACCGTGTACCCCTCCCTGTCGGGCTCGATCGCGGAAGTGGCACGGCAGTTGCACACCCGAAAGACCTCGGGCGAGGCGTAGTCCCGGCGGCGATCACGCTCCCCGCCTGCGGGAACGGTTCGCCGACTCGGACAACCCCCGGCAAGACGGGGCATAGATCGATCAAAGGCGGGGCTCTCCATACCACTTGGGGGCCCCGCCTGTGTGTATATTCCGCAATCCGGCGCATAGTGCTGAAAACCAACGGCAGTGCACGTTACTGTCAGTTTCGTGTTCGCTGCAGAACGTCGCCAGTTGATCCTCGAAATGGTGCGAGCCAATGGGGCCGTGTCGCTCCGCGAGCTCGCCCGCGTCGTCCAGACCTCAGAAGTGACCGTGCGCCGCGACGTACGGGCCCTGGAGGCAGAAGGACTCCTCGACCGCCGGCACGGCGGTGCGGTGTTGCCGGGCGGATTCACGCGAGAATCCGGCTTCCCGCAGAAATCCCATCTCGCGACCGCGGAGAAGACGGCCATCGCCGACGTCGCCGCGAGCCTGGTCGAAGAGGGCGAGGCCATCGTCGTCGGCGCCGGGACCACCACCCAGGAGCTGGCCCGCCGGCTCGCCCGGGTCCCCGGCCTGACCGTGGTCACCAACTCGCTGCTCGTCGCCCAGGCGCTGGCGCACGCCAACCGCGTCGAGGTCGTCATGACCGGGGGCACCCTGCGCGGCTCCAACTACGCCCTGGTGGGCAGTGGCGCCGAACAGTCCCTCCAGGGACTGCGGGTCTCGCGCGCCTTCCTCTCCGGCAGCGGCCTCACCGCCGAGCGCGGCCTCTCCACCTCCAACATGCTCTCCGCGAGCGTGGACCGGGCGCTGGTGCAGGCGGCGGCCGAGGTCGTGGTCCTCGCCGACCACACCAAGCTCGGCACCGACACCATGTTCCAGACGGTGCCGACGGACGTGATCACCCGCCTGGTCACCGACGAGCCGCCGCCGCACGACGAGCGCGCCGCCTCCGAGCTCCAGGCCCTCGCCGACCAGGGCGTGCAGATCGCCGTGGCCGGCACCGGCCCGAGCGCCGCCCCCGCCGCCGAGCAGCTGCCGCCGGGCGTCCGGGGCCGCCGTGAGATGCCGCTGCCCGTGCAGCGCGGCGGCAGGATGCCCACGGGTCAGTTCCGGGGCCCCGGCCCCGGCGTCCTCGGTGCCGAGCCCCTGGAGCGCACGGCCCGCGTCGCGGACCTCCGCCGCCGCTGAGCCCGGGCACGGTCCCGTACGACCCCGGGCACGAGCCCGTACGCAGTGAGCCGCCCCACCCCTTCCGCCGAGCACGGCAGCCGCCGGGTACGGCGAAGGGCCCCCAGGCGGCTGCCTGCGGGCCCTTCCTCGTGCGCTGGGCGGATCCGGGCCGTCAGGCCTTGATGTCGCAGATGCCGGCGCCGGAGGTGACGGACGCGCCGACCTCGGCGTTGAGTCCGGTCACGGTGCCGGACTTGTGGGCGT
>NZ_JBEZNU010000058.1:0-18870 GCF_040653375.1 Streptomyces sp. NPDC047974
GCGCTTCCTTCGTTTCCGACTCTATCAGATCTTTCCGATCCGATTTCCTCGGTGCTTTCCGGTCCCGATTTGTTTTTCTCGGGGCCTTCCGGCGCTTCCACTACTTTAGCCGATTTCCCGGGCGGCTCATAATCGAGCCATTCGAAACGAATTTCGGCATGCCGAAATAAGCCCCGAGGGGATTCGTCGCTGTGAAGTGGATGGCCGCTCTCGGGGTGCTTGAACAAGCACCACCGTCTCAAGCGGCTCGGGCTACGTTACGCGTCTGTTCCAGCCGGGTCAAGTCGCCTCTTGCGGGGCGTGTGGGGGCGATACGGGCTGACCGTGGGGTCCTCGGCGATCCAGTAGCGCCAGGGGTGCGGGGCGCCGTCGCCGCCGACGCCGGTGCGGGGGCCCGTACGGATCAGGGAAGGGGCCGGTGGGGTGCCGGTGAGGACGGACAGGGGGGCGTCGGGGCCGGCGCAGACGTCGGTGCCATTGAGGGAGCCGGGGACGTCCAGGGCGGTGGCGAGGCGGGCCGGGCCCTTCGCCAGTTCGGCGTCCTTGCGGGCCGAGCGGCGGCGGGGGCGGGCCAGTTCCGCGCCGCGCAGGATTTCACCCGCGCGGAGCAGTACACCGCTCGCCTCGCCCTCCGGGCCGCACACCAGGTTCAGGCAGTGCCACATGCCGTAGGTGAAGTAGACGTACGCGTGACCGGGCGGGCCGAACATCACGGTGTTGCGGGCCGTACGGCCGCGGAAGGCGTGCGAGCCGGGGTCGATCGCGCCGGCGTACGCCTCCACCTCGGTGAGGCGCAGTTCCATCGTTCCCTCGTCGGTCGTACGGACGAGGGTGCGGCCGAGGAGATCCGGGGCGACCTCCAGGACGGGGCGGTCGAAGAAGCTCCGCGGGAGCGGCGTACGGTCGGGGCTCTCGCTCATGGCGTCCGAGCGTAATGGGGACTCCGGTGGAACCCGCTACGGTCGTCGCGCGTATGTAGGGGACAGGAACGAGAAGGAGAGAGTGCCATGGGATTCAAGAAGCTGCTGGCCAGCCTGGGTGCCGGTGGGGCCACCGTGGAGACGGTGCTCACCGAGGAGAACGTGGTCCCGGGCGGTGTCGTCCAGGGCGAGGTCCGGATCCAGGGCGGCAGCGTCGACCAGCGCATCGAGGGGCTGTCCGTCGGTCTCCAGGCGCGTGTCGAGGTCGAGGGCGGCGACCAGGAGCACAAGCAGGACGTCGAGTTCGTGAAGGTGCGGCTCGGGGGTGCCTTCGAGGTGAAGGCCGGCGCGGTGCACGTCGTGCCGTTCGGCCTGGACATCCCGTGGGAGACGCCGATCAACACGATCGCCGGGCAGCGGCTGCACGGCATGGAGATCGGTGTCTCCACCGAGCTGGAGATCGCGCGCGCGGTGGACTCGGGCGACCTCGACCCGATCAACGTGCACCCCCTGCCGGCGCAGCAGGCGATCCTCGACGCCTTCGTGCAGCTGGGCTTCCGTTTCAAGAGCGCCGACATGGAGCGCGGTCACATCCGCGGCACCCGCCAGCGGCTGCCCTTCTACCAGGAGATCGAGTTCTTCGCGCCGCAGCAGTACCGCGGCCTGAACCAGGTCGAGGTCAGCTTCGTCGCGGACGACCGCGAGATGGACGTCGTCCTGGAGATGGACAAGAAGCCGGGGCTGTTCACCGAGGGCAGCGACTCCTTCCGGGCGTTCAAGGTGGGTCTGAACGACTACCAGGGCACCGACTGGAACGCGTACCTCAACCAGTGGCTCGCCGAGGTCGGCGGCCGCCGCAACTGGCTCTAGTACGGACGGACGGAGGCTTCGACATGGACCAGGGACAGCGTGCCCCGCTCCCCCACGCCTTCCATCCGCCGGTGGCCGCGTTCACCGTGGAGAGCGAGGACGTGGCGCCCGGCGGGGTGCTGAAGGACGCTCAGGTGTACGCGGCGGGGAACGTCTCCCCGCAGCTGCGCTGGGAGGGCTTCCCGGCGGAGACCAAGAGCTTCGCGGTGACCTGCTTCGACCCGGACGCGCCGACGGGCAGCGGCTTCTGGCACTGGGTGCTGTTCGACATCCCGGCGTCGGTCACCGAGCTCCCCGCGGGGGCCGGATCGGGCTCCTTCGAGGGGCTGCCGGCCGGGGCCGTGCACGCGCGGAACGACTACGGGTCGAAGGACTTCGGCGGGGCCGCCCCGCCGGCCGGGGACCCGGCTCATCGCTATGTGTTCACGGTGTACGCGGTGGACACGGAGAAGCTGGGGCCGGACGCCGACACCTCGCCGGCCGCCGTCGGGTTCAACCTGCGCTTCCACACCCTGGGCCGGGCCCAGTTGGTCGGTGAGTACGCGGCTCCCGCGGCAGGCTGATCGTTCGTTTGTTGTTTGCCCGCTTCTGGTCTTGGAGAGATCAGAAGCGGGCATCTTTTGTTGCGCACGAAATTGCGTTGTCCGACCCCGGCCGGCCCGGCCATCGTTGATCCAAGCCCGGAAGCCCTAGGGGAGGGCCGGGCCGGCACACGGGAGGTGGGCACAATGCGGGACACGCTGGTATTGAATGCGAGCTTCGAGCCGCTTTCGACGGTCACTCTCAACCGTGCGGTGGTGCTTGTCCTGCAGGACAAGGCCGTCGTGGAACAGTCCCATCCGGATCTGCGGGTGCGTGCCGCCGCCGTCGACCTTCCGGTGCCCCGGGTGATCAGGCTCTGCCGGTTCGTCCGGGTGCCGTTCCGAAGACAGGCGCCGTGGTCGAGGAGGGGTGTGCTGGTCAGGGACCAGCACCGGTGCGCGTACTGCGGGAGGCGCGCGACGACCGTGGACCATGTGGTGCCGCGGGCGCAGGGTGGTGGGGACAGTTGGCTGAATACGGTCGCTTCCTGCGCGGAGGACAACCACCGCAAGGCGGACCGGACGCCGGAGCAGGCGGGGATGCCGCTGCTCTTCGAGCCGTTCGTGCCGACGCCGGCGGACGCGATGCTGCTGGCGATGCGGGCCGGTGAGCGGTCGGAGCTGCCGGACTGGCTGGCGCGTACCGCCGCGTGAGCGGTCCTGAGCCGGTGAGGGCCCGCCCCCGTGAGGGGGCGGGCCCTCCGGTCATTTCAGGGTGAGCTGGAGGATGGCGACGACGCCGACGGCGATGATGACGCCGCGCAGGACGGCCGGCTTGAGGCGGCGGCCGACCTTGGCGCCGATCTGGCCGCCGAGGGTGGAGCCGACGGCGATGAGGAGGACGGCGGTCCAGTCGAACTCGGCGACGAAGAGGAAGAAGACGGCGGCGACGCCGTTGACCAGGGCGCCGAGGATGTTCTTGACCGCGTTGATCCGCTGGAGGTCGTCGTGGAGGAGCAGGCCCATGAGGGAGAGGTAGAGGACTCCCTGGGCGGCGCCGAAGTAGCCGCCGTACATGCTGGCGAGGGTGAGGCCGACCAGGAGGACGGGGCCGCCGTCGGGGTGGGCCTCGTTGCCGGTCTGTTCGCGGCGGCGCTGGACGGCGGCGGCGATGCGGGGCTGGAAGAGGACCAGGATCAGGGCCAGTCCGATGAGGATCGGGACGATGGCGTCGAAGGCCTCGGAGGGCAGGGCGAGGAGCAGGATCGCGCCGACGAGGCCGCCGACGAGGGCGGCGGCGCCGAGGCGGAGGATCCGGCGCTTCTGGCCCTTGAGTTCGCGGCGGTAGCCGATGGCCCCGCTGATGGAGCCGGGGACGAGGCCGAGGGCGTTGGAGACGTTCGCGGTGATCGGTGGCAGTCCGGTCGCGAGGAGGACGGGGAAGGTGATGAGCGTTCCCGATCCGACGATGGTGTTGATGGCGCCGGCGCCGATGCCGGCGGCGAAGACCGCCAGGGCTTCCCAGATGGACAAAGCCGTTTCCTCACATGGTCAGTGGTTCGCCTCCCCGCCCTGCGTGCGGCGAGAGTCGAGGGGCTCGCACTGATCATGCCCGGAGTTACATGTACGTGTCAGCCATCGTTCAGTCGACGGTGGGCTCTTCGCGTCGGGCGGCCGGGACGTCCTTGGTGACGGACGGGGACGGCGCGCCCTGGCCCATGTTGCCGAGGGCGCCGGAGAGGCCCTTGAGGGCGTCGCCGATCTCGCTGGGCACGATCCAGAGCTTGTTGGCGTCGCCCTCGGCGATCTTCGGGAGCATCTGGAGGTACTGGTACGAGAGGAGCTTCTGGTCCGGGTCGCCGGCGTGGATGGCCTCGAAGACGGTGCGGACGGCCTGGGCCTCGCCCTCCGCCCGGAGGGCCGCGGCCTGGGACTCGCCCTCGGCGCGGAGGATCGCGGACTGCTTCTCGCCCTCGGCGCGGAGGATCTCGGACTGGCGGACGCCCTCGGCCTGGAGGATGGCGGCGCGCTTGTCGCGGTCGGCGCGCATCTGCTTCTCCATCGAGTCCTGGATGGAGGTCGGCGGCTCGATGGCCTTGAGCTCGACGCGGTTGACGCGGATGCCCCACTTGCCGGTGGCCTCGTCGAGGACGCCGCGGAGGGCGGCGTTGATGTCCTCGCGGGAGGTGAGGGTCCGCTCCAGGTCCATGCCGCCGATGATGTTGCGCAGGGTGGTGACGGTGAGCTGCTCGATGGCCTGGATGTAGCTGGCCACCTCGTAGGTGGCGGCTCGGGCGTCGGTCACCTGGTAGTAGATGACGGTGTCGATGTTGACGACCAGGTTGTCCTGGGTGATCACCGGCTGGGGCGGGAAGGGGACGACCTGCTCGCGGAGGTCGATGCGGTTGCGGATCGTGTCGATGAACGGGACGACGATGTTGAGGCCGGCGTTGAGGGTGCGGGTGTAGCGGCCGAAGCGCTCCACGATCGCGGCGCTGGCCTGCGGGATGACCTGGATCGTCTTGATCAGGGCGATGAAGACGAGCACCACCAGAATGATCAGGACGATGATGACTGCTGACATCGTGTTCCCCGTGCCCTTCGCTGCCGGTTTGTCTGCCGGGTTTCTCTCGGGTTGCTCTTCCGATGATCGAGTTTCCCATGACGTGGGGACGTCAGGGGCGGGGTTCGGTCAGATGACGACGGCGGTGGCGCCCTCGATCTCGACCACGTCGACCTCCTCGCCCGGTTCGAAGACGCGGGTGGCGTCGAGGGAGCGGGCGGACCAGATCTCGCCGGCGAGCTTGATGCGCCCTCCTTCCGCGTCGACCCGTTCCAGGACGCGGGCCTGACGGCCCTTCAGGGCGTCGATGCCGGTGGCGAGGGCGGGGGTGCCCGCGCGGTGGCGGGCCGCGATGGGGCGCACGACGGCGATGAGCGCGACCGAGACGGCCACGAAGACGATCACCTGCGCGACGATGCCGAAGCCGAGGGCGGCGGTGACCGCTCCGGCCACGGCGCCGACGGCGAACATGCCGAACTCCGGCATGGCGGTGAGGACCAGGGGAATGCCGAGCCCCACCGCGCCGATCAGCCACCAGATCCATGCGTCGATGTCCACACGGTCATGGTAGGGCGGGTGGGGCCTCGTGGGACAGGGTGCGGTGCCGTGGCTGTGCGGGTCACGGCGGTCCACCGCCCTGTCGGGCGGGGTTACTTGAGGGGCAGGCCCTGGGCGGTCCAGCGGTCGCCGACGCGCTCGACGACGAGCGGGAGGCCGAAGCAGTGGGAGAGGTTGCGGGAGGTGAGCTCGGTCTCCATGGGGCCGGCGGCGAGCACCTTGCCCTGACGGATCATCAGGACGTGGGTGAAGCCGGGGGCGATCTCCTCGACGTGGTGGGTGACCATGATCATGGAGGGGGCGTACGGGTCCCGGGCCAGGCGGCCGAGGCGGCGGACGAGGTCCTCGCGGCCACCGAGGTCGAGGCCGGCGGCGGGCTCGTCGAGGAGGAGGAGCTCGGGGTCGGTCATCATCGCGCGGGCGATCAGGGTGCGCTTGCGCTCGCCCTCGGAGAGGGTGCCGAACCTCCGGTCCAGGTACTCGGTCATGCCGAGGCGGTCGAGGAACGCCTTGGCGCGGGCCTCGTCGACCGGGTCGTAGTCCTCGTGCCAGGTTGCGGTCATGCCGTACGCGGCGGTGAGGACGGTCTGGAGGACGGTCTGGCGCTTGGGGAGCTTCTCCGCCATGGCGATGCCGGCCATGCCGATGCGGGGGCGCAGCTCGAAGACGTCGACGGCGCCGAGGCGCTCGCCGAGGATGGTGGCGCTGCCGGCGGTGGGGTAGAGGTAGCTGGAGGCGAGGTTCAGGAGGGTGGTCTTGCCGGCGCCGTTCGGGCCGAGGATGACCCAGCGCTCCCCTTCCTTGACCGACCAGGAGACCTCGTCCACCAGAGCGCGTCCGTCGCGGACCACGGATACGTCCACCAGCTCCAGTACATCGCTCATGAGCGCGTTGTCTCCCCTTGCCGTCGAGTCGTGTCCGGCTCGTGTCGTCGCCTTGGGCCGCGGGCGCGGCGTCCACGGGAAAACCTACGTCATCGGCGGGGCGGGCCGGTCCCTAGGGCGTCGTTCGGGTCCTTACTCTGGGGGGATGCTTTCGGAACCACGTTCAGGACGTCTGGCCGCCTGGGGCAATGC
The DNA here is from genome assembly GCF_040653375.1 of Streptomyces sp. NPDC047974. Lineage (NCBI taxonomy): Bacteria > Bacillati > Actinomycetota > Actinomycetes > Kitasatosporales > Streptomycetaceae > Streptomyces > Streptomyces sp. NPDC047974. The sequence continues at coordinate 6,509 of NZ_JBEZNU010000058.1, forward strand.
CCTGCTCGCCGGGGCGGTGTCGCCGGACGACGCGGCGCTGGCGATCGTCGGGGAGGACGCGGTGCACCGCGTGGCGGGGGTGCCGGGTGAGGCGGGTCCCGTGGGACTGACGCTGGCGCTCGGGCGGCTGCGGCGGCTCGGGGTGACCGGGTGGCGGGTGGCGCTGCCCGCGCCGGGGCATCCGCTGGGGCTGAGCGGGCCGCCGGACTTCAACGCGCGCGCGTTGGAGGCGGAGGAGGCGGTGGTCGGGTACGGGGCGCCGTACGGGCTCGTGCCGGAGGTCGCGGAGGCGGGGCCTCGTGGGGACGTGCACGTCGAGGTGGTGTGGCACTGCATGACGGTGCGGGAGGCGCCGCCGGCCGACGTGCCCTCGCTGAGCGAGGCGGAGCGGGAGCTGGCGGAGGCGCTGCGGGACGCGACGGCGGCGCTGACGCGGCTCGACGTGGCGGCGTCGGGGCCCGCGGCGGAGGCGGCGCGCGAGGCGTACCGGGCACGGGCGGAGGCGAGCCGCGAGGTCCTGGCTCCCGGGTATCCGGCGCGGGCGGTGCGGGTCCTGGAGCTGGCCCAGCGGATCGGTCTGCTGGTCGACCTCGCGTACGGGAACGGGCACGGGGGTGCGGTCAGCGCGTCCGAGATGGCGGCGCGGGGGGCGGCGCTGGCGCCGGTGGAGCGGGTGGCCCGGCGGGCGCGGGTCGCCGCGTACAACTCCTGGGTGGAGGAGAAGGAGCGGGAGCGGGGGTTCTGAGGCGTAGGCCCGCGACGGCGACGGCCCCCGGGGGGAGGGTTCCCGGGGGCCGTCGGTGCCTGGGGCGGTCAGCCGTTGAGGGCGTGGTTGCCGAAGGCGGGGTTGAGGAGACCGATCACGTTGACCGTGTTGCCCGAGACGTTCACGGGGACGTGGACGGGGACCTGCACCAGGTTGCCGGAGGCGACGCCCGGGGAGTTGAGGGCCTGGCCGTGGGCGTCGGCGCCGTGGGCGGAGGCCACGCCGGCACCGGCGGCGACGATGCCACCGGCGACCATGGTGAGGGCAGCGGCCTTCTTGAGGTTCTTCACTTGGTACTTCCTCCTGGTCTTCGCTGCGGCCGGTCCGCCGCAGCACGCCCTGGAGAACGCCGCCCACCCTCCTTGGTTGCGCCGAATGGGGGATGTACACACGACCGTATGACCTTCTGAACGGGCGTACGCCCCGGCGCGTGAACGGCGCGTTTCAGGTGGTGAGGCCGTGGCGGACCGCCCAGAGCGCCGCTTGGGTGCGGTCCGCGAGGTCCAGTTTCATGAGGATGTTGGAGACGTGGGTCTTCACCGTCTTCTCGGAGAGGACCAGGGCCCTCGCGATCTCCCTGTTGGAGCGGCCGTCGGCGATGAGGCCCAGGACCTCGCGCTCCCGCTCCGTGAGGGTGGTGCCGCGTCCCGTACCGCCCTGGGGTTCGTCCTGGGCGAGGAGGGCGCCGGCCACCTCGGGCTGGAGCAGGACGTGGCCGGCGTGGACGGAGCGGATCGCGCCGGCGAGGGCGTCGGGGTCGATGTCCTTGTAGACGTATCCCGAGGCGCCCGCGCGCAGGGCGGGGACGACCGTGCGCTGCTCGGTGAAGCTGGTCACGATGAGGACCCTGGCCGGGTTGGCCAGGGCGCGCAGCCGCTTGAGGGCCTCGATGCCGTCGGTGCCCGGCATCTTGATGTCCATGAGGACGACGTCGGGGCGGAGCTCCTCCGCGCGGGCGACGCCCTCGGCGCCGTCGGCGGCCTCGCCGACGACCTCTATGTCGTCCTGGACCTCCAGGAAGGTGCGCAGGCCGCGGCGGACGACCTGGTGGTCGTCGACCAGGAGCACGCGGATGGGCTTGTCAGCCACCGGGGACCTCCATCTCGATCGTGGTGCCCTCGCCGGGGGCGGAGGTCACGGTGAGGGCGCCGCCGACTCCGGCGGCGCGGTCGCGCATGGACACCAGGCCGAGGTGGCGTCCGGCGCTGCGGACGGTCGTGGGGTCGAAGCCGCGTCCGTCGTCGGCGACGCTGAGCCGGGCGCCCTGGCCGTGCCGGACCAGGGTGACGGCGACCCGGGCGGCCCCGGCGTGCCGCAGGGCGTTGTGCAGGGCCTCCTGGGCGACCCGGAGGACGGCTTCCTCCTGGGCGGCGGGCAGGGCGCGGATGCCGGGGCTGTCGAAGACGACCGCGGCGGAGTGGGCGCGGTCGAGGACCTGGATCTGGGTGCGCAGGGTGTGGACGAGGCCGTCCTCGTCGAGGGCGGCGGGGCGGAGCTCGACGACGGCGGCGCGCAGCTCGTCGGCGGCCTCGGCGGCGAGCGCGGCGACCTGCTGGAGCTCGCCCTTGGCGCGGGCCGGGTCGCGGTCGACGAGGGCGGCGGCGGCCTGGGCGGTGAGCCGGAGGGAGAAGAGCTTCTGGCTGACGGCGTCGTGCAGCTCGTGGGCGAGCCTGGAGCGCTCCTCGGCGATGGTGAGCTCGCGGCTGCGCTCGTACAGCCGGGCGTTGGTGAGGGCGATGGCGGCGTGCTGGGCGAGGATGCCGAGCAGTTCCTCGTCCTCGGCGGTGAAGCCGCAGCCTCCCTCGGGCTTGGGGCAGCGCTTGTTGGCGAGGAAGAGGGCGCCGAGGGTCTCGTCGCCGTCGCGGACGGGGAGGCCGAGGAAGTCGGAGAGCTCGGGGTGGGCGTCGGGCCAGCCGCCGAACCGGGGGTCCTCGCGGACGTCGGCGAGCCGCTCGGGCTCGGCCTTGTGGAGCATCGCCGCCAGGACGCCGTGCTGGCGGGGCAGCGGGCCGATGGCCTTCCACTGTTCGTCGCTGACGCCGTCGACGACGAACTGGGCGAAGCCCCCGTGGTCGTCGGGGACGCCGAGGGCCGCGTACTCGGCGTCGAGCAGCTCGCGGGCGGAGGCCACGATCGTCTTGAGGACGTCGCGGACCTCCATCTGCCGGCTCATCGCCAGGAGTGCGGTGCTCACGGCGGCGAGGCCGGAGCCGGTGCGGTGACTCATGGCCTCACGGTACCGGCGGGGTGCGGCGGCCCGGATGGGACCGGGGACGGCCGTGGCGCGGGTCGCGGGACCTAGGTCGAAGGGCCCGGAGGAGCGGGAGGGCCCCGGTCCGGGGGGGAAGGGTCCGCGCGAACAAGGAAGCGCACGCGCGCGTACGTACGCGTACGCGAGGGCGGGGCCGGGGCGGAGCCCGTACTCCCCGGGCGGGAGCCGGGGGGGGTCGGTTCTCCTCCGCTGGGTGGAGGAGGGTCACCGTGCGCGTTGCTCACGCAACGCCCGGTGAGTTTGTTAAGGGCCCCGTGTGAGCCCGCGCATAGGACGCAGGTCACTTACGAAGCTGCCTAGTGGAGGCTGAGAGGGTCGTTCGGGGCGGGGCGAATCGGGCTTGAAGCCGTTTCTCGGGCGCCTGCACCGGCCCCTGATCCACTACCCGGGATCGTACGTCACACCTTTGCCACGCGATTTTGCTGCCGCTAAGAATTGCCCCCGTCGCCGCCGAGCAGGCGCAGCGCCGCCCCGGCCCAGCGACCCCCAGCGATTCGAAGAGGTAGTCCTGCATGTCTCAGAACACCCCTGGCCACAGTCGTGGTCTGAAGAAGACCCACAAGGCCACGATCGCCGGCGTCGCCGCCCTGGGCGCTGCCGCGCTCACCCTCTCCCTCGTGCCGGGCAACGGCTCCACGGAGACCGAGCCGCAGGCGCTGAACACCAGCCAGAAGGTGGCGTGGTCGTACGACGCCGCCAGCCCGCAGGCCAAGGCGCTGGCCGCGAGCGTCTCCGACCAGCAGTCCACCATCGGCCTGAAGGCCAAGCAGGACGCCGCCGCCAAGGCCAAGGCCGCTGCCGCCGCCAAGGCGAAGGCCGCGAAGGCCAAGGCCGCGGCGAAGGCGAAGGCCGACGCCGCCGCGAAGAAGCGGGCCGCCGAAGCGAAGGCCGCGGCCAAGGCGAAGGCCGCCGCGAAGAAGCGCGCCGCGGAGAAGACGGCCGCGAGCCGCTCCGTCACCCGGACGCCGGTCTTCGCGAACAACCTCGACGGCTGGATCCGCGAGGCGCTGTTCATCATGGACAAGCACGACATCCCGGGCTCGTACAACGGCCTGCACAAGAACATCATGCGCGAGTCCAGCGGCAACCCGTACGCGATCAACAACTGGGACATCAACGCCATCAACGGCGTCCCGTCCAAGGGTCTGCTCCAGGTCATCTACCCGACCTTCAAGGCGTACCACGTGCCGGGCACCAAGTTCGACCAGTACGACCCGGTCGCCAACATCGTCGCCGCCGCCAACTACGCGGCCGACCGCTACGGCTCGATCGACAACGTCAACAGCGCGTACTGATCCGACCGTCCCGACCACGCCAGGAGGGCGGCACCCCGTGCGGGGTGCCGCCCTCCTGGCGTGGTGCTCCGGGGCCGTTACTTGCGCATGACCTCGGGCTCGTGGCGGCGCAGCAGTCGGGCGACGGCGACGCCGAGGACGACGGTCATGACGAGCAGCACGCCGACGTTGAAGCCCCACTGGCCGGCGCTGTGCTCCCACAGCGGGTCCAGGTCGGTGGGGTTCTTCGGGTCCCACGGCGCCATGAGGTGCGCGAGGTCGAGGGTGGTGCCGGCGCCGGCGATGGCCCAGCGGGAGGGCATGAGCCAGGCGAACTGCTCCAGGCCGGGCGAGCCGAAGACCTTGAAGAGGATGCCGGTGAAGACGACCTGGACGATCGCGAACATGACGAGCAGCGGCATGGTCTTCTCGGCGGTCTTCACCAGCGCGGAGATGACCAGGCCGACCATCATCGAGGTGAGGCCGAGCGCGATGACGGTGAGGCAGAGCTCGATCGCCGGCGGCATGATCAGGCCCTCGGCGGGCAGGTCGCGGATGGCGAAGCCGATGGCGCAGAGGATGACGCCCTGGAAGGCCGTGATGACGCCGAGGACGATCACCTTGGACATCAGGTAGGCCGAGCGGGAGAGGCCGGTGGCGCGCTCGCGCTCGTAGATGACCCGTTCCTTGATCAGTTCTCGTACGGAGTTCGCGGCTCCGGAGAAGCACATGCCGACCGTGAGGATCAGCATGATGATGCCGGCGTCGCCGTTGAACCGGGACGGCGGGGTGGGGGGCGCGAGGCCGAAGTCGGCGGGGATGACGACGGAGACCGAGCCGATGACCGCGGGGAGGATCACCATGAGGGCGAGGAAGCCCTTGTCGGAGACGATCACCGAGGTGTAGCGGCGGATCAGGGTCCACAGCTGGGAACCCCAGCCCTGCGGCTTCGGCGGGCGGGACATCGCCTGCTGCGGCATGTGGACGGGCTGGGCGGCGACGGCGTCGATGTCGGCGGCGTACAGCTGGTAGTGCTGCGAGCCCTTCCAGCGGCCGGCCCAGTCGTAGTCGCGGTAGTTCTCGAAGGCGGAGAAGACGTCGGCCCAGGTGGAGTAGCCGAAGAAGTTCAGCGCCTCGTCCGGCGGGCCGAAGTACGCCACGGAGCCGCCGGGCGCCATCACCAGGAGCTTGTCGCAGAGGGCCAGCTCGGCGACGGAGTGGGTGACGACGAGGACCGTGCGGCCGTCGTCGGCGAGGCCGCGGAGCAGCTGCATGACGTCGCGGTCCATGCCCGGGTCGAGGCCGGAGGTCGGCTCGTCCAGGAAGATCAGCGAGGGCTTGGTCAGCAGCTCCAGGGCGACGGAGACGCGCTTGCGCTGGCCGCCGGAGAGCGAGGTGACCTTCTTCTCCTTGTGGATGTCCAGCTTGAGCTCGCGCAGCACCTCGTCGATGCGGGCCTCGCGCTCGGCGGTCGCGGTGTCGCCGGGGAAGCGGAGCTTGGCGGCGTACCGGAGCGCCTTCTGGACGGTCAGCTCCTTGTGCAGGATGTCGTCCTGCGGGACCAGGCCGATGCGCTGGCGCAGCTCGGCGAACTGCTTGTAGAGGCTGCGGTTGTCGTAGAGGACGTCACCCTGGTCGGCGGGCCGGTAGCCGGTGAGCGCCTTGAGGAGGGTGGACTTGCCGGAGCCGGAGGGGCCGATGACGCCGATGAGCGACTTCTCGGGGACGCCGAAGGAGACGTCCTTGAGGATCTGCTTGCCGCCGTCGACGGTCACCGTGAGGTGGCGGGCCGAGAAGGAGACCGAGCCGGTGTCGACGAACTCTTCCAGCTGGCCGCCGACGATCCGGAAGGTGGAGTGGCCGACGCCGACGATGTCCTGCGGGCCGAGGAGGGCGGTGCCGCCCTTGGGGATCGGCTGGCCGTTGACGTAGGTGCCGTTGTGCGAGCCGAGGTCGCGGATCTCCATGCGGCCGTCGGGCGTGGCGTGGAACTCGGCGTGGTGGCGCGAGACCTGGAGGTCGGAGACGACCAGTTCGTTCTCGAGCGCACGGCCGATGCGCATCACGTGGCCGAGGGCCAGCTGGTGGAAGGTGGTGGGGCTGCGGTCGGAGTAGGCCGACGACGCCCCCGCGGCGCCGCTGGTCTTCTGGGCGAGCTGCTCGACCGGACCGCCACCCTGGTGGGGCACCTGCGGCGGGACGTGGCCTCCGTGCTGCGGCGCGGGCTGCTGCCAGCCGCCGTGCTGGGGCGGCGCGGCGTCGTGGGTGGCCCACTCGGCCTGCTGCTCGACGGGCGCCTGGACCGGCTGGACCGGCTGGACCGGGGCGGCGCCCTGGTGCGCGTGGGCCGGCTGTCCGGCGTGCGCGGCGGAGAGATTCAGGCGCGGGCCGTCCGTCGGGTTGCCGAGGTGGACGGCGGTCCCGGGGCCGATCTCCAGCTGCTGGAGGCGCTGCCCGGCGACGAAGGTGCCGTTGGTGGAGCCGTGGTCCTCGATGGCCCAGCTCCGGCCGTTCCAGCTGATCGTGGCGTGCCGCCACGAGACCCTGGCGTCGTCGATGACCAGGTCGCCCTGGGGGTCGCGCCCCAGGGTGTACGACCGGGACGGCTCCAGCGTCCAGGTCCTGCCGTTGAGTTCGAGTACGAGTTCTGGCACTCCATGCCCCACTGTGTGTCCCCCGATGCACCCCCGACACGGGGGCCCTAGGGATGGCGAATCATCCTGGGGAACTATTTCAGGCCGGGTCCCCGATCCGAAAGTCGGGCGGCGTGAAGACCCGGCGGAGGGTCTCCGGGCCCCTCCGCGACGGTGTTCGGCCGGGTGGGTGTCCGGAACGCGGGACGGGGCGCCGGGTGGCACCGGGTGCCCGATACGGTGGGAGCACCATGAGCGCATCGCAGACACCGGACGTCCCCGCCGTTCACCCCGCGGACGTGCCCACGCTTCTCGTCAAGATCTTCGGGAAGGACCGGCCCGGGATCACGGCCGGCCTCTTCGACACCCTGGCCGCCTTCTCCGTGGACGTCGTCGACATCGAGCAGGTCGTGTCGCGCGGCCGGCTCGTGCTGTGCGCGCTGGTCACCGAACCGACCGTCGCCTCCCAGGGCGAGCTGCGCGCCACCGTGCACAGCTGGGCCGAGTCGCTGAAGCTCCAGGCCGAGATCATCTCGGGCCTCGGCGACAACCGGCCGCGCGGCGAGGGCCGCTCGCACGTGACGGTGCTCGGACATCCGCTGACGGCCGAGCAGACGGCGGCCATAACGGCCAGGATCGCCGGCACGGGCGGCAACATCGACCGTATCTTCCGGCTGGCGAAGTACCCGGTGACGGCGGTCGAGTTCGCGGTCTCGGGCTGCGAGACCGAGGCGCTGCGGACGGCGCTGGCCACCGAGGCGCACACCATCGGCGTGGACGTGGCCGTGGTCTCGGCGGGGCTGCACCGGCGGGCGCAGCGGCTGGTCGTCATGGACGTGGACTCGACGCTGATCCAGGACGAGGTGATCGAGCTCTTCGCGGCGCACGCCGGGTGCGAGGAGAAGGTCGCCGAGGTCACGGCCGCGGCGATGCGCGGCGAGCTGGACTTCGAGCAGTCGCTGCACGCGCGCGTGGCGCTCCTGGAGGGCCTGGACGCGTCGGTGGTGGACAAGGTGCGGGCCGAGGTGCGGCTCACGCCGGGCGCCCGGACGCTGATCCGCACCCTGAAGCGGCTCGGCTACCAGGTGGGTGTGGTCTCGGGCGGCTTCACGCAGGTCACGGACGATCTGAAGGACCGGCTCGGGCTCGACTTCGCCCAGGCCAACACCCTGGAGATCGTGGACGGGAAGCTCACCGGCCGGGTGACGGGCGAGATCGTGGACCGGGCGGGCAAGGCGCGCCTGCTGCGCCGGTTCGCGGCGGAGGCCGGGGTGCCGCTGGCGCAGACGGTGGCGATCGGCGACGGCGCCAACGACCTGGACATGCTGAACGCGGCGGGCCTCGGGGTGGCCTTCAACGCCAAGCCGGTGGTGCGCGAGGCGGCGCACACGGCGGTGAACGTGCCGTTCCTCGACACGGTGCTGTACCTGCTCGGGATCACCCGCGAGGAGGTCGAGGCGGCGGACGGCGGCGAGGAGCTGCTGCACTGAGCCGGGCCCTCGGCCCCTCTCGTACGGGAAGGGGCCCGGCCACCGCGACGGAGGCCGGGCCCCTTTCGTGCGTGCCGGCCGGCGGGTCCGTCCGGGAAGGCGGTGGGCCGGGGCGGTACGCGCGGGTCAGTCGTGGGGGGTCCAGAAGTCGACGAGGCGGGCGGCGCCGGGCTCGACGGACTTCCAGCCGCCGGTGAAGGTGAGCACGGCGAAGGCCGAGGTGGGGTAGCCGGTGCGGTTCATCCGGGTGAGGGCGTCGCCCTCGCTCTCGCCGGTCAGCACCTCGGCGAGGCCGTGCATGCCGGGGTTGTGCCCGATGACGAGGACGTCCCGCACGTCGTCCGCGACCTCGTTGAGGAGGGCGACGAGCTCGCCGGGGGACGCCTCGTAGATCCGCTCCTCGTAGACCGTCCGGGGGCGCTCGGCCAGTTCGTGGACGGCGAGCTTCCAGGTCTCACGGGTGCGCGCCGCGGTCGAACAGAGGGCCAGGTCGAAGTGGATCCCGGACCGGGCGAGCCGGCGGCCCGCCACGGGGGCGTCCTTGCGGCCGCGCTCGGCGAGCGGCCGCTCGTGGTCGGTCTCCTGGCCCCAGTCTGCCTTCGCGTGCCGGAGCAGCACGATCCTGCGGGTTGTGTCGACGCTCATGGTCCACAGCTTGGCACGGATCGACCCGTCCTGACTCAGAGAGCGAGGGTTTGCCCGATCCGCTGGAGGAGGTGTCCCATCCCTCCGCCCCCGTCGGTCGCGGCGGCCTCACCGGGCCCGGTGACCAGCAGCAGGAGGACGGTGAAGGCGGCCACCGGGAGGGCGAGGGCCCACCAGGGCAGCCGGGTGTCGACGCCGGCGGTCGTGGTCCGGTCGCCGGTGCGGGTGAGGGCCGTCATGACCGCCTCCGTGGTGGGGACGCCCCCGGGGGTGGAGCCCCGGGGAAGGGTGGACACCGCGGGTGCCGCGGTGTGGTTCCACCGTAGGGAGCACGGGAGCCGTGGCCCATCCGGTGATCCACCCAGTCGCCCCTGAGACTTCCCCCTAGGGGATGCGGGGGTTTTCCCCACCCCCCGGAGCCTTCTCCGGGGTGTCCCCGGTCACGGGGAGGCGATCGAGGCGATGACGCCGATGACGACCGTGATGCCGAGCATCGCGCCGAGCACGAGGAGCAGCTTCTTCTGGCCGCCCTGGGGATTGGGTTCGAGAACGGGCATGGGACCAGTGTCGCATCTCAGGTCTCGTCCTCGACCGTCCGGTCCCGTCCGGCGAGGGTGCCCACGATCATCTGCGGGATCATCAGCCCGCCCATGAGGGCGATCGGCACGCCCCAGCCGCCGCTGTGCTGGTAGAGGACGCCGACGAGGAGCGGGCCGGGGATGGAGATGAGGTAGCCGACGCTCTGGGCGAAGGCGGAGAGCCGGACGACGCCTGCGCCGGTGCGCGAGCGCATGCCGATCATGGTGAGGGCCAGCGGGAAGGAGCAGTTGGAGATGCCGAGGAGTACCGCCCAGATCCAGGCGCCGCCGGCCGGGGCGAGCAGCAGACCGGTGTAGCCGACGAGACCGCAGGTGCCGAGGGCGACGACGATCGGGCCCTGGTGGCGCATCCGGGTCGCGAGGCGCGGGATGACGAAGGCGAGCGGGACGCCCATGACCATGGTGACGGCGAGCAGGACGCCCGCGGTGGAGGCGGGGACGCCGGCGTCGCGGAAGATCTGCGGCATCCAGCCCATGGTGATGTACGCGCCGGTGGCCTGGAGGCCGAAGAAGCAGGCCAGCGCCCAGGCGGTGCGGCTGCGGTACATGGGGCGGGGCGCGGTCTGGGAGGCGGTGGGGGCGGCGCCGGCCGGGGCGGCCCGCTCCGTGAGGGCCGGGCCGTTGCGGTCCTTGACCAGCGGGAGCCAGGGCAGGACGGCGAGGGCGGCGAGGACCGCCCAGACGCCGAGGCCGAGGCGCCAGTCGCCGCCGAGGGCGTCGGTCATGGGGACGGTGAGGGCGGCGGCGAGCGAGGTGCCGAGCGCCAGGGCCATGGAGTACAGGCCGGTCATGCTGCCGATGCGGTCGGGGAAGTACCGCTTGACGATCACCGGCATGAGGATGTTGCTGACGGCGATGCCCATGAGGGCGAGGGCGCTGGCGGCCAGGAAGCCCGCCGTGCCGGTCGCGAGGGGGCGCAGCAGCAGGCCCGCGAGGATGGCCGCCATGCCGGCGCAGACGACGGCGGCGGGGCCGAAGCGGCGGGCCAGGCGCGGGGCCGTGATGCCGAAGACGGCGAAGCAGAGCGGCGGCACCGAGGTGAGGACGCCGGCGACGGTGCCGCTCATGTGCAGGGTGGCGCTGACCTCTTCGAGGAGGGCACCGAGGCTGGTGATCGCGGGGCGCAGGTTGAGCGCGGCGAGGACGAGGCCGACGGAGACCAGGCCGAGCGTCCAGCGGGCGGGACGGCCGGTCGCCGGGGCGGGCAGGGGGTGCTCCGGGGCGGTGGAGCGCCGCGCGGCGGTGGGTTCGAGGGTCTTCGGCTCGTCTGGCATGGAACCATCATAGAATCATGGGATGATTGGTTGTCCAATCTCGAACATCTCGAACCTCTCGAACGAACACCGGTGAAGGCGAGTCCCCCATGGCCCTCGGGCACCCCCGGCGTACCGGTCTCACCGACCAGGTGATCGCCGAGCTGCGGAACCAGATCACCTCCGGCGAGTGGCCGGTCGGCTCCCGCATCCCGACCGAGCCCGAGCTCGTCGAGCAGCTGGGCGTGGCCCGCAACACCGTCCGCGAGGCGGTCCGGGCGCTCGCCCACAACGGACTGCTCGACATCCGGCAGGGCTCCGGCACCTACGTGGCGGCGACGAGCGAGCTGGCCGGAGTGATGCACCGGCGGTTCGCGGGCTCCGATCCGACGCACGTGGCCGAGCTGCGCGCCACGCTGGAGTCGGCGGCCGCGCGGTTCGCGGCGGGCCGGCGCTCCGAACGGGACCTGGGGCAGCTGGACGCGCTGCTGGTCCGGCGCGAGGAGGCGTGGGAGTCGGGGGACGCGGAACGGTTCGTGACGGCCGACGCGGCCTTCCACCACGCGGTGGTGGCGGCGTCCGGCAACGAGGTGCTGACGGAGCTCTACGCGGACCTGGGCGATCTCCTGCGCGAGTGGCTGCGCGGCGACGTGGGGCCGGACCTGCGGCCGGAGAACCACATGGACCACGCGCGCCTCGTGGAGGCGATCCGGGCCGGGGACGCGGAGCGGGCGGCCGAGGAGGCCGCGGGCTATCCGTTCATGTGCCTGGGCGGGAAGCGGCGGGCGGAGACGGAGGAGCAGGCTCCGCCGCCGGTTCGTGGGTGACCCAGGCGGAGCGGACCTCCTTCCAGCAGCGGGCGGTGAGCGTCGCGTAGTCGGCGGGCGCGACGTCCACGGGGGCGCTGTCGGTGTCGAGGTCCCACCAGGGGTCGCACTCGACGTGGAGCCGTATCCGGTCGGTCCGCGGATACGGGTTGCGGCAGTGGGCGGTGACCCGGGTGCCCTCGACGACCGTGTGGCAGGCGGCGCCGAAGTCCTCGGGGGCGGCGGCGACCGGAGCGGTGACGGCGGATTCCTCGGCGGGGGCGGGGGCCGCGTGGACCTCCGCGGCGACGGCGGTGCCGAGGAGCAGGGCGGCGACCGAGGCATGGGCGGCGAAGCCGCGGTGGAGCGCGCGCATGCCCGTACCTCCTCCCCGTGAGTAGCCGGAACGACACGCTCCGACCAGTCTGCGGTGATCCGCCGGACTTTTCGAGTCGGGAACGGAACGGGGCCGGGCGCCGGTCCCGGAAGGGACCCGGGGCCGGTGCGGTACGGGCGGGGGCCGGGCGCCGGTCCCGGAAGCCCCGAGCTCTCGGAGTGAGGACCTGTTGACCAGCACCATCGGATCATTCGACGAGCAGTCCCAGACGTCGCGTGACCCGCAAG
>NZ_JBEZNU010000059.1:0-18828 GCF_040653375.1 Streptomyces sp. NPDC047974
GGGTGCTGCGCCGCTGCGCGGCGCTGGGCTGGTTGCGTGGGGGCGGGCACCTTCGGTGACCGCGGGGTGGTGGGGGTTGGTTTGGCGGGTGCGGGGTGGGGGGTTGTTTGTGGTGGGGCGCCCGCCTGCGGCGGGGTGTGGTGCTGGTAAGTGGGTTGGTTTCGAAGGTGGTTGATGGTGTGTTGGGTGGAGCGGGGTGTGGTGGGTGGTGTGCGGCCCCTGCGGGGCCGGCGGTACGTGCCGGCTGGTTGCCGCGCTCGAGGGATGCCACTTCGAGTGGTGCCGGGGTGGTACTCCACGGGCCGTGGGGACGCCACATGGGACGTCACTGTAAGTGATGGGTACGGGGGAGGCTCGAAAGTTGTTGTCTAGACCTGTATCAAACACCCCAAATCTCCCATATGTCGCCAACTATCAAAAATCTTGCTACGGGTGAGGGACACTCAAAAAGCTGTCAGCCGGAAGTCTTCTGGCGGACCCTCAACACCCCATGCGGAAAGCGCATCAAGACGCACCGTCACCCACCACCCTCAGAAGACAGACGCAGCCACAGGGGCGCACCGGCAGGGTGCTGTGTGCCGGGGCGCGGCCCGGGCGGCGCCGACTGCGGAGCACGCCGCTCGAGCGGGCAAGCGGGCAGGGGCCATGCGCCGGCGACCGGAGAAAAGGGTTGGGGAGCAGCCCCTCGCCTGCATGCGGAAACCGCATACCCGACAGGGGCGGTCCTCCCTTATGCGGAAACCGCATCCCCCTGCCTCACAGCCGCGGGGAGCAGCCCGGGCTCGTTCCGCCCCTGCGCGCTGAACAGGGGCGGCTGGCGTGGGCGCCATGACCGGTGGTTCCCAGGCCAGCCACGAACAGGGGGGGTGGAAGGGGGGTCGTCGACGCCACGGAAGGCAGCGTCGGCTCGACAACGGCCTACCCATCCCACAGTGCCGGCCGGGGGAAGAATCCCTTCTCGGGCCCGGCCGGTGCTCTGGAAAAGCCACGGCCGGAACGCCCCCTCACAGCTCTCAACCCGGGCCGCCACCAGGGGAAACAGTCTGAGAGGCTCTCAGGGGCCCCGCACTCACCACACCACCACCCCAGGACAGAACACACCCCGGCCCCTGCCCCAGGCCCTCCGCAGGGCCGGCACGCACGCACCCGAGCAGGGCCGGGCCAGCACCGGCGACAAGCAGGAGCACCAGGAAGGGCGCGGCACGGATCCAGGCCCTTCGCCGGACGCGGGCTCCGCCCCACCACACGATCAAAGACAGGCAGCAACAGGAGTAGGAGTGGGAGTGGGAGTGGGAGTGGGAGTGGGAGTGGGAACAGTGCGCCGCGCTGGCAGGAACACCACCCAACAACCACCCTGTATGCGAATTCCGCATACTGCATACAGAACCCAGCCCCTATGCGGAAAACGCATCACCCCCACAACCGAGAAACCACCTCCCCCACCGCCATCGCCGAGACCACCCCCGCCGGTACACAAAACCGGAAGCAGAACCTCGGCCGACAACCACAACAACACCCCCGAAGGCCACCCCCGCGCGTGCGGGGAACAGCCCCCGTTCAGTCCCTCCCAGGGCCGCCACACAGGCCGGGAGCAGCAGGCGGCCAACAACTCCTTCACGTACCGCGAGGGGCCATCCCCCGCCCGGGCCGGGAACTGGTGGTCAGGGCTGGTCCGGGCCGGCCTGTCCCGCGACCATCCCCACACATGCCGGGAGCAGCCTCGGGAAGTGGGGGGATGGAGACCTGCCCGTCACACAGACCCGGACCGGACGAGAAAACCCCCTGCCCGACCGGTGCCTCACAACTCTCAGCACACCCCACCACCAGGAAAAACAACCTGAGAGGCACCCAGGGATCCGCACACCCACCACACTGCCCCGGACACAGACCACACCCGACTCCCCCACCACCAGGACCCCACAGACACCACAGGACCGGCGCGCGGCGGGCGGCCAGCACAAGCGGGTAAGAGGGCACCCGAAAGGGCGCAGCGACAGCACAGGCCCTCACCGGGCTGGGGGCACCCTGCCCAACAACACGCCCCGGGACACAAGGCAGCAGCAACACCACACCACGCCACGCCACGCCACGCCAACAGGAACACCACCCGACAACCACACCCCGCATGCGATTCCCGCATACCGCATACAGAGATGCAGCCCCACACGGAAAACACATCACCCACACAGCCGCGAAACCATCCCCCCACCACCAACCACCCACACGCGTACGGGAAGCAGGACCTGACCGAGGACCACAACAACCCCACCAGGCCACCCCCACAGGCACGAGGAGCAGCATCGGCCCCGAGCCGAGCAGAAGAGTCCGGACTGACTCCCTCGCCGGCGGCCCGGTCGGCAGGAGCCTGGGACGTGGTCAGCGGTAGTCGTTGAGCCAGTCGCCAGGGATCAGGTCACGAACGCGGTCGAGATCTGCTGTCGTCCGGCCGCGGGCCCAGATGGCCACACCAGCGTCTTCTCGCAGAAGGACGTCCCGGCTCAGGAACCACCGGGAGCCGTTCTCCTCGCCAGCGGGATACGCGGGGAACGGCAGCCGGACGGCGTTCTCCTCCAGGAGCTCGATGCTGTCCTCATCCGGGTTGAGGAAGTCGCACAGCTCTTCATCCGCCTGCACCTGCACAGACTCGGACAACACGATCTCGACGAAGCAAAGGGACAGATGCTCCAGCCAAGGCTCCCACCGCTCGGCGCTCTTGTCGGCCAGGTCAAGCCGCATGAATACCGCAGGATCGCCGTCCTGGAGGCTGTTCAGGAGAATGCCCCACGACGCGGCTCCCTGGTTCTCGTGACGGAAGACCAGGGCTTCCCTGGCGTCATCCACATACAGCTCAGCCGGGTCCAGCAGCACGTCGTGGTTACTGGTCAGATCTTGACGGCGACCGAACAGCAGATACGCCTCGCGCAGCGCGGTCGGCAGCTGGACACCCAGCCTCTGCTCCGCCGCCCGCAGATCGGCCTCCGCCCACCCGTCACCGTCCTCCAGGCCGCGGACCCAGTGCGCAGCAAAGTCCTGGATGAAGATCCACGCACCACTGCGGCCATCGACGCCCCTGGCGAGCGACGCAACAAGATCGAACCCTTGTGTCATGCCAGGACGATAACCGTCCCGCTCGTCAGTCCTCTCCGCACCCCGACACGCCGACCATGCGTTCTCGGAACTCGGCAACATTCTCGCGCTGCTTGATCAACATCTGTTGCTCAAACTCGACATCAACTGTTCCTGCCGCACATCAACGAAGCCACCCAGGCCAAAGCCAAGCAACAGGCGAAGAAGTAGCCCTCACAGATGACCGGTCACCCTCTGGATGTGGATCAAGGCTTCCGGCGACCTTGGCGATCGAGATAGTCGACCAGTTTCGCTTCGCTGCGGCGCAGTCGAACAGACTCGTCCTCAGGCAAGGAGCCCAGCGCGTCGACGAGGACACGCGTTCGAGGGATGTGGACCATTGCACTGGAGTAGATCCGGCACCCGGAGCACCATGCCAAGCCGACGCACCGTTCGAACATTGAGGACTCGGACGGGTAGAGACGGAACTGGTAGGAGCGGACAGCGGTCCCGCAGGCAGCGCAGCTTCGGCGATCACCGTCCTCGACCGTGTCCCAGGTCGCCACCTTGAGCCAGTGCCACCGCCTTGCCGGTGCTCTTCAAGTCGTCATGCGCAGCATTCTCGCTCATGGCCCATCAGCCCACCTCAGCAGCCCCACGACTACCATGGCTGGCCCTGCTGAGACCGGAACCCGGAGCCAGTTCAGGCCGGAACAAAGGCCGCTTCAACCACCGACGTGGGGCCAGCCCAGACCGAAAATCTGGGGCCATTTCGCGCCGTTAACGCCAGACGACATCGTCGCGGCCCTGGAGGCCGGGGCGGTAGCAGGCGCTCACACTTGGACCACCGCACGGAGCCGAGCCGCGGTTCGAGAACGGCTGGTTCGCGCCGCGTCCACCGCCATGCTCCTCGCCCACCTCCAGCAGAGCTCCTCCCCCGACCCGCAGAAGGAACCTGACAAACCATTGCGGGTCTAGAAGCGGACCGTGACCCACCGCCGCGTTTCGGGATCCCATCCCACATCGATGATGTGCCCATCCTTAATGCTGACGGCATGCCACCTAGCGGAGGGCCAGTCGGGAAGCCACCTGACAGTGGTCGGTACATCGCCAAGTTCCTGCACGTCCGTGAAGCCGATGTCAGGAAGCAGCAGCAGGGCGTCAACCGGGGTCTTGGTGGACAGCTGGATCCGCGTGCCCCCTTCGGTGGTGACAGTGAGAGCGGAGGGGGCCGATTCGCCCGTCTCCTCCTCTGCCACGGCATCGCCGGCCTCCATCTGCGCCTGGAGCAACCGCGGTGACCGGCGGAGGATCGCAGGCCGTGGTACGTGTCGCAGAATGCGCACGGCTGCTTCTTCGATCCGCTGCCCCAGGCCCGTGCCCAGTGATGCCACCACCGCGGTGACGAACGGCGCAAGCGTGATCGCGACCAGCACATCGGGTGGCGGGAGAGGCCCACCGGGTATGTCTCCGGGCTCGCCGGAGCCGGTGTAGTACTCCTGCTCGTTCAGGTACGCAGTGATTTGATCCCTCTCGCGCATCCCGCCCCCTGTTCAACTACGCGCCCGACGAACGATCTGTCGGCTTCTCCTCTAACGAATCCGGCAACAATCAGGTTCCCCTGAGGAGTTGCTGCGGGCGTGCGGGCCGAGCCAGCCCGAGACCCTGGTAGTCCTGGAGCAAATGGAGGCCAACCCGCAGCCGGTGAGCAACCGGAACGGGCGGCGGGGCCGAACAGGATGTTCCTGTCCGGCCCCGCTGTCGTTGGTCAGCCGAAGTCGGGCGGTTCCTGCCGAAGCCGGCCAGCTCGGCTCCCGTTGCAGACGCGTGGCAAGCGCGGCCCAAGCTCCTATCAGCCTCACCTAGCGGCTTCTACATGAGCGCGGCGAGGGCCTGCTCAGCCATCTGGATGCCCTGGGTTGCCGCCATGGTGGTGGTGGCCGCCAGGAGGTGCTCCTTGAGCTGGGTGGCGAACTGGCGCAGGCGGCCCGGTTCGGGGTTGCTGGAGGTCGCCTCGGTGTGGAGGTCCTGGGCGACGCGCTCCAGCTCCACGCGGTCGTGGTCGGACAGGCCCAGGATGGGGCTGACCTGGCCGACGTACCCGGCGAGCTGGACGAACAGCGTCGGGTCGACACCGTCGGTGTTGTTCTGGGTGAAGTACTGCTGCTCGCCGATGATGACGCCCTTGGCGTTCGGCATGAAGTTGTTGTAGGTGGTGCCGGGGCGGGGCTGGTTGACGTGGTCCTGCACGCTTCCTCCAGTCAGGGCGCAGCTGACGCCCTGGGGTGTGATGGCAACGGTGGGGGGCTCGGTGTCGATACGCTCGATCAGCTTGTGCTGTTCCAGGTGGGCGAGCGCTTCGTGGAGCTCGGGGCCGGTGATCTCGGATCCGGCGAAGTAGGCGGCGGGCGTGTCGAGGAACATCACCGGGTTGGTGGGCTTCTGGTCGCCAGCGGTGTCGAACAGCCACCGATGGAAGGCGTCCATGGTGTAGCGGAGGCGGGCAGCACGGTCCAGGCGCAACTTCTTCAGCCGGTGGATCGCGACGCGGCCCGCGTCGGTGGGATAGACATCAGGAGTGCCGCCCATGGCGCGCACGACGCGAACCAGGTCGCGCTGCTCGAGCTCGAACACGAGCACGGTCGGGTCCTCGTCCGGCAGCTGCTGCTCTTCGACGAAGCGGGTCACGTCGATGTAGCGCGAGGGGTTCTGCTGGGTCTGCTCGTCGAGCCACATCAGGAGCCGGGCCAGAACCGGGTCGCCTTCCGCGGCATCACGGCCGGGCATGGTTCCTCCTGTGCCAGTCGCCTCGGTCTGGATCGGCACCCGGATGGGGTTCCGCTTGGCTGCGCGCTCGTAGCTCTTCGCGATGTCCTTGAGGTGCTTCTCGATCGCGCGCTGGTTGATGCGGGCCACGTTGCCCTCCTGTCTCAGGTACCTCAGCCAAGGGTACGGACCGGGTCCGACAACGGTCCCTCCGTTTACGGGACGCCGAGCGGGATGCCCGCCGAGCCGGCGGGCACCTTCTCATCGGCGGCCGAAGGACCTGCCCAGGGACAGCTTGCCTACTCCTCCGGGTCGGTGAGCCAATGGACGACGTCGAGGTTGGCCATCTAGGCCGTGTGTCGAAAGTGGATCTTGGGCTGTGAATGATCACGGTTCATGGGTCGGAGAGATCTCACGGACGAGCAGTGGGCGGTGCTGGAGCCGCTGTTGCCGAGGGGCGCCAGAGCGGGGCGGTCGCCCGTCTGGCCGCGGCGCCAGCTGATCGACGGCATACGGTTCCGGGTCCGGACCGGCGTTCCGTGGCGGGACATCCCCGTCGAGTACGGCCCGTGGAACCGGGTCTACGACTTGTTCCGCCGGTGGCAGCGGAACGGAACCTGGCAGCGGATCCTCACTCGGCTCCAGTCTCTGGCCGACGCGAAAGGCGCGATCGTCTGGGACCTGAGCGTCGATTCCACGGTGTGCCGTGCCCATCAGCATGCAGCCGGGGCCCGCAAGCGGGGTGACCTGCAGAAGGAGCCACCGGGCGGCATCTCCACCGAGCCCGGTGATCACGGGCTGGGGCGCTCACGCGGCGGGTTCACCACCAAGCTCCACCTGGCCGTCGAGCAAGGTCAGAAGCCCATGTCGATCGTGGTCACGGCAGGACAGCGCGGGGACTCGCCGCAGTTCGAACCGGTGCTGGAGAAGGTCCGCGTGCCCCGCATCGGACCGGGCCGGCCACGCGTCCGGCCCGACCGCGTGCGGGCCGACAAGGCGTACGCCTCCCGCAGAAACCGCGCCTACCTGCGCCGACGCGGGATCCGCTGCACCATCCCGGACAAGGCCGACCAGGCACGCAACCGCCAGAAGCGCGGCTCCCGCGGCGGTCGGCCGCCGCATTTCGACCCGGCCGACTACCGCGAGCGCCACGCGGTCGAGTGCGGGATCAACCGACTCAAGAGACACCGCGCCGTCGCCACCCGGTACGACAAGCTCGCCGTCCGCTACGAGGCGACCGTGCTCGTCGCGTCCATCAACGAGTGGCTTTGAACGGAGGTAGCCCTCCCGTCCTGGTTCACCAGTCCCGGCCGGCGGTCAACTCCTCTGCGTCTGCTTCCGTGAACTCGTTTGCCGACGCGACGAAGCAGAACTCGTCACAGATCCACTCCCGTGCCGCCGTCTCGATCCCGCTTCCGGCCGCCACGAACTCCCTGTCCAGCAGGTTGAACTCCTCCGTCGCAGCCTGGGTGAGCGCATACAAGCTCTCCAGGTCCGACGGCCGCTCGGCCTCGATGCGCTCGCACAGCCGCAGCAGGATCGCCTTCCCCCGGTCGACCACGTGATCAGGGAAGTACGAGTCGTCGTACATCTGCCGCAGGAACGCGTGTCCTGCTACCTGCTGGTTTGTGATCGGCATGGCACTTCCCTACCTCCGCGCAAAACTGACGCGCCGATCATGCACAGCACCACTGACAATGACGCCCCGATGGACGCCAAACCTCACGCGACCATGACTTTCACAACAGGCCCTAGACCACCTGCGTCTCGTGGTCGTCGCTCTGCAATACGAAGCGGTACGGGCTGGGCTCCGGAACGTCACCGATGTCTGAGGCCAGACCTCCTATCAGCTTCACCTATCAGCAGGCCCATTCACCTGGGGAAACAGGGGGTGGACCTATCAGGGTCACGGCCGGCATGACCGTGGTGAGGTCCACTCATCAGCCGCGCCCGTGCGACTCGTGCAGGCGCCGGCGGAGCGGGAAGGAAGGGGCGGCCCGGTGGTACTGCTCCCAGAGCGCATCTGGGCACCGGGCCTCGCCCGCGCACGCCATATCGGCGCGGGCTGTGCCCGACCCTACCCGGGTGCGGCGGGGCGTAGGGCCGAGAGGGGCGGCGGGGGGGTGCCCCTATCTGTTTGGTCAAGCCGTGTGGACGCCTGAGGGTCCCTCGGTGGAGGCGTCAGTCGTGTCGGTTCCGGCGTATCCGTAGGTCCAGCCGGCGGCAATTTCATAGCCGTTGGCGTCGGCATCGGCTTCGGCGTGCTGACCTTCTTCGCCGAGAAGTCCTACCCCAAGGCGGTCCTCGCCGGTGTCCTCGCTGCCGCGGGCTGCACGGTAGGGCTGCACAGCCTGATCGACTGACCTGCGAGGTGGGGCAGGTTCTTCCTGTCCGACCCCGTGGCACGGACGTCAGGCGGCGCTGAACTCGTGGGCGGGGCCTCCGCGCCACTCCACCCACTGCGGGTCGTCCCAGATGGCCTCGGGTTCGGCGACGCCAGCGCCCCCGAGGAACACGACCAGGTCGTGGTCGCTGTAGGCGGTGCCGAGGATCTCGTCCTGGCCGTGGCTGTGCACGGTGACTCTCCGGCCGCCCGAGAGGGAGGGCCGGTGCACGACGATCGGCGCGCTGGTCACGCTTTCCAGCGTGCCCCGGGCCGGTTCGCTGGGCGAGTCGGCCCGGGGCGTCATGTCACCTGCGGAAGCGGGGGAGCCAGGTGCCGCCGGCCTTCTGCTCGGGCACGGCCTGGTCGTGCTCCTGGTGCTCGGGCCCGGCCTGCGGGGCTTGGCGTTCGGCGGTGACGGCTTGCTGCTTGCAGTCGTCGCACAGGTGCGGGTGGGTCTCGCGCGGGGCGCTCCACCCGGCGGGCTCGATGGCCCTCCACCGTTCGTCGGTGAACCGGGTGCCGCAGTCGGCACACACCGGGCGTCGGGCCTCTCGCTCGGCCTTGTGCTGGGCGGCGATGCGGCGCAGCTCCTCCTGGTGCTCGCGCTGGCGGGCGGCGTACTCGGCCTGCTGGCGGGCGTCGTGGGCTTCGCAGCGCGGGTTGCCGATCGCCTCGAGGAGCGTCTGGTTGTGCGGCCGGCCGAAGCGCCGGAAGACCGCCCCGGCCGGACCGTGCTCCTGAAGCTGCTTCATGCCAGTGACGACGATGGGCAGCTTGCCGTCGTACATGTGGAAGCCGCCCTCGTACCAGGTGCCCTTCCAGTGCCGCTCGGTCAGCTCGGCCAGCTGCGCGACGACGGTGTTGGGGTTGCGCGGGCCGATCCGGTTGAAGACGAGCAGCAGCGGCGGGTGCGGCTGGTCGCCGCGGCGGCCGTCGGGCACCCACCAGCGGGTGCGCCACATCGACCGCTCACGGCCGTCGACGTCCTTCACCTTCCGCTGACAGAACCGCGTGTACTTGTCGATCTTCGCGGCGAGGACCTGCGCGGACTCGAAGCAGTTGTCGATCTCCACGAACAGCAGCGGCACCCCGTCCTCGGGGGCGGTGATGACGATGTCCGCCTGGGCGCCGCCCTTGCCCGGGTTGGACCAGGTGCCGGTCGCGGGCAGCGCCACCTCGGTCGCGTAGGAGGCGATGGTGCCCAGCCCGGCGGGCGCGTCGAAGGCGGCCTGCGCGGCGGCCCGGATATCGGCCGGCTCGCTGACGAGCTCGGCGAGGTTCGGCTTCGGGCGCAGCAGGGCAAGTACGGCCTCGTTGACCGTCATCGGGTGGGAGGCGCCGGTGCGCCCGGCGCCGCGGGCCGTGTCGCCCATCTCCCCCACCGGCCGTCCCAGCTCGCGGGCCGCAACCTTCAGGCCCATCGGGGTGAGGTTGCGCAGCCTGTCTCCGCCCGGGAGCTGCCCGCCGTTCTCCACCAGGCCGTGCTTGCGCAGATCGGACAGCGCCCCGGTATGCGCGGCGGTGCGAGCCTGCTTCCGCTTCGACGGCGTCGGCTTGCCGGTGTGCCGGTAGCTCAGGTGCGGAGCTGAGATCTGCTGGATCTGTTCGACGGTGGCGACCTTCAGCACTCCGAGCACGCGCAGCACGTCGCCGCGCAAGTTGTTCGACGACCCCGCCGGGTTCTCCTCACGCTTGACCGCCATCAGCTGCGCTCCCTCTTCGTCGTCTGGCGCGCGCGGTCGTCTGCCGAGCGCCGGCCGCGCCCGGCCGCCAGGGGCGTCCGGCCCCGGGACCCGATGATCTCCTCCTCCACGGACATCACAAAGAAGTTCAGGGGGAGAGAAGAGGGTTGTGACAACGCGGCGCGCGGCCGAATCTGCGGGGTGACCTGGGCTTTCTTCATCCGGCTTGATGTCGGGCACCAAAGTGGGTTCCACAGTGGCCTCCCAAGTGCGCACCGCAGGAGGCCGGGACGGCTTACCCGGCGCTGGTCGGGGCGGGCGTGCCGGGCGCTTTCCGGGGGTCGGTGCGTGGTCATCGCGGTGGCTCCTTCGCTTCCGGCCCGCCCTGGTGGGCGGGACCTCGAGGGAGCAGCGTGCAGCCGACCCCCTTGTCCGCGGCCTGACCGTGGCCGGTAGCGGACGCTGTCTAGGGGAAACGCGGCCGTGGTCGGGGCGGTAGCAGAGGTGGACAAGGGGGCGGGGCCGGGTTCGTGGTCGGCCCGACCACCCCGGACAAGGGGGCCCGGTTTAGCCCTTGCAGACCCGATTCGCCGGTTTCGGCTCGGGGGAGAGTTCTCCGTCCCTCTGTCCACAGGGCCCCGCGCCGACCATGCGAAAACGACGCCGTGAGACGCACGGCGGTCATCGTGAGGAGCGCTTCATGCCGTACCTGATCCCGACCCGTACGCCGCTGACGCCCGAGCAGGTGGAGCAGGGCTTCGACTACCTCCTGGCGCTGCAGACGAGCGGCGGTACCTACGCCGCTGGCCGGGTGGAGGCGACCCCGGAGCTTGCGTTCACCCTGCTGCAGCTGGCCGAGGACATCATCTGGCCCGTCACGGCCGTGGACGGAGAGGCCGCCGACCTGTGCGCGGACTCCTTCGCGCTGGACGAGGTCGGGTGCGTCCTGCTGTCCGCGCTGCGGGACTGGGCACGCGACTCCGCCACCACGGCGGTGCCCGGAATCGCCCGCAGCATCATCCGCTTCATCGAGAACGTCATCCCCGACCTCGACGACCACGGAGACACCCACGCCACCCTGGAGACGGCGCGCGACGAGCACCTGACGCTGGCGCACGCGGTGCACTCCGCACCGGGTGCGCACCGCTGACCGCACCACCGCACCGGGTGGGAGCGCACCGGTGCGGTGGAGCGCACCCACCCGGTGCGCACTGGTGCGGTGGAGCGCCCATCCAGTGCGCACCGATCCCATCCGGCGCGCACCACACGATGCGCACCACCGTCCATCCGGTGCGCACCACTCGGCGCGCGCCCAGTGCGGCCGGCGCGCGGGAGTGGTGCGCACCGGGCGGAAGGCGGTGCGGTGGAGTGGGCCCGGGTGGAGGCGCGGCCCCACTCCCGTCGATGGCGTCCACTTCCACCCGGTGGGCTCCACTCGGGGGAGTGGGTGCGGAGCGCGGTGGCGTCCACTCCCGGACGTGGACTCCACTCGGTGGAGTGGACGCTGGGCGTCGTCGGTGCGCACCACCGCACCGGGTGCGCACCATCGGGTCCACTCAGTGGCCGGCCTCCCGGCCGCGGTGCGGTCCGGGTTGCTGTGGGCGGTGCGCCTGCTGGTCGTCCGGGCGCACCGCGTCGGCTGGTGCGGTGTGGCGGTCCGCGCGGACGCGGGAGTCGTTGACCATCTTGGTGCCCGCCTCCCGGATGCGGCGCAGCCGGTCGGCGGTGAGATCGAGGGCTTCCACGTCCGTGCGGGACTTCCGCAGGGCCCGCAGCGCTGTCATGTCGATCGCGTCTCCGCGACCGGCTTCCGGCTCCTGGTCGTCGTGCTCGGGGTCGGCCGGCTCGGGTGCGAGCAGTTGCTCGGGCATCGCCGCCTGCTGGTGGGCGACGACGTCGTACGCCCGGCCCCGCACGGCGGCGGTCGTGGTGGTGCGCGCCTTCTCCCGCACCACCGCACCGGCGAGGACGGCACGCTCGTACTGGAGCGGGATGCGCGGGATCTCCCACTCCCCCGCATCCTGGCCCGGCGGCCGGAGCGCAGCCGACTCGCCGGGATCGGCCGGGGGCTGCCGGTCCGGGTCGGGCGCCGGAGTAGGTGGGCGGCGGCGGGCGGGAGGTCGGCCAGGTCCCACCGGGCGGTGTAGAGGCGGTAGTCCGCCAGCAGGCCGATGGTGGTTGTCGGCTCGGTGATGTCCAGGCAGTGGGTGGAGATGGCGGCGGCCACGATCTCCTCGTCCAGGCCGGGGTCGCGGCGGCGGCCGCGCAGGACCAGGGCGAGGTGGCGGCGGGCCTCGGCGAGCAGGTGCCGGCGGTGGAAACGGCCGCCGTCGTTCATCACGAACACCGTCGCGGTGACGTCGACGGCCGCCAGGGCGACGTCGACCACGGCAGCGACCCGGGCCCGGATCGCGGCGGCCGCGGCGCGGGCGTGCTCGAGGAGGGAGTTGATGACGTCGGCGGCGACCTTGGAGGTGAGGATCGCGCTCACCTTCCACCAGGCGCGCAGCTGCGCGAGCGGCTGGGTCTTCCGCTTGGGCGGGCGGGTCTTGCGGGCGGCGATCTGGTTCATCTTCGCCCGGGCCCGCTCGGAGACCACGGGCAGGAACTTCAGCTCGCCGTCGTCGTCGACGGCGGTGACGTACTCGTGCTCCAGCTCGGCCAGGCAGGCGGCGATCTGGTCGCTGCGGCGGGCAGTCCAGCGGATCAGCTCGTGCGGCACCCCGGCAATCTCCATCACCGGCCCCCCGCGCCCCGGGGTGACGATCCGCGGCTCGGTCGCCAGCCCCAGCGCCTCGCAGACCTCCGCGGCCACCAGCTCGTTGTAGAGCGCGGAGGCCGCCACGGTGTTCTCGTGCAGGGCCAGGGTGTGGACCGAGCCCCACTTCCCTTCCAGGCGCTGCCCCTTCACGCTCAGCAGCAGATGGTCATGCAACAAGGGTCGACCTGAGCGATCCTCGTAGTGGCGGAAGCGGGCGGCGAGCAGACCGCCGGGCGGACGCACCCGGTAGATGCCGTCCTTGCCGTACCGGATCACCGCGACCTCGTCCTCGATCCACTCCAGCACCCGCTCGTGCGCGGCCTCGATCACCAGACGGGTCTCCTCATCCCCGAACACCCACAGGAGGTAGATCGTCGGCTGCGGCCGGAACACGAAGTCCACGCCCGTGACCGTCACCCGGCGTCCGAGAGCGCCGGCCTTGAACGCCTCCTTCGGGGAGTCGCCTGCGGCGAGCCGCTCGGCCTCGATCCGAACTGCGGCCGGGTGGCGGCCGCGCTCGCCGAAGAGGTTCCGCAGCTGCTGCTCGGTGACCTCCTCACCTGGCGCGAGTCCGAGCGCGGCAAGGCTGCGGCCCATCCACCGCCCTACCGGGACCCCGGCTTGCTCCTGGGCAGTACGCAGCGGCGTTCGGGCCGGGCGACGGCCGCCGCCGACGACGGTCTCGCGGAAGTAGTAGCGGTACATCTGACCGGCCCGGATACGCCTGATATCCGCTGTCATGCAGACCACGCCACACGACTCTGACGTGGAAGAAAAGGCCGATCAGACCGGCGTCCCGCCAGGCGGAAGGAGCGGCCGAACCTTCTTCTCAGGTGCCCGCCGGATGGGAAGCGTCCCCGTGCCGGACGCGAATGTCATCGCTCTCCGGCAGCACGCACAACACGATCCGGACAACGCCATCAAGCGCCGCTGAGCATCGCCTACCCAGCCCCCCGGCACCCGCCGGGGGCTTCCTCGAGCTGTCTGGAGGAGACCACCGTGCGTATCTTCGACAC
Organism: Streptomyces sp. NPDC047974; assembly: GCF_040653375.1. Classification (NCBI taxonomy): domain Bacteria; kingdom Bacillati; phylum Actinomycetota; class Actinomycetes; order Kitasatosporales; family Streptomycetaceae; genus Streptomyces; species Streptomyces sp. NPDC047974. The sequence continues at coordinate 13,678 of NZ_JBEZNU010000059.1, forward strand.
CTCGCCCTCTTCACCGCCGGCCTCCAGCACGTCACCTCCGCCCAGCGCGTTGACGACGAGCCGAGCGGGTTCCCCGGGCATCGGCGGCTGGGCCAGGGTGGCGGTCGCGCGCAGCAGGTCGCCGGGCTGGATGGCGGTCAACAGCCCGGGCCGGCCACCACCCCGCCGCCTGAAGCGGTGAGGCACCGCGCTCGGGCTGCTGCCAGAGCATGGTCGGCCGGACATCGTCTGGGCGGGAGCCGTCGGGACCTGGCATTCTTGTTGATCTTGTTTGTTGCTTGAGGCGTTGTTCTACGCGGTTGGGGGCTGGTACGTCGTGGGCTACACGATTCCTGAGGGTGTCGACACGATGCTCGATGTGATCGGTGTGGGGTGGCCGAACGTCGACGAGGACGCCTACAGGGACATGGCGGACGCGTTGCGGGAGTTTGCCGAAGACGCGGATGAGGATGCCGGTGCCGCGTACGGGCATGTTCAGAAGCTGCTCTCTTCTGGGCGGAGCGAGTCGCTGAGTGCTCTGGACGAGCATTGGTCGAAGGTGCAGGGCAAGCACAAGGACCTCGCGAAGGCGGCTCGCGTCGTCGCCGGGGCTCTTGACCGGGTGGCGGACATCATCGTGGCCCGCAAGGCCTTGGCGGTGGCGGAGCTGGCCGAGCTGTGTGCCACGGTGGGGATCTCTCTGGCGTTCGCTCCGGTGACTGCGGGGCTGTCGACGCTGCTTGCTGGGGCCAAGATCGCCGCCACGCGTATTGCGTTCAAGAGGATCCTCAAGGAGATGGCGGATGCTGCCGTCGCGGAGATCGTCGCAACCTTCACCGAGCCCGCCGTCGCCGCTATCGAGAACATCGTGGCCGACCTCGCCATCCAGACGGCGATGAACGTGGCAGGGGTTCAGAACGGCTATGACGCCGGCCAGACCGCGCAGGCCTGCAAAGAGGGTCTGCAGCTGAACTCCGCTGGAGGCGCTTCGGTTCCAGGGCCCCGGAGCGGTCCGGAGATCGACCACGACGCTCATCGAAAGGCAGGGACTCATCTGGCCGGTGTGCAGGTCAACATGCGCGATGTCTCCCGAGGCAAGCTTGGCAAGGCCAAGACTCACCACGGCCGCGCCAAGGGCAAGGACTCTCTGACCGCGGCACTCGACACCACCATCGAGGGAGTCACCGAGAAGCTCACCAAGGCTCTGGACGACCTCGGTGATCACATCGGCAAGAAGGTTCCCTCCGCCCTCACCTCGAGTTCCAAGACCCATAAGGACACCGACGGCGACATCCGCGATCAGATCAGGAAGGTCCACGCCAAGGATGGCGGCGAGACCGATGGTCTGGGCGACCGGACGGGAAGCTCCAGGCCTGGTCGTGGTCAGAGCGGCTCACAGGGCAGGAAGTCGCGGCCGGACCGGCTGGATACAGCCAAGGACGATCCCCAGCGTCATGGTGTTCCGCTCGGAAAGAAGACGTGCAAGAACGACCCTGTCGATGTCGCGACCGGCGAGATGACTCTTTCCCACACCGATCTGTCTCTGCCGGGCTCGGTGCCGTTCGTCCTGCGCCGGACCCACCTCTCGGAGTATCGGTGGGGCCACTGGTTCGGACGCAGCTGGGCGTCCACCCTGGACGAACGGATTGAGCTTGATTCCGTCTCCGGAGGCGCCATCTGGGCGCGCGAGGACGGCTCCGTTCTCATCTATCCGCGCTTGCCGGCCGCTGACGACTCCAACGGAGTACTGCCGCTTGAGGGGCCGCGTCTGGCACTGACGTTCGCAGGGCGTGACAACGGTTCCATCACCTACCGCGTCGACGACCCACTGTCCGGCATCACGCGGTACTTCACCGGCAGCCCCTACAGTCAGTCGCCCGCCTACTGGCTGAATGAGCTTGAGGACCGCAATCAGGTCGGCATCACCTTCGTGCGTCGGGGTGATGGTGCTCCGGTCAGGGTGGTCCACGACGGCGGCTACGAGGCAGTGCTTCGCGTCGACGACGACCGTGTCACTGAGCTGTCGCTCCAGACCCCTGAGGGCCTCGTCACCGTGGTGAGGTACGGATATGACGAGTCGGACAACCTCACCGGTGTCACCAACTCCTCCGGCCTGCCGTTGCGGCTCGCCTACGACGCTGCAGGGCGGGTAACAGCCTGGACCGACCGCAACGGCTCAACGTTCCAGTACGTCTACGACGAGATGGGGCGGGTCGTGCGAACGATCGGCCCCGACGGGTTCTTGTCGTCGAGGTTCTCTTATGAGGGGCCATTGCCGGCTGGCGGCCGCATCACTCGATACACCGACTCTGCTGGGTCCACGACCGTCTTCGAGATCGACCAGCGTCTCCAGCTCGTCGCCGAGACCGACCCTCTCGGCAACACCGTTCGCTTTACCTTCGACGCGCAGGACCGCCTGCTGTCACAGACCGATGCCTTGGGCCACACCGTACGCTTCGAACGCGACCTCGAGGGAAACCTCGTCGGGCTCGTGGCCCCTGACCGCGTCCGGACCGGCGCCGCATACAACGCGATGCGCCTGCCGATCGAGGTCACCGAGCGCGGTGGGGCCGTCATCCGGTTCGAGTACGACGACCGCGGTAACCGAACCGCCGCGGTCGACCCTGCCGGAGCCCGCACCGAGTACGAGTTCAACGACCGCGGCCACGTGACGGGGGTACGCAACGCGCTCGGCGAGCTGACCCGACTAGAGAACGACAAGGCCGGGCTCCCCGTGCGGGTCACCGCGTCCGACGGGGCGGTCCTGCGGTGTGAGCGCGATGCGTTCGGCCGGATCATCGCCGTCACCGACGCCATCGGCGGCACGCTGCGCCAGGGGTGGACCATCGAAGGGAAACCAGCCTGGCGGGAACTGCCCGACGGTACTCGTGAAGAGTGGAGCTGGGATGGCGAGGGCAACCTGACCCGGCATATGGACCGCATGGGCCGTGTCAACAGCTACACCGCGACGCACTTCGACCTTCCGGCAAGCAGTGTCGTCGCCGACGGCGGCACCTACAGCTTCCGGCACGACACGGAGCTGCGGCTGACCGCGGTGGTGAACGCGCAGGGTCTGGAGTGGCACTACCGATACGACGCGGCCGGCCGCCTCGTCTCCGAGACCGACTTCGACGGCCGCACCGTGTCGTACGAGCACGACGCGGCAGGCCGCCTCGTCAAGCGCACCAACGGGGCCGGCCAAGGCATCACGTTCGACCGCGATGTGCTGGGGCGTGTGGTCCGTATGCGTCACGACGACGGTGCCACCTCTGTCTTCGGTTACGACGAGTCCGGTCACGTTGGTGACATCACCAATGACCACGCGCACATCCAGCTCATGCGGGACAAGGCAGGACGGGTGGTCGCCGAAAGCGTCAACGGCCGGACCACGGGCTTTGCCTATGACGTGCTGGGCCGTCGCATCCACCGGCGCACGCCCTCCGGCGCAACCAGCGATCTTGCCTACGGGCCGCAGGGCCTGGCCTCATACGCCACGGGCGAGCACACCTTCCGTTTCGAGCGTGACCTGCTGGGCCGTGAGATCTCCAGGACCCTGAACGAACACCTTGTCCTGCTGCACGGATTCGATTCCGTCGGACGCGTCACGAACCAGTCGCTGAGCCTGCGGGACACCAGCCTCATGCAGCGAGAGTTCACCTACCGGCCGGACGGCGCCCCCGTCAGCATCAACGACAGCGCCACCGGTCTGCGTACGTACACCGTCGACGCCGCAAGCCGCATCACAGCAGTCCAGGCAGCAGGCTGGACGGAACAGTACGCGTACAACACCGCCGGTGATCAGACCAGTGCCGCAATGCCGCAGCGGGCTCCCGGTCAGGACTCCGCTGGAGACCGTCGCTATGACGGCACCCAGCTCACCCAGGCCGGCCGTACCGCGTTCGCCTATGACGGCCAGGGCCGCGTCATCCGCCGCACCCTCACCACCCTCAGCGGAAAGACACTGGCCTGGCACTTCACCTGGGACGCCGAAGACCGCCTCACCCGCGTCAGGACTCCCGGCCACGACACCTGGGACTACAGGTACGACGCGCTCGGCCGGCGCGTGACCAAGCAGCACACCGACCGCTCCGGCCACCTCCTTCAAACCATCACCTACAGCTGGGACGGCTCACAGCTCGCCGAGGAAGACACACACGGCACGACCTTGATCTGGGACTACACCGGGCTCAAGCCCCTGGCCCAGCGCGAGGTGAAGCGGGACAGCTCCCAGCAGGAGATCGACCGGCGGTTCTTCGCCATCGTCACCGATCTGTCCGGCGCCCCCAGCGAGCTCGTCGACGAGGACGGCTCACTCGCCTGGCGCTCCCGCAGAACCGCCTGGGGGGCCACCCAGTGGAGCCGGTCCAGCACCGCGCTCACCCCGCTGCGATACCCGGGCCAGTACTTCGACCCGGAGACCGGGCTCCACTACAACGTCAACCGCTACTACGACCCCGGCCTGGGCCGCTACCTCTCCCCCGACCCGCTGGGACTGGCTCCCGCCATCAACCACTACGCCTATGTCCCCAACCCCTTCACTCTGGCCGACCCGCTGGGACTGGCCGGCTGCGAGGCCGACCCGACCTGGGGCGGACGGGTCACCTTCACCCGAGACCAGCACGGTCGCCCCTTCGAAATGAACGCGACCATCACCAGGGACATGCTCGACGAAGGCACCCACGCCTCACAGTCGCTGCGCCCGCCCGGCTTCATGGGCGGAGACGAAAACCAGGCCCGCGGCCACCTGCTCGCCCGCATGCTCGGCGGTTCCGGAGACACCCTCGACAACCTCTTCACCATCACCCAGAACCCGACGAACAGCCCGGTGATGCGGGACCTCGAGCAAGCGATCTACGACGAGGTGAACTCCCCCACGGGAGGAGTCGCCACCTACAACGTCTACCTCGAGTACACAGACGACAGAAAGGACTCCGTGCCCAAGTACATTCAGCTCGAAGCGTTCGACAAGAACGACAACCCCATCAAGAAGAGCGACGGCACGCCCGTCGAAACCATCCTGACCAACCCCGCCCACGCCCAGCAGCAGCAACAGCGACGCCGCCAAGGAATCCTGTGACCAGCCTCGCCGCCCTGACCCGACTCGTGCCACCCCCCACAAGCCCGCCTGCCACCGACTGGAACACGGTCGAAGCCCTTCTGCAGATGCCGCTG
>NZ_JBEZNU010000060.1:0-18721 GCF_040653375.1 Streptomyces sp. NPDC047974
GACACCGNAGGGGCGTACGGCACCGGTGCCGTACGCCCCTCCGGTGTCTCCGGGCTCACACGGTGGGCAGCCAGTCCACCTTCCCGGCCAGCAGCCCGTAGCCGACGAAGGCCACGATGTCGAGCAGCGCGTGGGCGACCACCAGCGGCCCCACCCGCCCCCAGCGGCGGTAGAGCAGCACGAACACGACGCCCATCACCATGTTGCCGACGAAGCCGCCGATGCCCTGGTAGAGGTGGTACGAGCCGCGCAGCACCGAGCTCGCCGCCAGGGCGCGCATCGGGGTCCAGCCCAACTGGTCGAGCCGGCGCAGCAGATAGCCGACGACGATGACCTCCTCCAGGACGGAGTTCTGGATCGCCGAGAGGATCAGCACCGGGTACTTCCACCACACGTCCGGCAGCGACTCGGGGACCACCGTGAGGTTGAAGCCGGAGGCCCGCGCCGCGAGGTAGAAGGCGAGGCCCGCGCTGCCGATGCCGGCCGCCACCAGCGCCCCGCGCCCGAGGTCGGGCCAGGGCCGGGTCCGGTCGAAGCCGATGGCCCGGAGCCCGGAGCCCTCCCGCATCAGCAGGTGGGCGACGAGCACCACCGGCACCAGCGCCGTGGCGATGCCGAAGAGCTGCCAGGTCAGGTCGAGCCAGGGGCGCCCGGGAGCGTACGAGCCGTTGAGGGTGGCCGCCTGCTCCTTGAGCGCGCCGGGCCGGGTCAGCGAGCCGACGAAGCTGATCAGCGAGGAGACCGCGCTCGCGCCGAGCGAGAGCGCCAGCACGATGAGGGTCTCGGAGCCCAGCACCCGGCGCGACAGCCCGCCCCCCGGCGGGCCGGCGTCCACGACCCGTTGTTCCGCCACCACACCCGTCTCCCGTTCGCTTCACGACCGTCCAGGGGACCGGTCCGCGGTCCCCGTACGACGATCATGCGCGACGGCCCGCCCGGAGCGCCATCCAGGGCGGGCTCAGGCTCCGGCCACCCCCACCGGCCAGGTGTGCACGGGCTCGCCCTCCCGCATCAGCGCGCGGTACCGCCGGGTCGTGGCCGCCAGCGCCGCGTCCCGGTCGAGGCCCGCGTCCAGGGCCTGGTGGAAGGTCTCGGCCTGCCAGGACGCGCCGTTGACCCCGCGGCGGCACCGCTGCTCGATGACGCCCAGGTAGAAGTCGCGGTCCGCCGGGTCGACGTGCCAGGCGTCGAGCCCCGCGGCGGCCAGCGGCAGCAGCTCGTCGAGGACGAGCCGCACGGCCGGCCGGCTCGCGACACCGCCCGCGCGCCCCGGCCGGGGCCAGCGCAGCTCCGCGTCGATGCCGTGGCGGCAGGCGGCGTCGAAGTTGGCCTCGGCGTCCGCGAAGTCCATCCGCTTCCACAGCGGGCGCGGCTCGTCGGCGAGCGAGCGGACGAGCCCGTAGTAGAAGGCGGCGTTGGCGATGACGTCGGTGACGGTGGGCCCCGCGGGCAGGACGCGGTTCTCGACCCGCAGGTGCGGGACGCCGTCGACCCAGCCGTAGACCGGCCTGTTCCAGCGGTAGACCGTGCCGTTGTGCAGGACGAGTTCCTTCAGCTGCGGCACCCCGCCCTCGTCGAGGACGCGCAGCGGGTCCTCCTCGTCGCACAGCGGCAGGAGCGAGGGGAAGTAGCGCACGTTCTCCTCGAAGAGGTCGTAGACCGAGTCCACCCAGCGCTCGCCGAACCAGGTGCGCGGCCGGACGCCCTGGGACTGGAGTTCGGGCGGACGGGTGTCGGTGGCCTGGGTGAAGAGCGGCGGCCGCGACTCGCGCCACACCTCCCGGCCGAAGACGAAGGGCGAGTTGGCGCCGAGGGCTATCTGCACGCCGGCCACGGCCTGGGCCGCGTTCCAGACGGAGGCGAAACGGGCCGGCGTCACCTGGAGGTGGAGCTGCACGGAGGTGCAGGCGGCCTCCGCGATGATCGACTCCGAGGTGTGCCGGAGCCTTTCGACGCCCTGGATGTCGAGCGTGATCTCCTCCCCGCGTGCGACCAGGATCTGGTCGTTGAGCAGGGCGTAGCGGTCGGCCGAGGAAAGGTTCTCGAAGACCAGGTCACGCCGCGAGAGGGTCGGCAGTATCCCGATCATGAGGACCCCGGCGTCGAGTTCGGCGGCCTGCCGGTCGGCATATCCCAGGCCCGTTCTCAACTCTTCCGCGAGCCGGTCGAAAACGTGGCCGCCGAGCCTGCGCGGGGCGATGTTCACTTCCAGGTTGAACATTCCGAGTTCGGTCTGGAAATCGGTGCTGGCGATCTTTTCCAGGACGGCCTCGTTCAGCATCCTCGGGAGTCCGTCGGAGCCCGCGAGATTGAGTTCGATCTCGACGCCCATGAGGTTGCGCGGGCGGTCGAAGCGCTGCTCCGCGAGGAGCCGGGCGAGCCCCGCCAGACACTGCTGGAGCTTGCGCCGGTAGCGCTGCCGGTCGGCCGGGCCGAACCCGTCCGTCACGACCTTCTCCCCCATCGAGGCGTCCCTCCCGCGTGGGCGGCCACCGGGCGGGGCCGCGCGTACGGACGATGATGCCCACGCCACTGATCGACAACGCCTGCGTTTCCGGCCGCTCCACGGATAGTCTGGTACGAACCTGCCGGCGCCCGCGCGGATCTTCGCCTGCGGACCGGTCGTGGACATATACCAATGTCATATTGCCGCCCCCGGCGCGTCCGGGTACGACTTTCGGAATTCTGACGTCCGGCTTGCCGGGGAATGCGAGGACGGAGATCCTGTCCTCGCTCCGATTCCGCCGCACCGCCCACCGGATACGTCCTGATGACGTCTTGTCAGGAATATCGGTCGGGTCTAGCGGAAACAATCCCTGAACACGTGTCGTATAAACTCCGCGGACGAGGCAGAGCGCCGGCGTACGGCCACGACCCGTGGCCCCCCGCTCCGCCCCCGTCGCGACAGCGCCGTCGTACCCGGCCCCGCCGCCGCGCATCGCCGCACCAGCACCCGTACCGAGACCGGTACACACCGGCACCGCACCAGGACCCCGTACCGAGACCGGTACGACCAGCACCGAGAGCCGTACCGAGACCGGTACCAGGAACCCGCACCCGTATCCGTATCCCCGTGTCTCCTGAGCGAGAGGCGACCCACACGATGCTCCGACCCTCCCCGGCCCCCGCGCCCGCCCTGCGCAGTGTCCTCGCGGCCCTGAGCTCGCCCACGGCCGTCCGAGAGGCCCGCACCCCGGCCCTGCGGGCCGCTCCGGGACCGCTGAGTCCCGAACTCCCGCTGCCCGTCCACGTGCTGAGGATCTCCGGGGCCCCGGGGCACGAGCCCGGCACCCGGCTCGTCGGCTGGCGGTTCCTGATCCGCAGCGGGGACCGGGCGGTCGCCGCCGCGGACACCATGCTCACCCCGGACGGCTGGTCCTTCTCGCACTTCTTCGAGGGGCCGTACGTCGCCGCCACGGAGCGGGCGCTGGTCCAGGCCGAGGCGCTGCCGGGCACGTACCAGCCGCGGCTGCTCTCGGTGCCGGAGCTGTACATGCTGACGCTCTGGCTGCACGCCGAGCCGGAGCCCGACGGCACGGATCCGGGCGCGGAGTCCGCCGACGTCCTGGTCCCGCTCGCCCCCGCGCCGCCCGGCATCGCCGCCAACCGCCCCTACCGGGTGGCCGATCTGCTGCCGGTGCTCAGCACCCGTCTCGCCCCGCCGCCGCTGCTCGGCTCCGCCGCGTCCGCCTGACCGGGACCGCCCACCGCCCCGTGACCCGCCCGGGTCACGGGGCGCACAGCTGTCCGCGACCGGCACCCGAACGGCGTTTCCGAACACACCTCCCGGACGGACTAGCCCGCTCGGGCCACCCCGAACCACCCGAAAAGGCGGGGGTGTTGACCTGAACCGCCCCTGCGGGTGATGCGTCTTCCCAGGAGAGGACGAGCTGACGCGAAATACCTGCGGAAGACCGTCCGTGCGGCAAGACTGGGACCGGAACCGAACCGACCGACGGGGGCGGCCATGAGCGCGCAGAGCCGCAGGACAACCACCACGACGCAGCGAAAGAACCCATCCATGTGCCAGCACCAGCCTGCCTGTCCCACCGCCGACTCCGCCGACCGTGAGGCCGCCGCTCCGGTGGCGTGCCACCCGGAGCAGGGGTGGAGCCTGCTGTGCAACGGTGTCCTGCTCTTCGAGGACACCGGCGAACTGCTGCCGGACGGGCAGATCATCGCTCCGCACCGGCCGCTGACGACGGGCCGGGTGACGACGGCGGCCTGAGCCAGGGCTCGGGAAGCGCCGAGGGCCGGCCCGGAGGAGACTCCGGACCGGCCCTCTGTCATGCCGTCGCTCAGTGGTCGTACTCGTCCAGCGGCGGGCAGGAGCAGATCAGGTTCCGGTCGCCGAAGGCGCCGTCGATGCGGCGGACCGGCGGCCAGTACTTGTCGGCGGCCGAGACGCCGGCCGGGAAGACCGCCACGTCACGGTCGTAGGCGTGGGCCCACTCGCCGCCCAGCGCGGCCGCGGTGTGCGGGGCGTTGCGCAGCGGGTTGTCCTCGGCCGGCCACTCGCCGGAGCCGACCTTCTCGATCTCGGCGCGGATCGCGATCATCGTGTCGCAGAAACGGTCCAGCTCGGCCAGGTCCTCGGACTCGGTCGGCTCGATCATCAGCGTGCCGGCGACCGGGAACGACATGGTCGGCGCGTGGAACCCGTAGTCGATCAGGCGCTTGGCGATGTCGTCGACGGTGACGCCGGTCGCCTTGGTCAGCGGACGCAGGTCGACGATGCACTCGTGGGCGACGAGCCCGGCAGGACCGGTGTACAGCACCGGGTAGTGCGGCTCCAGGCGCTTGGCGATGTAGTTCGCCGCGAGGACGGCGACCTGGGTGGCGCGCGTGAGGCCCTCGCCGCCCATCAGGCGGACGTACGTCCAGGAGATCGGCAGGATGCCGGCGGAGCCCCACGGGGCGGCCGAGATCGGGCCGACACCGGTCTCCGGGCCCGCGGTGGGCTGGAGCGGGTGGTTCGGCAGGTACGGGGCGAGGTGGGCGCGGACGCCGACCGGGCCGACGCCGGGGCCGCCGCCGCCGTGCGGGATGCAGAAGGTCTTGTGCAGGTTGAGGTGCGAGACGTCGCCGCCGAAGTGGCCCGGCTTGGCGAGGCCGACCAGGGCGTTGAGGTTGGCGCCGTCGACGTACACCTGGCCGCCGGCCTCGTGGACCTCGGCGCAGATGTCGGCGACGTGCTCCTCGAAGACGCCGTGCGTCGACGGGTAGGTGATCATCAGCACCGAGAGCTCGTCGCGGTGCTGCGCGATCTTGGCGCGCAGGTCCTCGACGTCGACCTCGCCGTCCTCGGCGGTCTTCACGACGACGACCTTCATGCCGGCCATCACGGCGGAGGCGGCGTTGGTGCCGTGCGCGGAGGACGGGATGAGACAGACGGTGCGCTGCTCGTCCCCGTTGGCGCGGTGGTAGGCGCGGACCGCGAGGAGACCGGCCAGCTCGCCCTGCGAACCGGCGTTCGGCTGGATGGAGACCTTGTCGTAGCCGGTGACCTCGGCGAGGCGCTCCTCCAGCTCGGTGATGAGCGTGACGTAGCCCTGGGCCTGGTCGATCGGCGCGAAGGGGTGGATCTGGCCGAACTCGGGCCAGGTCACCGGCTCCATCTCGGTGGTCGCGTTCAGCTTCATGGTGCAGGAGCCGAGCGGGATCATGCCGCGGTCGAGCGCGTAGTCGCGGTCGGAGAGGCGGCGCAGGTAGCGCAGCATCGAGGTCTCGGAGCGGTGCGCGTGGAAGACCGGGTGGGTGAGGTACGCGTCGGAGCGCAGCCGCGCGGCCGGGAGGGCGTCCTCGGTGGTGGCGTCGAGGGCCTCGACGTCGGCCGTGACGCCGAAGGCGGCCCAGACGGCGGCGAGCTGCTCGCGGCCGGTGGTCTCGTCGCAGGAGGCGGAGACGTGGTCGGCGTCGACGCGGTACAGGTTGACACCGGCCTCGCGGGCGGCGGCGACGACGGCGTCGGCGCGGCCCGGCACGCGGGCGGTGACGGTGTCGAAGAAGGCGCCGCTGGTGAGCTCGACGCCCCCGGCGGTCAGACCGGCGGCGAGGATCGCCGCGTACCGGTGGGTGCGCTGCGCGATCTGCTTCAGGCCGTCCGGGCCGTGGTAGACGGCGTACATGCCGGCCATGACGGCGAGGAGCACCTGGGCGGTGCAGATGTTGCTGGTGGCCTTCTCGCGGCGGATGTGCTGCTCGCGGGTCTGCAGGGCGAGGCGGTACGCCTTGTTGCCGTCGGCGTCGACGGAGACGCCGACGAGGCGGCCGGGCAGCGAGCGGGCGTGCTTGTCCTGGACGGCCATGTAGCCGGCGTGCGGGCCGCCGAAGCCCATGGGGACGCCGAAGCGCTGGGTGGTGCCGACGGCGATGTCCGCGCCGAGCGAGCCGGGCGAGTCGAGCAGGGTGAGCGCGAGCAGGTCGGCGGCGACGGTGACGATCGCGCCGAGCTCGTGGGCGGCGTCGATCAGCGGCTTGATGTCGCGGACCGCGCCGGAGGCGCCCGGGTACTGGAGGAGCACGCCGAAGACACCGCGCTCGGCGACCTCGGCGGGGATGCCCTCGCTCAGGTCGGCGACGACGACCTCGACGCCGGTCGGCTCGGCGCGGGTCTCGATCACGGCGATGGTCTGCGGCAGGGCGTCGGCGTCGATCAGGAAGACGCCGTTCTTGACCTTGCCGACGCGGCGCGCGAGCGCCATGGCCTCGGCGGCGGCGGTGCCCTCGTCGAGGAGGGAGGCGCCGGAGGTCGGCAGACCGGTGAGGTCGGCGACCATCGTCTGGAAGTTGAGCAGCGCCTCCAGGCGGCCCTGCGAGATCTCCGGCTGGTAGGGCGTGTACGCCGTGTACCAGGCCGGGTTCTCCATGACGTTGCGGAGGATCACCGGCGGGGTGAAGGTGCCGTAGTAGCCGAGGCCGATCATCGGGGCCAGGACCTCGTTGCGGCCGGCGAGGGCACGCAGCTCGGCGAGGACCTCCGCCTCGGTGCGGGCGCCGGGCAGGGCCAGCGCCTCGGCGTTCTTGATGACGTCCGGCACCGCGGCGGCCGTCAGCTCGTCGAGCGATCCGAAGCCGACCTGGGCGAGCATCTTGGCCCGCGCCTCGGCGTCGGGTCCGATGTGCCGCTGCTCGAAGGGGATGCCCTGCTCGAGCTCGGAGAGCGGGGTGCGGTTGGCGGTCATGATGCGGGGGCCTCCTGGTCGTCACGACCTGCGAGGGGCACCACGGCGCGGGTGCCCGGACGGCCTCCCCCTCTGTCATCTCAACCTGAGAGCTTCACCGGCACGCCCGAAGGCACGCCGGCTTTCACCGTCGGTGAGAGCGGATGCCGTCGGACTCCCGCCCTGCTTTCCAGAGTGACCTCGCCCGCGCGGTACCGGGTGCCTGAGAGATTCCGGGGAGGATTTGCTCCTTCGGCGCCACCGGAAACCTCTCCGGTGGACTCTCCCGCACGGTGTCGACAGCCACAGCCAGCCTACCAGCGCCGTTGTCGCTCCCTTCGCTCAAGTGGCCGACATCCCAGATGTGCACTTTCGTAGGGGTGTAGAGCAGTTGCGACCAGTTGGAGGGACCGTGCAGACCGACATCGATCCGCGCAGCCTGATCGGCCGCAAGGCGTTCGACCGGAACGGACACAAGATCGGAACCGTGGACGAGGTGTACCTGGACGACGCGACCGGCATCCCCGAGTGGGCCGCCGTCCGCACCGGCCTGTTCAGCAGGGACGCGTTCGTCCCCCTGGAGCCGAGCGAGCTGACCGACGACGGCCTCCACATCCCCTTCGAGCGCGCCCTGATCAAGGACGCCCCGGACTTCGGCGTGGGCCGCCACCTCTCCCCCGAGCAGGAGCTCCAGCTCTACCGCCACTACGAACTGACCCTCCCGCCCCCGCCGGGGAAGATCCCGGACTTCGGCCACATCGCGGGCCACGACGACACGACGTAGACCGGCCGTCGCGAGCACGCCCCGAACCCCACGGCCCCGGCAACCGCCCCCGGCGGCGGCACCCCGCGCCGCGCACGCGCGCGTCCGGAAGGGAACGGCCGTCACGGGCTCCCCGAGCCCCCTGCGCCCCCACCTCCCCGACACCGGCCGGCTGCGACGCGCGCGCCTTCCCGGAGGCGGCCGTCACGGGCACGTCCCGGAACCCCTCCTGCCGCCGCGCGCACGCGCGCGGCCGGCGGGGCGGGCGGCCCCGGGCGGAACGACGGGATCACCCCGGCGCCCCCCGGCGGCGTCACTCACCCGTGCGGACGCCCGGGGCGGCAGGCTCCGCCCCCGTCACCCCTCCCGGGACCAGCGGCAGCGGATCGGCCGGTTCCAGGTCGGGATCGTCCACCGAGAAGGTCCGCACCCGCCCCGGAGCCGTACTCCCGGGCTCCTCGAAGCGGACGGTGACCCGCCCGAGCCCGCTGCCCTGCACCCAGCCCGCTCCGAGCACCGCGTGCCGCACGTCGTTCCCGGGCGCCCACCGCCGCATCGCGGTCTCGGTCGCGGTGGGCACCGCCACCGCCACCGGCCCCACGGACGTCACCGCGCCCCCGCCGGCCTCGGCCTCCCCACGTCCCCCGTCGTCCGCAGGCCCCGCCTCCGCACCCGCCACCGCCCCCGCACCGGCTTCCGCCTGGGCGAACAGGTCCTCCTGCGTGTAGTCGGCGAGCCCGCTCACCCCGACGCCGAGCAGCCGCACCCCACCCGTCGTGTCCACGAGCTCCAGGAGCCGCTCCGCCGCCTCCCGCACCACCAGAGGATCGTCCGTGGGCCCCCGCAGCGTCTCGGACCGGGTCAGCGTCGAGAAGTCGTACCGCCGCACCTTCAGCACGATCGTCCGCCCCGAGTGCCCCGAGCGCCGCAGCCGCTCCACGCACCGCTCCGCGAGCCGCTCGACCTCGAGCCTGATCCGCAGCCGGTCGTGCAGGTCGATGTCGAAGGTGTCCTCCACCGAGACCGACTTCGCGTCCCGCTCGGCCACCACCGGCCGGTCGTCGTGCCCCAGCGCCATCCGGTACAGCGAGGCCCCGTGCGACCGCCCCAGGATCCGTACGAGCTCGTCCTCGCCCGCCTCCACGACGTCGGCGACCGTGGTGATCCCGGCCCGCCGCAGATGGTCACCGGTGGCCGGCCCCACTCCGGGGATGATGCGCACGGACCGCGGCGCGAGCAGCGCCCGCTCGGTCCCGGGCTCGAACAGCACCAGGCCGTCCGGCTTGGCCTCCTCGGAGGCGATCTTCGCGAGCATCTTGGACCCCGCGAGCCCCACCGACCCCGTCAGCCCCGTCGTCGCCAGGATCTCGGCCCGCAGCCGCTCCCCCACGGCCCGGGCGCTCGCACTGTCGTCCGCGAGTCCGCCGGCCTCCAGGTCCACGAAGGCCTCGTCCAGGCTGAGCGGCTCCACCAGCGGCGACAGCCGCCCGAGCAGTTCCATCACCTGCCCGCTGATCGCCCGGTAGAAGGCGAAGCGCGGCACCAGGTAGGCCGCGTTGGGCGCGAGCCTCCGCGCCTGGCCCATCGGCATGGCCGAGTGCACGCCGAAGCGCCGCGCCTCGTACGAGGCGGTGGCGACCACTCCGCGCGGCCCCAGGCCTCCCACGACCACGGGCTTCCCGCGCAGGCTCGGCTTCGACGCCTGCTCGGCGGCGGCGAAGAAGGCGTCCATGTCGAGGTGAAGGATCGTGGGGGCGGCTCTCACACGTCCGATCCTGCCTCACACCACCGACAACGGCCGCTGCGAAGCGACCCCGCGCCGAGTCAGCCGGCGATCCGCTCCCGAGCCGCCGACCCCCGACCCACCGCCCGAGGCCCCTCAGACCGCCCGGTCGCGCCGTCGCCGTGCCAGTTCGTCCTGCGGGTTGTGCCCCACCAGGGTCTCCCCGGTGTCGACCCGCTCCCCGTGCAGCTGCGAGAGCGCCGCCTCGACGTCCCGCCACACGACGCCCACCGCGATGCCGAAGACGCCCTGCCCGCCCTGGAGCAGCGAGACGACCTCGTCGGGCGAGGAGCACTCGTAGACGGTCGCCCCGTCGCTCATCAGCGTCATCCGCTCCAGATCGCGGAAGCCGCGGGCGCGCAGGTGCTGCACGGCGGCCCGGATGTTCTGGAGCGCGACGCCCGTGTCGAGGAAGCGCTTGACGATCTTCAGGACGACGACGTCCCGGAAGCTGTAGAGCCGCTGCGTGCCGGAGCCGTACGCGGGCCGCACGCTCGGCTCCACGAGCCCGGTGCGCGCCCAGTAGTCCAGCTGGCGGTAGGTGATGCCGGCGGCCGCGCAGGCCGTGGGACCGCGGTATCCGATCGCCTCGTCCGCCACCCCGGCGCCCGTCTCCGCACCGAAGCCACCGAAGTCGCCCACACTGCCGTGAAGCGGATACGCGGCGCTCTCCCCGGACGCGCGTCCGAGCGAGCTCCCTGCCGTACCGTCCGCGCTGCTCATCACGCCGACCCTCCGTCCTTGACCTGCCCACTCGAAGGTAGGCAGTCGCTAGGGGTGCGTCAACGATCGCCACACTCGGCACGCCGAGTGATAATCACCCAGAGAGTGGTTTCACGTGTCCCACTCCGGGGAAAGGCTACTCGAATGCGCCGACGGCGCCTTCCGTCCGACCCCGTTCCGCTCCGGTCCGCCGCACGCGCGCGCCCACCGGGAGCGCCGCCTCACCGGGCCCGGGAGCGGCGCCTCACTGGCTCCCGAAGTCCTCCGGCGAGATCTGGTCGAGGAACTCGCGGAACTTCTCCACCTCGTCCTCCTGCTCGTCGGGGATCGCGATCCCGGCGTCGTCGAGGACGCCGTCGCTGCCGAAGATCGGCGAACCGGTCCGCAGGGCCAGGGCTATCGCGTCGGACGGCCGCGCGCTGACCTCCACCCCGCTGGCGAAGACCAGCTCGGCGTAGAAGACCCCGTCCCGCAGATCGGTGATGCGGACCTGGGTCAGCTCCTGCCCCACCGCCTCCAGCACGTCCTTGAACAGGTCGTGCGTCAGCGGCCTCGGCGGGGCCATGCCCTGCTGGGCGAAGGCGATCGCGGTCGCCTCGCCGGGTCCGATCCAGATGGGCAGGTACCGATCGCCCCCCACCTCGCGCAGGAGCACGATCGGCTGGTTGGAGGGCATTTCCACCCGGACACCCACAACGTCGAGCTCGTTCACACAGCAACCCTAGGACGTGGCCGACCGGTTTGGATAGTCGGGCCCCCGCTCAGCACCCTCCGCACCCCGCCGCGAAGCGCTCCGGGACCGTCACTGGAGGCGGATCCCGAGCGCCGTCTGCACCAGCGCGGCGTGCAGCCGCACCGAGAGCTGCGCCAGATCGGCGGCCGTCTCCTCGGCGTGCGCCCGGGTCTGCGGGTTGCGGTGGCGGCGCAGCGGCGCCACGACCTGCTCGATCAGTCCGGCCTCCCGGTCCGCCGAGGCCTTCACGGCCCGCAGGTGCCGGGGTTCGAGCCCGAACCGGCCGAGATCGGCGACGATCCTGGCGACGGTGACGCTCTCCGCGTCGTAGCCGCCTCCCTCGCCCTCGACGAGCAGGCCGTACGACTCCCACTCCGTCAAGTCGGCGTCGGTGACCCCGGCGGCGGCGGCCAGCTCGGCCCGGCCGAGGCGCGCCGCGGTCGGCCGCTCGCCGTCCCCCTCGTCGACCGGACCGTCGAGCAGCCCGTCCAGGAGGTCACGGCGCCGGCCGGGAGCCGGCAGCTTCACCTGCTCGCCCCGGGCGAGGGCGTCGAGGTGCTCCCGGATGACCTTCAGCGGAAGGTAGTGGTCCCGCTGCATCCGCAGGACGGCGGCGAGCCGCTCCACGTCCTCCGGGCTGAACTTCCGGTACCCGGAGGCCGTACGGCGCGGCTCGACGAGCCCCTCGGCCTCCAGGAAGCGGATCTTGGAGATCGTCACCTCGGGGAACTCGTCCCGGAGCTGGTTCAGCACGGTGCCGATACTCACCAGCCGGTCGCCCGCGGTGGCGGTGCCGGATCCGGCACCGCCCGTCGGTGTTCGCACCATGGACCTTTCCTGAAGGATCTCCGCCAGGCGTGTCAGACGCCTCGCTGGCCGGCGTAGAAGACCAGCCGGTACTTGCCGATCTGCACCTCGTCGCCGTTGCTGAGCACCACGTCGGTGTCGATCGGCTCGCGGTTGAGGTAGGTGCCGTTGAGGCTGCCCACGTCGGCGACGGTGAAGCTGCCGTCCTGGCGCCGGCGGAACTCCACGTGCCGCCGGGAGACCGTGAAGTCGTCCAGGAAGATGTCGCTCTGCGGGTGCCGCCCGGCCGTCGTCAGCTCGCCGTCCAGGAGGAAGCGGCTGCCCGAGTTCGGACCGCGGCGCACCACCAGGAGCGCGGAGCCCGGCGGCAGCGCCTCGACGGCCGCGAGGGCCTCGGGGGACAGCGCCGGCATCGCGATCTGGCCGGTGGTCTCCGCGTCGTACGCCTCCAGACCCGAGATCGAGATCGTCGACGTCGTCTCGGAGGGACGCTCGGCGGCGATCCCGCCCCGCAGCGGCGTGCCGCAGTGGGAGCAGAACCGGCTGTCCGCCGTATTGCGGTGACCGCACCTCGTACACACCGGCATGGACGCGTCCTCCTGCCGCGGCTGCCCCGCGGAGGTCTGGGTCGCGTACGGATCGGGGGTAAACCCTCCACCCGTACCTGAGGTTGATGGTTCACCGAAACCTATGCGCGCGGCACCGGCGGGGTCAACAGACGACGCGCCCTGACCACCGACCTCGTCACGGAAGAGCGGACGCTCGCCGCCCTGCTCCTCGTTCTGGACGTGGCGCGGCGCACGGTGCCTGGCGTTGCCGCCGTCCTCGCGTGCGCTCTTGCCGAACAACTTCGCAAACAACTTCACGGGCGATTCCCCTTGACCGAAACAGACCCGCCCGTGGGGCAGGACGAACCGAGATCCATCACACCTGCCGACCCGGACACCTTCACAACGTCCGTATCCTCCGGACAGTTTCCACCACGCACCACCGTTGTGGTGCGCCGACCCCCCGCAACGCTCCAGCCCATGTCGCGGGACCCCTCGCCCCCTCTCTCACTGGGAGGACGACCGAGCGTAGTCAGGCCGCTTCACGGGTCGCAAGGCATCGACGACGATCTTCGCCGAACGCTCCACCGTGGCCGTGGCCTGCTCCTTCTCGAGGGTCTGGACGACTCCACCGGGGATGTTGAGCGCGGGCTCGAGATCCTCGGGCTTGCCGATGACCTTGAAGACGTACGGAGCGGTCACCGGCGTTCCATCGATCCGCATGTCTTCACCGCCACCGGTGAAATAACTGTTGGCGACCACGCGCACGCCGTCGACCTGGATCGCCTCCGCACCGGCCGCCCGCAGCTCCTGGATGGCGTCGAGCAGCATGTCGGACTCGACCGCGCCGACCGGGTCGGTCACCGTCAGCGTGATGCCGGGCCCCTCGGCCGCCACCGTGCCGGCCAGGATCCCGAGCTGCCGCTCCTTCTCCTGCGTCTGCCGGCGCGCCTCCTCCGCCTGGTCGGAGCTGGACTCCAGCTCCGACTGCTGCTTCTCCAGCCGCGCCTTCTCGTCCTCCAGGCGCTGCGTACGGTCGTCGAGCTCGTCGAGGATCCGTACGAGGTCCTCCTGCCGCGCCCCGCGCAGGGCGCTGCCCTCGCTGGTCGAGGAGACCTGGATGGCGAGGCCGAAGCCCAGACAGGCCAGGAGCAGCGCCACGACGAGCTGGGCCCGCGTCACCCGCGGCGGCCACAGGGCGTCCGCGAGCCGCCGGCGACCGCTCGGCGCCCCGGTACCTGCACCCGCTCCGGGGGCGGCCACGGCCGCCTCGGGAGCGCTCTCACCGGCCTCCACGGCCGGCGCCGGCGGCGTCTCGGGCCGCTCGGGCTTCCCCGCCGTACCCGGCCGGTCGGACGTCTCGGGCTCGACCGGCGTCTCCGCGGCCTCCGGCCGCTCGCCGCCCTCTTCCGGCTTCTCGTTCGGATTCACACTCATCGGCCTCACGCCCGGAAGACATGGCGGCGGATCGCGGCCGCGTTGGAGAAGATCCGGATGCCGAGCACGACGACGACACCCGTGGAGAGCTGCGCGCCGACGCCGAGCTTGTCGCCGAGGAAGACGATCAGCGCGGCCACGACCACGTTCGACAGGAAGGACACCACGAAGACCTTGTCGACGAAGATCCCGTCGAGCATGGCCCGCAGACCGCCGAAGACCGCGTCGAGGGCGGCGACCACGGCGATCGGGAGATAGGGCTCGACGACCGACGGGATCTCGGGCCGGACCAGCAGTCCCGCCACGACTCCGACGATCAGGCCCAGTACGGCGATCACGATGTTGCCTTCCCCTTGTCGGCCGTGGCACGACCGGTCGGCGTCGCCGCCCCGGCCCCCCTCGGCTCAGCTGTACGTACGATCAGGCTCGGCGCGGCCGGCAGGCTCAGCTCGCCCTCGACCGAGATGCTGCTGCGGATCCCGAAGTTCTCCACCAGCGCGTGCAGGTACTGCCCGTCGGCGCTGTCCTGGAAGGCCGTGCTCAGCCGCTGCCCGTCCCCGATCGCGAGGACGGTGTACGGCGGCACGAGCGGCCGGTTGTCGACGAGTACGGCGTCACCGGCGGCCCGGATCGCCGAGAGCGAGGTCAGCCGCTGGCCGTTGATCGACACGGCCTCGGCGCCGGACTCCCAGAGCCCGTTGACCACCCGCTGCATGTCACGGTCGCGCACCCGCCCGGTGTCGGAGAAGCCGGCGCTCTCGCGCGGCCCGCCGCCTCCGCTGTCGGAGCCCTTGGCGTCGTCGACCACGAGCTTCACGCCGGGACCGTGCACGGCGGTGGCACCGGAGAGCAGGGCGACCAGTTCCGCCTGGTCGCCGCCGTGCTGTTCGAGGGCCGCGCGCTGCCGCTCGCCGACCTCCACGCGGATCCGCTCGACGTCCCGCTCCAGGCCGTCGGCCGTCGCGTTCTCGTCCTCGATCCGGTCGATGAGCTCCTGCCGCTCCTTGGCGACGACGGGCGCCGAGACCCGCGCCTCGGCCGCGCCCACCGTCACGACGGCGGCGGCCAGCACCAGACCCGCCGCGAGCCCCAGCTTCGCCCGCAGCGGCTTCGGCAGCGCCCCGCCCTCGGCCCGGCGCCGCGCGGTCGCCTCCGCGTACCCGTCGTCCAGCGCGTGGTCGATGACGTTGTTCAGCAGCGACATCGACGCGTCCGGGCGCGGGGGCGGAGAACCGGTGCTCCGAACGGGGGGCTGCTGCGACATGCCGCACATCGTCGCACGTCGTACGCCCTACCGCCGAATGGCCCCCGGGAAGGGCCGGACGGCACCGAGGTGGCACCGCCCGGCCGCGCTCCGCCTTGCGGTCAGCGCCCCGCGCTCTCGACCACCCGCGCCCACTCGTCGAGCAGCGCCTGCGCGGAGGTGTCGTCGGGCCCCTCCGCCCACAGGTGGGTGACGGCCTCGGCCGGGTCCGGCAGCACCATCACCCAGCGCCCGTCGGCCTCCACGACCCGCACGCCGTCGGTGGTGTCCACCGACCTGCTGCCGGCCGCCTCGACCACCCGCCGCATCACCAGCCCCTTCACCGCCCACGGCGTCGCGAGGTCCCTCTTGATCACGTGCGCCCGCGGGATCCGGGCGTCGATCTGGCTCAGCGTGAGCTGCGTCCGCGCCACGAGCCCGATGAGCCGCACGAAGGCCGCGGCCCCGTCGAAGACGCTGCTGAACTCGGGCACGATGAACCCGCCGCGCCCGTCCCCGCCGAAGATCGTCGACTCCTGCCGGCCGACCCGCGTCAGGTCGTCGGGCGAGGTGGTCGTCCACTCCACCTGGGTGCCGTGGTACGCCGCCACCTGCTCGGCGATACGGGTCGTGGTCACCGGCAGCGCGACCCGCCCCGACCGCCGCTCGGCCGCCACCAGGTCCAGCATCACCAGCAGCGCCCGGTCGTCCTCGATGATCCGCCCCCGCTCGTCGACGAGCGACAGCCGCTCGCCCACCGGGTCGAACCGCACCCCGAACGCCGCCCGCGCCGACGCCACGATCTCCCCGAGCCGCACGAGCCCGGCCCGCCGCCGCTCCACGGACTCGGTGGGCCGCGACTCGTCGAGCCCGGGGTTGATGGTCAGCGAATCCACCTGGAGCCGTCCGAGCAGGCTCGGCAGGACCAGCCCCGCGCTCCCGTTGGAGGCGTCCACGACGACCTTGAGCCCCGCCTCCGCGATGCCGGTCGTGTCGACGTTCCGCAGCAGCGAGCCGGTGTACGAGTCGAAGACGCTCGCAGGGAAGGACAGGTCGCCGATCTCCCCGGGGAAGGCCCGCCGGTACTCCTGCCGCGCGTACACCCGGTCCAGCTTCCGCTGCCGGGCCTGCGACAGGTCCGCGCCCCGCTCGTCGAAGAACATGATGTCGACGGAGTCCGGCACCCCCGGAGAGGTACGCACCATGATGCCGCCGGCGCTTCCCCGCGCGGTCTGCTGCCGGGCCACCGGCAGCGGCACGTTCTCCAGGTCGCGGACGTCGATGGCGCTGGCCTGGAGCGCGGAGATGACGGCCCGCTTGAGGGCACGCGCGCCCCGCGAGTGGTCGCGCGCGGTGGTGACGGTGGAGCCCTTCTTCAGCGTCGTCGCGTACGCGCCCGCCAGCCGCACGGCCAGCTCGGGGGTGATCTCGACGTTGATGATGCCGGTCACCCCGCGCGCCCCGAAGAGATGGGCCTGCCCGCGGGACTCCCAGATCACCGAGGTGTTGACGAAGGCGCCGGCCTCGATGGTCTTGAAGGGGTAGACCCGGACGTTGCCCTGCACGATCGATTCCTCACCGATCATGCACTCGTCGCCGATGACGGCCCCGTCCTCGATCCGGGCCGCCCGCATGACGTCGGTGTTCTTGCCGATGACACAGCCGCGGAGGTTGCTCTGCTGCCCGATGTAGACGTTGTCGTGGACGACCGCCTTGTGCAGGAAGGCCCCGGTCTTCACCACCACGTTGGAGCCGACGACCGTGTGCTCGCGGATCTCGGCGCCGGCCTCGACCTTGGCGTAGTCCCCGATGTAGAGCGGCCCGCGCAGCACCGCGTCGGGGTGCACCTCCGCCCCCTCGGCGACCCATACGCCGGGCGAGATCTCGAAGCCGTCGATGTCGACCTGCACCTTGCCCTCGAGGACGTCGGCCTGCGCCTTGACGTAGCTCTCGTGGGTGCCGACGTCCTCCCAGTACCCCTCGGCGACATAGCCGTAGATCGGCTTGCCTTCCTTCATCAGCCGCGGGAAGACGTCTCCGGACCAGTCGACCGGAACGTCGGCTTCGACGTAGTCGAAGACTTCGGGCTCCATCACATAGATGCCCGTGTTCACGGTGTCGGAGAAGACCTGTCCCCAGGTCGGCTTCTCCAGAAAGCGTTCGACCTTGCCTTCTTCGTCGACGATCGTGATGCCGAATTCCAGCGGATTCGGCACGCGCGTCAGACAGACGGTGACGAGGGCGCCCTTCTCCTTGTGGAATCGGATCAGGTCGCCGAGGTCGAAATCGGTGAGGGCATCCCCCGAGATCACGAGGAAGGCGTCGTCCTTCAACGCCTCCTCGGCGTTCTTCACACTGCCCGCTGTGCCGAGCGGCTTCTCCTCGTTGGCGTACGTGAGCTCCATCCCGAGCTCCTCGCCGTCCCCGAAGTAGTTCCTGACGAGCGACGCGAGAAACTGCACGGTGACGACGGTCTCGTTGAGACCGTGCCTCTTGAGCAGTCGCAGGACGTGCTCCATGATCGGCCGGTTCACCACCGGCAGCAGAGGCTTGGGCATGCTCGAGGTCATGGGGCGAAGGCGGGTTCCTTCGCCACCGGCCATCACGACGGCCTTCATGTCGGAAGCGTCCTCCTTGAAGAGACGACGGTCCTGCCGACCGACCCTGTCCGGTCACGGGCCCTCGGACGCCCTCGTTCTTGCCGGCGACGCTGCACGGCACGGGACGGACGGGCTCAATCGGCCGCGGTATCCGCCTTCACGAGTCGACGGACCTGGACCACGTAGAGGATCCCTGCCCACCAATACAGAGTTGTACCCCAAACAGCGAAAGCCCATCCGAAAACTTCAGCGAGTGACGCCAGCCAGCTGGTTCCGTCACTGAGAAGCAGCAACGGGAAGGCGTACATGAGGTTGAAAGTCGCAGCTTTCCCGAGGAAGTTAACCTGCGGCGGCGGGTAACCGTGCCGGCGCAGGATTCCCACCATGACGAGCAGCATGACTTCGCGCGCCAAAAGCACGGCGGTCAGCCACAGTGGCAGGATCTCGCGCCAGGTGAGACCCACCAGCGTGGACAGGATGTACAGCCGGTCGGCGGCCGGATCCAACAGCCGGCCGAGGCTGCTGATCTGGTTCCACTTCCGGGCGAGCTTCCCGTCGAGGTAGTCGCTGACACCGCTCAGCATCAGCACGACCAGCGCCCAGACATCACTGTTGGGCCCGCCGAACTCCGGCCGGAGGATGAGCCACAGGAACAGCGGCACGCCGAGAAGTCTCGCCATGCTGAGAATGTTGGGGATGGTGAGGACCCGGTCCGTCTGGACCTCGGTCTCCTGGACCTCCACCCGGGGGCCTCCTGCTCGGAACCGTACCGACGTTGACCCCTGACCTTACCTCCCG
Source organism: Streptomyces sp. NPDC047974 (assembly GCF_040653375.1). Lineage (NCBI taxonomy): Bacteria > Bacillati > Actinomycetota > Actinomycetes > Kitasatosporales > Streptomycetaceae > Streptomyces > Streptomyces sp. NPDC047974. The sequence goes on from NZ_JBEZNU010000060.1 coordinate 18,599, forward strand.
CCACGACCGGCTCCGCCCACCGGGTCGGCCGGAAACGCAGAAAAGCCCCGCACCATAAGGTGCGGGGCTTTCCCACAATGATTGTTCGGCGGCGTCCTACTCTCCCACAGGGTCCCCCCTGCA